>ONKP01000014.1 GCA_900318405.1 uncultured Eubacteriales bacterium | reverse complement strand
CTTTGTCTTGCCTACAGCGGTTGGTCCTGTCAGGACGATCAGCGGTTTTTTCAGTTGATCCGATATATCTGCCATCAGTATCTCCTTCATTGCATTGAGGTCTGATTACGCCTCTGCCCCTGCATATTTCATGAACGTCAGTCGCATTGACGAAAGCTGGCGTCAGCTGTTCCGTTTATGCGTCTCCATGTATGACAGTGCATGGCAAAGAGTGAACAAATACTTTCCACGGTCGATAAAGTCGAAGCAGCTTCTGGTGCATCAGGATACAATTCTGCGAAATTTCTTATCCATCTCATACCGGGAAATGGAGATGATCGTGGGTCTTCCGTGCGGACAGTTATATGGATTTTCCAGCGTGAGCAGTTCGTCGATCAGCGCCTCAGCCTCTTTTTCAGATATCTTCATATTGCCCTTCACCGAAGCCTTGCAGGCCATCGAGGCTATTTTTTCCGTGATTACCGCCGGATCGCCCTCTCCCATGCTGTCGAGCTGACCCAGAATCTCCGTGAACAGATCTTCCGGTTTTACATACAGATTAGCGGGTACTGCATTCAGACGGTATGCGTTCACGCCGAATGGCTCCAGCTCGAAGCCCAGGTCTGTGAAGGATTCCATATGGCGGCTGATCAGCTCCGTCTCGTGCGCGGAAAGGTTCAGAATAACAGGCGGATACAGCATCTGCGAGGATATCTTCTTCTCGCGGTAACCGCGCATCATCCGCTCATAATTGACTTTCTCATGTGCTGCGTGCTGATCGATGATGTACAGCGAATCCTTATATTCAATGAGCCAGTAGGTGTCAAAAAGCTGCCCGATCAACCGGAACTGTCTGCGCGCCTGTTCGGAGAGGACTTTGTCCTCGCGAAACATATTCATCTGCTCGGTACGCACAGTCTTATCCTGTCCGGAGCCGATTGCTTCTGGAAGATTGTCAGTCGTCTGACTGATTCGTACATCCTGCCCGGAACCTTCGACTTCCGACAGGCGATCAGGCTGCGATTCCATCTGTTTATCTGAAGAGGCAGAGGAATCAATGTGTTCAACTGCAGAATTGGATGTGACTGTTTCCAATTCATCGTTTATGTCTGATACAGAAGTGGAAAAGGTCTTCGCAGCATCTGCATCCGGTTTATTTGATGTGGTTTCGGCTGTTGAAACGTCCGTATGCAGAGTATCCGCACGCTCAGTTGAGGATACCCCTCCGTAAACAGGAACACTGTCTCTGAGCCGGTCATCCTGGCCCCCGGGCATCGCCTTCCTTCCGGCATCCATCCTTTCAGGAGTCCCTGAGGATTTTTCAGCACCAATCTGCCCGACAGTTGTTGATGTTTTTCTGGTTCTCTCGAAAGGCTCCGGCGCTCCGCCCTTCAGGAACGGCAGGCGCACGCCCTTATCTCCGCGCGGCCGTACCTCTTTGTCGGTGCTGACTTCCGGAATCCGCTCTCTGTTCATCAGCGCATTCTGAATCGCCAGACAGAGCTCGTGATACAGGCGCTCCTGATCAGAAAGACGCACCTCGAGCTTTCTCGGGTGAACGTTGACATCGACCTTGTGGCTGTCAATATCCAGGTACAGCAGCGTAAACGGATAGCGGTGCTGCATCAGGAAGCCGTGATAGCCATCCTCGATAGCTTTCGTGATGACATTATTTTTCACAAAACGGTTGTTGATGAAGTAATTCTCAAAATTCCGGTTGCCGCGGGAGGCATTCGGATTGGCGATGAAACCGTGAATGTGCATGATCTCTGATGCGGTGTCCACGGGGATGAGCTCCTTAGTGAGATCACGGCCGTAGATCTGATAGACGATCTCCTTCAGGTCGCCATTGCCGCTCGTATACAGGCGGTTCTGTCCGTTCATGATGAATTTGAACGAAACCTCCGGGTGGGAAAGCGCCAGCTCTTCGATCCAGCTCGCGCACTGACTGCCCTCCGCCTGCGGAGATTTCAGGAATTTTGCTCTGGCAGGCACGTTGTAAAAAAGATCGCGCACGATAAACGTGGTGCCCTGCGGCGCGCCAATCTCCTCGCATTCCTTTTCTTTTCCGCCCTCAATGGTGTAGCGGATACCGGTCAGCGCGTCCGGTGTTTTGGTGATGCATTCCATTCTGGACACGGAGGCAATGCTCGAAAGCGCCTCACCGCGGAATCCCAGGGAGGCGATGTCGTCGAGATCCTCCACCTTCCGGATCTTACTTGTCGCATGTCGAAGAAACGCAGTGCGCACCTGACCTGCCGGAATGCCGGCGCCGTTATCCGTGATGCGGATGAAGGTCGTTCCGCCGTCGCGGATCTCCACCGTGATGGCCGTCGCCAGGGCGTCCAGCGCGTTCTCCGTCAGTTCCTTGACAACGGAGGCCGGCCGCTCGACCACCTCGCCGGCGGCGATCTTGTCTATCGTTGTTTCATCAAGCACCTGAATTTCTCTGATCATAGTTACCTCTTTACCACCGGTTCTTCACTTCACTCTGCAGGTGAAACAGCGTATTCATGGCCTCCATCGGCGTCATATTCTGGATATCCAGATCCCGGATCTCCTGAATAATCCGGTCGTCATCCGACGTATCGAGGAAGGACATCTGCTCCATATCGACCGTATCGTAATGGGCAGCCTTTTTCTTTGACTTATTCTCCGTGAGATCCTTCACGGTGGCCGTGATATCCGCATCCGAGAGCTGATTCGCGATCTCCTCCGCCCGCTTCAGCACCTGCTCCGGCACACCTGCGAGCCGGGCAACCTGAATGCCATAGCTCTTGTCTGCGCCGCCCTCGACGATCTTCCGGAGAAAAACAATGCCTTCGCCTTTTTCACGCACGGCAATCCGGTAATTGTTCACGCCGGCAATCTTGCCCTCCAGCTCCGTGAGCTCATGGTAATGCGTGGCAAAAAGCGTACGCGCGCCCAGCTTTTTCGTATCGGCGACGTATTCCACCACAGCCCAAGCGATGGCAAGCCCGTCGAAGGTACTGGTGCCACGTCCGATCTCGTCGAGAATGAGCAGGCTGTTCTTCGTCGCATTTTTCAGAATATTCGCGACTTCGGACATTTCCACCATAAAGGTACTCTGACCGCTCGCGAGGTCATCGGAAGCACCCACACGGGTGAACACGCGGTCCACGATGCCGATGTCGGCGGATGCCGCAGGGACAAAGCATCCGATCTGTGCCATGAGGACGATCAGTGCTGTCTGACGCATGTAAGTCGACTTGCCGGCCATGTTCGGACCGGTAATGACGGCCACACGGTGCGCCGCATTGTCCAGATAGGTGTCATTGGACACAAACATATCGTCCTTCAGAACCTGCTCGACCACGGGATGCCGGCCATCGCGGATGTCTATTTTTCCCTTTGTATTGATCTTCGGCCGTACATAGCGGTTGTGATCAGACACATAAGAAAATGAGCAGAATACGTCGAGTGCAGCGATCGCCCGCGCTGTCTTCTGAACACGCGCAACATTGTCGGCGATCTGCTTCCGTATACCGTCAAAAAGCTCGTACTCCAATGATGTCAGGTGTTCATCGGCGCCAGCAATCTTCTGTTCGATCTCCTGCAGCCGCTCCGTCGTATAGCGTTCCGATCCTGTCAGGGTCTGCCGCCGCACGTAATAGTCCGGCACCTTGTCCTTAAAGGAATTGGTGACCTCAATGCAGTAGCCGAACACGCGGCTGTAGCGGATACGTAGTGTCTTGATCCCTGTCTTTTCCCGCTCTTCCTGCTCCAGGTCAGACAGCCACTTCTGCCCGTCCTGTTTTGCTGAGCGGTAATCATCGACCATCTGGTTATAACCGTCACGGATGATGCCGCCATCCTTCATGGCAAGCGGCGGGTCGTCGACGATTGCGCTGCTGATCAGTCCGCCGAGATCATCCAGCGGATCAAGATCCTGGCAGATATTCTGCAGAAGGCTGCTCTTGAAACTGCTGAGCAGCTGGCGAATAAACGGCAGCATCTGCAGAGAGCTCCCGAAGGCAACAATATCTCTCGGATTTGCCGAACGATAGGTGATCCGGCTGACCAGCCGTTCCAGATCGTAGACAGGCTGCAGATATTCGCGGATCTCATCTCGGATCATCGGCATGCCGGTCAGCTCATCGACGGCATCCAGCCGGTTGTTGATCTCCTTCGGATCGATCAGCGGCTGCTCGATCATGCTGCGCATCATACGGGCGCCCATCGCCGTTTTGGTTCTGTCCAGCACACCGAGCAGGGATCCCCTTTTGAGCTTTTCCCGCAGTGTCTCCGTCAGCTCCAGATTGCGTCTCGTCGCCGTGTCCAGCACCATGAAGCGGTCAGAAAAATAAGGCGTGATCGCCGTCATCTGCTCCATGTCGGTCTTCTGCGTCTCATAGAGATAGCGGAAAAGCGCACCGGCGGCGACCTGTCCGCAGCCGAAATCGGAAAGGCCGAGTTTCTGCATTGAAGATACATGAAAATGCTTCAGCAGGATCTGCTGGCTGGCTTCTCCGTCAAAATAGCTGTCATCGAGTGCGGAAATCGCGATCTTCAGACGGTTCCGCAGGTCATCCATATCGAGCGCTGACATCATGAGCGCCTGGTTGCTGATGATCTCGGCAGGCATGAATTTCTGAATCTCGTCCATCAGCCGCTGATCGGAATCCGTCTCAGATACGAGACACTGTCCGGTAGAAATATCGGCGATGGAAATGCCGTAGCGGTCGGACGTGCAGAAAACGCACATCAGGTAATTATTTTTTGTCTCGTCCAGCTCCTCGGGGCTGGTAACGGTTCCCGGCGTGACGATCCGGATGACCTCCCGTTTGACAAGCCCTTTGGCGAGCTTCGGATCCTCGACCTGCTCACAGATGGCGACCTTGTGGCCTCTCTCGATCAGCTTTGCAATATAGGTATCCGCCGCGTGGAACGGAATGCCGCACATCGGTGCGCGCTCCTCAAGGCCGCAGTCCTTACCGGTAAGGGTGAGTTCCAGCTCCTGGGAAACCATCTTCGCATCGTCGAAGAACATCTCATAGAAATCGCCGATGCGATAAAAAAGAACACAGTCCTTATATTGTTCCTTTGTCTGCAGATAATTCTGCATCATAGGTGATAAAGCCATAGTTACCTCATTTTCATCAACATAGCCGAAAGCATGGCACCTTCAGTTAAGGTATACTTCTCTATTACAGAGTACAGATGCCTCACCGACGTCTGCGGATGGTTGCGGGTTGGAAGCATCTGTATCTCTGTCATGCTGCTCAAATGATTTATGTCCCTGACACAAGTGCATCGCTGTCTGCCCTCGTCCCCAGATAGTAAAATCCGTGGCAGCTGTCCAGACGGACAGGCACGATCTTCCCGATCAGAGATGCATCGCCGGGAAAATGAACGACGATATTGTTATCGAGTCTTCCGGTCACCAGGGAGGCGTCCTGCTCGTTGATCTGTTCAACGAGTACGCCCATCGTTTTTCCCGTAAAGCGCGCCGTCTGTTCACGGCCGATCTGCTGTACAAGGGAGAGCAGACGGTCAAAGCGGTCCTTAATTACGTCCTCAGGCACCTGATCCTCCATGACGGCGGCCGGCGTACCACTTCGCTTCGAGTAGATAAATGTAAAAGCACTGTCGTACCGTACCCTGCGGACGACGTCCAGTGTCTCCTGAAAATCCTCTTCCGTCTCGCCCGGATAACCCACAATAATATCCGTTGTCAGGGAAATATCCGGCATCGCAGCGCGGATCCGGTCCACCAGCGCCAGATAGGAATCCTTCGTATAATGGCGGTTCATGCTCTGCAGGATCCTGGTGCTTCCGGACTGCAGCGGCAGGTGCAGATGCGGGCAGATCTTGTCCGGATGCTTCGCCATCACGCTGATCAGCTCATCCGACAGGTCCTTCGGGTGGGAAGTCATGAAACGGATCCTCTTCAGTCCGTCGATCTCACAGATGCCATCCAGCAGTTCCGCAAAGCTCACCGGCGTCGGCAGCGTTTTTCCGTAGGAATTGACATTCTGACCGAGAAGCATGACCTCCACCACGCCATCGGCAACGAGACGTTCGATCTCGCGCATGATCTCCTGCGGTGTCCTGGAGCGCTCCCGTCCCCGCACATAGGGAACGATGCAGTAGCTGCAGAAATTGTTGCAGCCGTACATGATATTCACACCGGATTTAAAGCTGTACTTGCGGTCAATGGGCAGCTGCTCCACCGACGCCTCTGCTTTTTCCTGAATATCCACGATCATGCGTTTCGGTGAGGCGAGCGATTCCGACACGATCTCCGCCAGCTTGTAGATATTGTAGGTGCCAAAAATAAAATTGACGAATCCGAACTTCTTGCGGATCGTCTCCACCACCTGCTTTTCCTGCATCATGCAGCCGCAGAGACCGATCATCATATCCGGATTCTGCTTCTTGAGCGAGTGCAGGCCGCCGAGCCTTCCGTACACCTTGGTATTCGCGTTCTCGCGGACGGTGCAGGTATTGTAGATCACGAGGTCCGCTTCCTCAGTGTCTGTCTTCACAAAGCCAATTTCTTCCAGAATGCCACGCAGCTTTTCAGAGTCCCTGGCGTTCATCTGGCATCCAAAGGTTACCACATCAAACGTCAGCGGGCGTCCCTTCCTTTCGGAAACCTCCCGCAGCTGCTGTGCAGCCTTCTTCATGAAATATGCCTGTCGCTCCGGTTCTTCCGCCGGCACCTGACCGGTCATTAATTTTTCATCATTAAATAACATATATACTCCTGTGTTTGTGAGCAGCTGTATATTCATCTGTTCTTCGGCTGTAATTTGAGTGGATTTTCCAGTGATACAGATGCTTCCATGCAATTTCTCTCAGCAATTGCTCATCGCTCTGTTGATGACAGAGGCATCTGTATTCAGAAATTTCATGGCAAATGTATTCAGCCTCTGCACGGTACCTCAGCCGCGGAAGATCCCGCACTGTCCGGCCGGATCTGCCCGCTCCCGAGAATGATATACTTCGTCGTTGTCAGTGCCAGCAGTCCCATCGGTCCTCTCGCGTGCAGCTTCTGCGTGCTGATACCGATCTCGGCGCCGAAGCCGAACTCACCACCATCCGTAAAGCGCGTTGAGGCATTCAGATAGACAGCCGCGGCATCCACCCTGTCCAGAAACTTCTGCGCATCCTGCCAGCTGTTCGTAATGATCGATTCCGAATGACCGGTATTGTAACGGTTGATATGCGCAATAGCCTCATCCGTGGAATCCACGGTCTTCACCGAAATGATCAGATCCAGATATTCCGTACCGAAATCCTCTTCCGTGGCCGGTTTCAGCACTGCCTCAGGACAGGCCTTTTTCATCGCCGCAAGGGCACGATCATCCGCACGGATCTCCACATGTTTTTCTGTAAGGGCCTTTGCAATCGGGCCTGCAGCCTCAGGAAGGATGCTGCTGTGAATCACCAGCGATTCACACGCATTGCACACGCCTGTACGCTGAGTTTTCGCATTCACGATAATGCGGACCGCCATGTCGATATCCGCGGCCGCATCCACGTAAATGTGGCAGTTGCCAGTACCGGTCTCGATCACGGGAATCAGACTGTTTCTGCGCACGGACTGGATCAGATTTTTTCCTCCGCGCGGGATCAGCAGGTCCACATACTGATCCATCTGCATAAACTGCCGTGTTGTTTCATGATCAGTGGCCTCAATGAGCTGGATCATATCTGCCGGCAGTCCTGCAGATGTAAGGCTGTTTCTGATCACCCTGACAATAGCGGTATTGGATGCGATGGCGTCGCTTCCGCCCTTGAGAATGACGGCGTTGCCCGTCTTGAAAGTGAGCGCAAACGAATCCGCTGTCACATTCGGACGCGCCTCGTAAATGATGCCGATGACGCCGAGCGGCACGCGCTTCTGTCCTATCATCAGGCCATTCGGACGCCTGTTCATGGAAAGGACTGAGCCGATGGGATCATCCAGCGATGCTACCTTGCGAAGTCCGTCCGCCATGGCACGGATCCGTCCGTCTGTCAGACGAAGCCGGTCGATCAGGCTTTCCTTCATGCCGTTCTGCTGTGCTCTTTCCACGTCTTCCCGGTTCCCGGTGAGGATCTCCTCCGCATGGCTGACCAGATCAGCCGCCGCCTGTGTCAGCAGCCGGTTTTTCTGCTCTGTGGATAACTCAGCACCATCCATCGAAGCAGCTCTTGCTCTTTTTCCGATCTCTTCAAGTTTCATGACCAAGAATCCTCTCTTCCGTATAAATAGCCTGCGGCGGTACGTCCATCAGGTCGTAGGGCACGCTGTCAAAAATCTGAAATTCAAAGGCAACAGCATACCTGACAAAATCCATGTGCCGTTTCAGATACCTGTCATAATAGCTCCCGCCGTAGCCCACGCGATGGAGCATCGGATCAAAAGCAACGCCCGGCATGATCATCAGGACATTTTTCGCATCATCTGCCTGCAGCACAAGTCCGGGGAAAGTGGGATCCGGTTCCAGAATGCCGAATTTCGAAGGCTTCAGCTGACCAAATGAGTGAATATACCAGAACGACATCTGTCTGTGCGGATCAACTCTCGGAACAGCCGTCTTCTTACCATCCCGCCACGCCTGTTCGATAAACGGCTGCGTCATCACTTCATGGCCAAAACCCACGTAGGTGAAAATGGTCTCCGCCTTTTTGTACGCTTCCGAAACGGTGATCCTGCGAAAAATCCGACGGCTTTTTTCACTGACTTCCTCATCGGTCGCCTGCTCCCGCCGGCGGAAAACCTCCTGCCGCAGCTGCTTTTTGATCTCTTCTTCGTTCATACCCATGCAATACCTGTTATATACCGTACCAATGTTATTATGCTTTTCATTCTTACTGCTGTTCTGCAGTTCTGTTGCTTTAGTGCTATATCCTGTTCTTTTTGCTGTTTTCTGCTGTCCTCTGCTGTTTTGTGTTGTTTCACGATTCTGTGTCTTCCACTTCAGTTATCCGTCTCCAGATAATCCATCAGATAGAACTCATCCTTTTCACCCGGAAGGAAGAGCGTTCCGACCTTCTCCCCGTTGACGATTCTGTGAATATTGTGGAAATCGTCACCGCTGGCGATGACCATGCTGCAGCCGGCCATCCCGGCGATCTTTGCCGCAGAAAGCTTTGTCGCCATTCCTCCGGTGCCCACATTGGTCCCTGTCGTTGACTTTCCCATGTGCATCAGCTTTTCATCCAGATGATCAACTGTGTCAATGAATTTGGCATTCGGATTCACATGCGGATCATCAGTGTAAAGGCCGTCGATGTCCGACAGAAGGATCAGCAGATCCGCATCCGTGAGCGCCGCAACCACAGCTGACAGACGGTCGTTATCGCCGAATACGGAGAGCGAGTCGATCTCATAGGTGGCTATGGTGTCATTTTCATTGACAATCGGGATCACGCCCTGATCGAGAAGCTCACTGAAGCAGTTGCGGGCATTGTACCTGTTCAGATTGTCCAGCATGGTATTTTTTGTGATGAGGATCTGACTGCAGATCTTGTTGTACTCGGAAAAAAGCTTCTGATAGATCATCATCAGTTTAGCCTGTCCTACGGAGGCGCAAGCCTGCTTCTGTGCTATGGTCTCCGTATCACGGGATACGTGGAGCGCATTTCTTCCGACCATGATGGCACCGGAGCTGACCAGAATCACCCGTTTTCCTCTGTTGACGAGATCTGTGATCTCCCGCACCAGGATTTCCAGCTTGACCAGATCCAGCATACCCGTCTCGTGATGCGTCAGGGATGACGAACCGATCTTGATGACGATTGTTTTTTTATCGGCGAGCTTTGCGCGCTCATCCGCAGATATTGCATTATTCATGGTAACCTTTCTCTGATTCGTTGCATGCTATATATATAGTATATTGAATGAATTTGCGTACAAATTGCCTTTCTGCACGGTTGTACATCTCTGCAAGAATTCAGACATAATGCACTCCCGATTTATCCGCTCATCTGCACAATACACTTCCAATTCTGCCGCTTATCTCAGTGTGCATCACTGCGCACGCCGCCGTCCGGCAGATCATTTTCCCGTGTGATGCCAAGAGAGTCCAGCAGAGCCGACTGTTTTTTCTCCATGACGGCAGCTTCTTCCGGCGTCATGTGATCATAGCCGATCAGATGATACATGCTGTGTGCAAAAAGAAACGAGAATTCGCGCAGAGCAGAATGGCCGTAAGCCTCTGCCTGCCGGAAGGCCTGCGGTGACGAAATCACCACATCACCCAGAGTGAGTGCCCCGGTGTCGGGATCAAACTGCTCGGGATCGCCCTCACTCAGGATGGAAAAATCTGCCGGCGTCCCGAAATCGATCATGGGGAACGAGAGCACATCCGTCACACGGTCGATCTCGCGGTACGAGCGGTTCATCTCCCTGATCTCCTCATCATCTACGATGGTAAGACTGACCTCTGCCGTATACGGGCATTTTTCTGAGCGGAGCACGGCATCGGCGATCTTCTCTGCCGTCTGCTCAAAGTTCTCCGGAATCGCCAGCTCTTTCTCATTCGTAAAGTCCAGTATCATACAGACCTCCTGAAACTCATCTTCGGATCCTCATATCCTGCAGCTCATTTCCGTATTATTTTATGTCCTGCAGTCCTTCAGACCTTCTGCAGTTCATCATGCATCATTCTGTATCCTGCTGACCTTCTGTCGCTCAGCGGTGTGACCTGCGGGAAGATCCGTCCGAATGACTGCGCGTATATGACCTTCTCTCCCGCGTGTCCGTGTAATCCTGCTTTTTCGCAGACTTTTTCTCATATTTTTCATAGGCTTCAACGATCTTCTGAACGAGCGGATGCCGCACGACATCCTTGCTCGTCAGCTCGCAGAAGGCAATACCCTCCACATTGCGGAGAATCTTTGAAGCCACATCCAGACCCGACTGGGTACCGGGAGCCAGATCCTTCTGCGTCATATCGCCGGTTACGATCACCTTGGAGCCGAAGCCGATTCTCGTGAGGAACATTTTCATCTGCGACTGCGTCGTATTCTGTGCCTCATCGAGGATGATATAGGCATTATCGAGTGTGCGGCCCCGCATGTAGGCCAGCGGTGCGACCTCGATCAGACCCTTTTCCATATTTTTCTGAAAGCTCTCTGCACCCATGATCTGATAGAGAGCGTCATACAGCGGCCTCAGATAGGGATCGATCTTGCTCTGCAGATCGCCGGGCAGATAACCGAGCTTCTCTCCCGCCTCGATAGCCGGCCGCGTCAGGATAATACGGCTCACCTCATCATTGCGAAAAGCAGTGATCGCCATCGCCATCGCCAGATATGTCTTGCCCGTGCCGGCAGGTCCGATGCCGAAGGTGATCATATTGTTTCTGATCGCATCGACATAGGATTTCTGACCAATAGTCTTCGGCTTAACCGGTCTGCCGTTGATCGTATGACAGATCACATCTCCCTCCAGGGAGAGAATATCCGCCTCCTGTGAATCCATGGCCATGGAGATCAGGTAATTGACATTCTGTTCCGTAATATCCTCTCCGCCGGCCGCCAGTCCGATCAGCTGGTCAAAAATACCGTGCACAGCCTTCACATTATTTTCAGGCCCTACAATGCGCAGTTTCCCGTCTCTTGAGATCAGCGTCACATGCAGGGCGCGTTCAATTTTCTTCACATACTCGTCAAAGGCGCCAAATATGCTTTTTTCATACCCGCCGGGTATTTCCATACTGTCTTCGATAATCGCCAAACCTTTTCCTTCCTCTGCCCGAAGGCCCGTAAAGACTCTGAATCTTTCCTATTGTACACTTTTTACTCATAATTCGCACCCCCTGCTCAACAAATACTGTATAAGTCCGACGCATCCCAGGGATGCTTTTATTAGTATTGGCCTGGCTTTGCGTTTCGAGGTATCCAGAAATACAGAGATAAGTCTGTTGGCATGCCGGACAAAAAGGTATAAAATGAAGAGATACAAAACTGGCGTTAATGTCCTGTCAAACTTACGTAAAGGGGCTTTCCATATGGATTCTGACTGTTTCGCGTCCGAACAGATAACAAACACAAAAGAATCGGACGAGCTGTGCCTGCCGATCGACGAGGTCAAACCGGGTATGACCTGCGCACACAGCATTGAGGACAGACTCGGCAGACATCTGGTCAACAGCGGTGCCGAGCTGAACAGCTATGTCATCGAAAAACTGAAAGACATGGGATTTGAATACATCGATATCCAGGTCCACCGTCCGTCTCAGCATAAAGAAGATCTGAAGATCAGCAGAAAAGCAATGCTGGCTATTCAGCGTGAGCGCAGGCCTGATCCTCCGAAGGTTCAGCTGGGCCGCCAGATCAAAACACAGATCACGAAGGGCATGGAGCTGATGTACACGGATACGCAGCCGACGGTCCTTTCTGATGTATCCGATCGGATCGCTGACGAGCTTCTGAAGGCCATTCTCAAAAACAACGCTGTCACACTGAACCTCGTGGAACTTGAGACCTGCGACGAATATACGTTTAACCACAGTGTTGACGTGGGCACGATCGCCATGGTCATTGCTAAAAACATGAATTACCCTCTGCGAAACGTCCGTGAAATAGGTGTTGCAGGCATTCTGCATGACATCGGCAAGACCAAGATTCCGCTGGAAGTCCTGAACAAACCCGCGAGACTCACCGATGAGGAATTTGCCATCATCAAAAAGCACAGCCTGTACAGCTATGAACTGATCAGGGATATCCCCACGCTGAGTGAACAGACAAAGCTCGGTGTTCTTGAACATCATGAAAAAATCGACGGGAGCGGTTATCCCAATGGCCTTCTCGGCGAACAGATCTCGCCTTATGCCAAGATCCTTGCCGTGGCCGATATCTACGATGCCCTTTGCACCACCAGGCCCTATAAAAAAGGATATACGCCCCGTGAATCCGTGGAGATGCTCTCCGCCATGACAGACCAGCTGGATATCGATGTGCTGAACACCTTCTTCACCTCGATGGTCCTCTATCCGGTCGACTCGATCGTAAAGTTGAGCAATGGCGAGGAGGCAAAGGTTGTGAGGAACAACCGTACCATGATCACACGACCGGTGGTCGTCGGTCTCGAAACCGGCAACGTCTACGATCTCGGCTCACTGGCGCACCTGGATATCGTCATAGATTCTTAACGACTGACAAAAGCAGCTCATCACTCAGACACGGCCTTTCATCACTGATAACGGTACTGATGTAATTATTGATGCTGCGGCTCATGATTCTTTTTGATACAGTTCGTGATTACTTATGATATGGCTCGTGGCGCATGATCCGGAAACTCCGGTAGATCTGCTCAAGCAGGATCATGCGCATGAGCTGATGCGGAAAAGTCATTCGTGAGAAAGACAGCTTCGCATCCGCTCTTCTCACCACCTGCTCTGAGAGCCCCAGCGATCCCCCGATCACAAAAACGATATGACTCTTCCCACTCACCATGAGGTTCCTGAGCCTTTCAGACAGTTCCACGGAATCCGGTGTATCACCGTCAATACAGAGCGCAATGACATAGGCCTGTTCAGGTATTCCCTTCAGCAGACGCTCACCTTCCGTCTCCTTAATCTTCCGCTCTACCTCCGCCGGCGCATTCTCCGGCGTTTTTTCATCTTCCACTTCATACCATGACAGCGTGCAGTAACGTCCGAGCCGCTTCGCATACTCAGCAATACCGTCACGCAGATATTTTTCCCTGACTTTGCCCACACAGGCTATTGTTATTTTCAACCGAAGAAACTCCGTTCATGATAGTTGATATCACATACTGTTTATTGGCCGCCTTACAAGATAGCAGCATCCATCAGGCAGCTTTCGCAGATGATCAGCAGACAGAAAAACGTGCAGTGAGCCGGTCGCTGTGGAAGCTTCTGATGGATCGCAGATCTGCAAACGAAGAGCATATGAGCTCCTCCTGGAACCCATATGCTCTGTCTGGTGCCATAAAAATCTGGCATTACATTATTCAGGAATTCTTGCTCCTGATGTACTCATCAATAGCCTTCGCTGCATCCTTGCCTGCTCCCATGGCGAGAATAACGGTCGCAGCACCTGTCACAGCGTCACCGCCGGCGAATACGCCCTCACGGCTCGTCTGACCGGTAGCCTCATCAGCGACAATGCATTGTCTCTTATTCACTTCGAGACCCTTTGTCGTAGAAGAGATCAGCGGGTTCGGTGAAGTGCCGAGCGCCATGATCACGGTATCGCAGTCCATCACATACTCGGATCCGGGGATCTCCACCGGGCGTCTTCTGCCGGACGCGTCCGGCTCGCCGAGCTCCATGCGGATCAGCTTCACTGCCTTCACCCATCCGGTCTCCTCATCTTCGATGATCTCAACAGGATTTGTCAGCAGATTAAAAACAATGCCCTCTTCCTTTGCATGATGAACTTCCTCGCGTCTTGCCGGAAGCTCTTCCTCCGAACGGCGGTATACGATATGTACCTCAGCGCCCAGCCTCAGTGCTGTTCTCGCAGCATCCATGGCTACGTTTCCACCGCCGACAACGATGACTTTTTTACCCTTGTGGATTGGGGTGTAATAATCATCGCGGTAAGCTTTCATCAGGTTATTTCTCGTGAGATACTCATTGGCAGAAAATACGCCGAGTGCCGTCTCTCCCGGGATGTTCATAAAGCGGGGAAGACCTGCGCCAGATCCGATGAACACTGCCTCATAGCCCTCTTTGTCCATGAGCTCATCGATTGTTGTCGACTTGCCGATCACGACATCGGTCTCGATCTTTACACCGAGTCCCTTTACGTTATCGATCTCCTTCTCAACGACCCTGTCCTTCGGAAGACGGAACTCCGGGATACCATAGGCAAGAACGCCGCCGGCCTTGTGCAGAGCCTCGAAGATCGTTACATCATAGCCCATCTTTGCCAGATCGCCGGCGCATGTAAGTCCGGAAGGACCGGCACCGATCACGGCTACCTTGTGGCCGTTCTTAACAGCGGGAGCTGACGGCTTTACGCCGTTTGCTTTTGCCCAGTCAGCGGTGAATCTCTCCAGTTTGCCGATGGATACAGGCTCGCCCTTGATGCCGCGGATGCACTTGCCCTCGCACTGTGTCTCCTGCGGGCACACACGTCCGCATACAGCAGGCAGAGAACTGGATTCGCTGATGGTCTCATAAGCGCCCTTAAAATCGCCGCCCTTGATCTGCTGGATGAAAGCCGGGATATTGATGCTGACAGGGCAGCCCTGTACACACTTCGGGTTTTTGCAGTTCAGGCAGCGTGTGGATTCAGCCTGTGCTTCTTCTGCATTATATCCGAGGCAGACCTCGTCAAAATTCGTTGCGCGTACTTTCGGATCCTGCTCACGTACAGGCACCTTTTTCATCATATCTACTTCGATTGCCATTATTTATCACCTCCGCAGTATCCGCAGCCGCCGTGATGTGTATCGCCTTCCTGCTCCGCAAGAATCGCACGGCCCTCTTCAGTCTTGTACATTCTCATTCTCTGCATTGCGCTGTCAAAATCAACCTTGTGACCGTCAAATTCCGGACCGTCAACGCAGGCGAATTTCACCTGACCGTCAACGAGCAGACGGCAGGCGCCGCACATACCCGTACCGTCGACCATGATCGGGTTCATGCTGACAACGGTGTGAATGCCGTACTGGGCAGTGAGCTTGCATACGAACTTCATCATGATCATCGGTCCGATCGCTACGCACCAGTCGTAGTGCTTTCCCTCTTTTTCGATGAGATCCTGAAGGCACACGGTAACCATGCCCTTTCTCTGATAGGAACCGTCATCTGTCGTCACATAGAGATTGCAGACTTTCTTGAATTCATCCTCCATGATGAGGATATCGTGGGTCTTGCATCCGATAATGACATCAGCTGTCACGCCGTGCTCATGCAGCCACTTGACCTGACAGTAAACAGGAGCGGTTCCGACGCCTCCGGCGATAAAGACGATATGTCTCTTCTTCAGCTCTTCGATCGGTGTATTCACCAGATCAGAAGGCTTTCCGAGCGGTCCGACAAAGTCCATGAAGTAATCTCCCGTCTTGAACTCTGCCAGTCTCTTTGTGGAATTGCCAATCGGCTGGAATACGATCGTTATGGTGCCCGCCTTGCGGTCATAATCGCAGATCGTCAGGGGGATTCTCTCTCCCTCTTCATCAGCCCGCACGATGATGAACTGTCCGGGCAGGCAGTGTTCCGCTACTCTCGGCGCCTCAACTACCATACGGTAGATGACCGCATTGAGTTTTTCTGCTGATAATATTCTGTACATGGTTCCCTCCTCCAGGAAAAATATTCGCACACCCGGTTTCCCGGGCAGTTGCTTCTTACTATCTCATCTATGCGGCACTCGCGCAGATGCGTTCATGCACGGGGGTCAGCCTCCGTCACCGCTCTGCTCTTCCCCTGCACCTGATGACGATGCCGAAGACGTCGGAGATGGTGTCGGTGTGGATTCCGGTGTCGGCGTTGCCGTCGGCGTCGGTGTGGCGACTTCCGTGGGCTTTACGACCGTGTTTGGCGTAGCCGTTGTCGGCTTTGCCGTAGGCTTGGGTGTAGCTGTCGGCGTCGGTGTCGGCGTCGTCTCCGCATATACATAGGTGGCGCTGGCTACTTTACCCAGCTTGCCGGATTTGCTCTGAAGAACAGCATAGAATACATGCTCTCCCTCACGCATCTTCACGGGTTTGGTATATTTCAGGCTGTTCTCCGTCGGCTTCGAATCAAATGAATAATAGCAGGTATATCCGTTCGGTACATCAACCGTGATCTCGCTTTTATCGCTGTCATCTTCAGATGATGAAGATGATGAAGATGACGATGAAGAAGATGAAGAACTGTCACCACCGACAACATGCGTATAGGTGCCCGACTTCGGTGTGATCACAGGCGCATCCGGAACTTCCAGTGTCACATTGAAGGTTGCTTCCGCGATATCACTGCTCACGCCTGAATCCGCGATAGCCGCGGCGCGGACCAGTGTTGTTCCCTCACCCAGTTTAAACGGACCGGTATACTTTGTAGAATCCGTCGTCGGATCCGTTCCGTCGAGTGTATAGTAGATCGTTCCCGTTCCCTCTGTTGAGATCGTGATCTCAGGAAATTCATCGCTGTAATCGCCGCCATCCGGATCGATGACAGGCGTTTTTACCAGATACTTTGCGTATTTGCTCAGGATGTCATCATTTTTGCAGCCTTCGAGCAGTTTTTCGATGGCATTGGTATCCCCGGCCTTCTCGTACAGCTGAATGAGGAGCTCCCATGCCGCCGTATAATCACCGTCATTGCTGATGATCGAAGCAAGGATTGCCTCCGCCTCATCGGTATTCTCCAGACCGACGTAGATCTGCGCTTCCAGATACAGCGCATCCTCACTGTCCGGCTTCAGCGTGAGTGCCTGCTGTACATAGGTGAGCGCGTCATCATACTGACCGTCCGAATAGCATTCCTGTGCGTGTTCGTACTGGTAATCATAGGAATTGGTATTTTTGTTTGCTCTGGCCAGGCTGACAAAAATAATAATGGCGACAACCGCAACGGCAGCAAGAACGGAAAAGAGGATCACATTGCGGCGGATCTCCTTTTTCCGCGCCTCTATGGCTGCTTCCCGCTCCTCTTCCTCTCTTCGTTTTTCTTCTTCCTCCTGCTTCCGGAGCTCGTCCTCCTGCATGTGGCTCTCCATGGTCACATAGTCAGGGACAAGCTGCACTTCCTGACCGCAAACAGGGCATATCAGTTCATCATCAGGAAACTGCGCACCGCATCTACTACAGGTTCTCATTCAGATCCCTCCAGGTAGTTTTCGAACTGTTCCATGCTCATCAGAATTCTGCGGGGTTTCGTGCCCTCTTCTTCACCGACGACACCGGCGTCACAGAGCTGATCCATGATTCTCGCCGCACGGTTAAAACCGATTCTGAACGCTCTCTGCAGCATGCCGATCGAGGCCTTGTCCTTTTCAATGATCAGCCGGCCCGCCTCGGCAAAATATTCATCCTGCTCTCCGCCGTCTCCTCCGCCGGCTGAAAGCGTATGGCTGTTGATCTCATCCTGAATGGCCTTCTGACCATCTTCATCAGAGGCGCTGTTTTCCTTTTTCAGGAAATCCGTCACGCGGCCGATCTCATCATCCGAGAGAAAAGCGCCCTGGATTCTTGCCGGTTTCTGGTATCCCTGCGGATAGAAAAGCATATCGCCGTTTCCGAGCAGCTTCTCGGCTCCGTTCATATCGATAATGGTCCGCGAATCAACGCCGCTCGTTACGGACAGCGCGACACGGGAAGGCATATTGGCCTTGATCAGACCGGTGATGACATCGACAGAAGGTCTCTGCGTGGCGATGACCAGGTGGATGCCTGCGGCTCTGGCAAGCTGCGCCAGGCGGCAGATGGATTCCTCCACATCATTCTGCGCCACCATCATGAGATCTGCCAGCTCGTCTACAATGACAACGATCCGGTACATCTTCTTCGGTCTCTTCTGACCTTCCGGCACATCCATCTGTTCGATGTGGGCATTATAGCTTTTCAGATCCCTGGAGCCCGTCTCCGCGAATTTCTGATAGCGGGACGTCATTTCCTGCACGGCCCAGTTCAGTGCGCCGGCGGCCTTCTTCGGATCTGTGACAACCGGGATCAGAAGCTGTGGAATGCCATTATAGACAGACAGCTCCACGACCTTCGGATCGATCATAATGAATTTTACTTCATCAGGAGCGGATTTGTAAATAAGGCTCATGATAAGAGTATTGATAAATACAGATTTACCCGATCCGGTGGCTCCTGCGATCAGCAGATGAGGCATCTTGGCCAGATCCGCCACGACAGGCTGACCGGCGATATTTCTTCCCACGGCAAAAGCAAGCGGCGATTTATGACTCCGGAAAGCATCCGACGAGATCAGCTCGCGGAAATTTACCATGGTTTTTTTCTTATTGGGCACTTCGATACCGACGGCCGACTTGCCGGGGATCGGTGCCTCGATCCGGATATCCTCCGCAGCCAGTGCCAGTTTGATATCATCGTGCAGGCTCAGGATCCTGCTCACCTTGACGCCCATCTTCGGTGTAAGTTCAAAACGGGTGACTGAAGGTCCGCAGCTGATATGATTGATCCTGACTTCGACGCCGAATGTCTGCAGTGTCTGCTGCAGTTTTGCGCCCATCTGCTTCAGATACTCATTGGACTCACCGACCTGATTTCCCGACGGTTTGTCCAGCAGCGTAACAGGCGGCGGTGTATAGGGTTTTTCCTCCTGCTCAGGGACCACGATCGCATCAGGCTTTCCGTCTTTTCCGGTCGCTTTATTCCTGTCTGCCTTACTGCCCGCGGCTGCTGTATTCATGCCGGTTGAACCGACAGCAGCAGCCATGCTGTCCAGATCATCATCTTCTGCTGCAGAGCCTGTCTTTACCGAAGAGGCAGCTGCATTTTTCCCTGCTGCGTCAGTGCGATCCTTTACACCCTTCCCGGCTGTGGCGGGAGCACCCGTGCCATCCCTGCCGACAGCCCTGCCATCGGGCTGTTCCCGGTGGTTCTGTGCGCCGGCCGCAGGCATCTCACTTCTGCCATTTTCGATGATGTCATCAGGAATATCTTCCGCACTGAGAGAGGGAATCGGAGATACCTTGTCACCGGTGTTCACTCTTCTGTCCACCGGTCCTCTTCTGATTTCCGGCGGCGCCGTGATCGGCGAAATCTCCTTCGCCGGATAAGGCGTGACGCGTCCTGTTGAGGCTGTGATCGTCTGCGGATCCACCCTTCTGGCTGCTGCCGACTGCTCACGCGCCTTCTCGGAACGTACTCTCTGCTTGTCGCGGATCATCTGCTCACGCTCACGACGTGCCCGCGCCGTATCTCTGCGGCGCATACGGTCTCTTCGCTTTTCCTCTCTGGCGAGGATCCTGTCGTTTCTGGTCTCATAGGCCTCACTGCCCTTTTTCTGTACCAGGGCAAGAATGGGCCGCTGAAAAAGGATCAGGGCAAAAATAATGATCATGGTAATGACAAGGATATAGGCGCCTGTCGTACCGAAAGCGTAGGCGAAAAGCTGTGCCAGCATGCCGCCGACCAGACCGCCGCCGGCATGACTGACAGAACTTGCCCTGTACAGTTCTGCCGCCTTAGCACCCTCCTGGTACCCGTAGAACAGCAGATGAACAAAAATGCAGAGCGTCACGTACAGCCCGGTCAGAGAGACTGTCCTTTTCGTCACACCCCGTACACCCCTGTTCACAGAGATAAATACGAACAGATAAAATACAAGAACAGGCAGGATCAGTGCCAGCAGTCCGAACATACCGTAAAGAAAGGCACCGATTACCTTACCTGCTTTTCCAGCAAGTCCCAGACATGAAATAAAAAGCAGAACACACAGAAGAAGAACAAGCCCGGTTTCTATCTCAAACCCAAAGTTGCTCTTCTCATGTCCCTGCTTTTCCGCACCTGTTCTGCCTGTGCTGTTTTTTGCGCCGGATTTTTTTACGCCGGACCTGCTTCCGGCGGCTGACGTTTTCTTCCTGGCCGTACTGCTGCCGGTTTTCTTACTCCCCTTTGACTGTGACAATTTTACTTCCCCTGTTTATAACATGCCGGCTGAAGGGATCGCAGAGCGACAGATCAGCCGGACCGAATGGCATATTTGTGTTACCGTTTGTGACATTGTTCAGAGCACGAGCAGCTTCACACGAAGATTCGCATGTACAATGAATGGTTTTCCCTCAGGGATTCGCATGTGCAATGCGTGGTTCCCCTCAGGAATTCGCACGTGCAATTCGTGGTTTTCCCCCTCAGGATTTCACATGCAGGATGCGTGGTTTTCGCTCAGAGATTCACATACGTGATGATTGAGATCACTCCCATGATCACGCAATATACAGCATACGCCCGTTCACTCACATGGAGCAGCCTTCTGCGGAAATACCGGATGGCAAAGACGCCGACGACTGCAGCGACGATCACCCCGAGGATACACGGAAACAGTCCGATCTCACGGATCGCTACAGCTGTGCCGTTGAATTTTTCCAGAATCATACCGCCCGCAATCATGGGAACAGCCATCAGATAGGCCATCATGACCCGGAGCTTTGGTGAAAATCCGAGAATTCCTTCTGCGGAATACAGGATACCGAAGCGCGAAATGCCGGGAAATACGGAAAGTCCCTGAAAGGCACCGGCGATCAGTCCGTCACTCGCATGAATTGCCGAGAGCTTTCTCCTCTTTCTCACGGAATACGAAGAAACAAAAAGCAGCAGTGCCGTGACAAGAAATCCCATCGCAGTGACGAGAAGATTGCCAGCGACCGATTCCGCCATGCGTCGGAAGATCAGGCAGACCACAACACTGGAAAGGAGCATCTCAAGAAATAGCAGGGATGCCTTTCTCATCTGTGTTCCGGCCACCGGCAGATACTGTCTTCTGTTTTTTTTCTCCGTCAGGTTCAGAAAAAAGATCAGAATATTTGCTGCAACAGCCTGCAGAACATCCCTGAGTGCCCGAAGAAAATGCACCAGCTGATTTCTGAATGACCAGATCACAGCGATGAGCGTGCCAATATGCAAAAATGCAAAAAATTTCAGGCTCAGATCAGCATTCAGCCCCATCCAGCTGCTGATGACCGCAATATGCCCCGAGCTGCTCACAGGCAGGGCTGATGTGATCCCCTGAATAATACCGAGCAAAACAGCCTGTATAACTGACATGGCCTTCTCCCCTTATCACATCTGCGGCAGATCACGCGGCTCTGTTCCCCTTCAGAGCAGAACCACATCCCCTTATACTGCCGGTCAGATGCCGTTATTCATCAAGGTCTCCGTCAAGATTGGTGTATACATTCTGAACGTCATCGCTCTCATCCAGCAGATCAAGAATTCTCTGCAGATTTTTGCGGTCTGTTTCGTCCGTAAGTTCGGTTTTTGTCTGCGGAATCATGGCGACATCGGCGTCTTCCATCGGGATGCCGGCCTTCTCCAGTGTTTCCCGCACTTCGGAAAAATCATCCGGTGATGTGAAGATCTCGTAGCAGTCGTCATCCTCCTGAAAATCCTCAGCACCGGCATCAAGTGCCGTCATCATCAGATCATCAGCGGAGCCCTCATAATCCTCCTTGCTGACGATGATCTGGCCCTTCTCTTCAAACATAAAGGAAACGCAGCCGGGTGTGCCGATATTGCCATTGCCCTTGCTGAACGCGTTCTTGACGTCTGCAGATGTGCGGTTGCGGTTATCCGTCAGGGTCTCAACGATAATGGCAATACCGCCGGGGCCGTATCCCTCGTATGTCACATGCTCGTAATTGTCTGCATCAGCTGCACCGGCTGCTTTCTCGATACCACGCTTGATGGTATCATTCGGCATATTGGCAGCTTTTGCCTTTGCGATGACATCACGGAGCTTGCTGTTGTTATCCGGGTCCGGTCCGCCCTGTCTTACCGCTATAACGATCTCACGGCCGATGATGGTGAATACTTTTCCCTTGGCCGCGTCATTTTTCTCTTTTTTATGCTTGATGTTTGCAAATTTTGAATGTCCTGACATATCCCTGTTCTCCTTCAATATTGTATTGCTTTGGCCGCCTACCGGCTGAGCGCATATGCATTAAATTTATCACCTATATATCACAGCGTCAAGTTCAGCTCCATACATTCATCTGGCAACGTCTGAACTGTAACCGGCAACCCATGATACTATGTACAGATGTATTTCTGATTGTCCGCCAGTACAGCGTGACTGATATTCAGTTCGTGTAGTGTGGCAGAAACTCCAGCAGATCAGATGCTTTGACTGATGAAGCGGAATATTTCTCCGCCGCCTTCTCACCGCATCTTCCGTGGATCCACACGGCGAGAGCCTCCGGCGGTACCGGCAGGTCCAGTTTTCCGTAACGGCATCCAAAGGCGGCTGTGATGCCGGCGAGGACATCACCGGTGCCTGCGGTTGACAGCGCGCTGCATCCCGATGTGTTGAGAAAGCACCGTCCGTCCGGCAGCGCGGTAACCGTGCGGGCATCCTTGAGCACAACGGTTCTTCGCATTTCCTGCGCAGCCCGGCGGGCGACCGTGATGATATTGTTCCGGATATCCGGGATACTGATTCCCGACAGCCGGCTCATCTCTCCGGGATGCGGCGTGGCTGAAGCAGGAAAATCCAGTTCTTTCAGAAGATCCGGGTGAGCGGCAAGCAGATTCAGTGCATCCGCATCAAAGACGGTTGGAAGCGTGTGGTTTGTGTGCATGAACGCCGTCAGTATTTTTTTTGACAGCTCACCTGTACCGAGACCGGGCCCGATCAGCACTGTGTCTGCCCAGTTCAGATCGCGCTGAAGTGATGTCGGCGTCCAGTTGCTGTCGTAGGTTGTGATCAGCGCCTCCGGCAGGCGGGCCGCAATGACGTTTCTGTTCTTTTCATGGGTATAAACCCTGACCATGCCGACACCGCTCATCAGGCAGGCCGCTGCAGACAGATACGCCGCTCCTACCATGTCCTCTGAGCCTGCAATGACAAGGACTTTGCCGAAGGATCCCTTATTGCCCCATTCGTCTCTGGGCGGGAGCTCCTTCAGATCGTCCTCCTCCGTGAGAAAAAGCCGGCAGCTGTCCATCATTTCTTCGGAAATCGGAATGCCAATCTTCCTGATCATGACATGTCCTGCGTAATCCGCGCCGGGATACAGATACAGGCCTGCTTTCGCCGCAGTAAAGGTGACTGTCAGATCAGCGCTCACAGCCGCACCATGACACGCGCCGGAATTCGTATGAATACCGGAAGGCATATCAACGGATATCACCGGTGCCCCGGCGCGGTTGATCCGATCCATGACGTCAGCCAGAATACCCTCGACAGGCCGGTGGATACCGATGCCGAAAAGGGCGTCGATAATCAGTGTGCAGTGGCAGGGAAAATCAGACACATCCGTCAGGTGGATCACAGACACAGAGCATTTCTGCAGAATATTCACCTGTGTCCGCATCTGGTCAGAGAAATGTGTCTCGTCTCCTACCACATATACGTGGACATTCTCCCCTCGTTCGGCAAGCATGCGGGCTACCGCCGCACCGTCGCCTCCGTTATTGCCTGTACCGCAGAACACTGCTGTCTCAGACAGATCAGCATTCTGCTCATACAGAACGCGGACGACCTCCGCGGCCGCCCGCTCCATCAGAACGAGAGACGGTATGCCGATCTCTTCAGACGTACGCCTGTCCGCCTCTCTTAATTCCTTATCCGTTAGAACTGGTATCATGCTCTGCTCCCCTGCTTATCTTCACAGGCTGACTGACCCTGCTATGAAAAATCGACCGTTTATTCCTGCCCCTCCGCAATTTCAGATGGCATGGATGATACATCAGACGATGTCTGCATATTCTTTTCTCGCAGAGATTTCAAATTATAGGAAAGACGCATCAGGCTCTCCGACAGATGGACATTCTGAACAGCCACATCTTCCGGCACGATCAGATTGAGATCCGTATGTGCAAAATTCCATATCGCGTGGATGCCGTTCTTCACCAGAACCTCTGCCATCTCTCTGGCATTTTCCTTCGGCAGCGTCAGCGCTGCGATCTCCACATCATGCGTGTGCAGAAACTCCGGGAGTACATCGATCGACATGATCTCGATATTTCTGATCTTCTGTCCGATGATATCTTTATTTACGTCAAAAATACCGACGACATGAAAGCTGTTCCGCTCAAATTTGGTATAATTCGCAAGTGCCTGTCCCAGATGACCCGCACCGACAACGATCATATTGTTCGTGTGGTCCAGACCGAGAATTTTCGCGATCTCATCTCTCAGATAGCGGACATTGTATCCGTAACCCTGCTGACCGAATCCGCCGAAATTATTCAGGTCCTGGCGGATCTGCGAAGCGGTCACCTGCATCTGTCTGCTGAGTTCCCCGGATGAAATTCTCTCCACGCCGGCTTCTTCCAGCACACCGAGGTATCGATAATATCTGGGCAGCCGCTTGACAACCGCTTTCGAAATATTCTTTCCCATTGGTATAACCTCCCCGTATTATTTTTTATTATAAAATGGACTGTAAAGATTGTCAAAACGTTTACAAACTTATAAAGGTTTTTTCCTTCTCAGAGGTTATATCCCAATTTTCCTGTTGATTGTGGTATCATACTGCCAGTTATGCTTTACAGAAAGGGCGATATGTATGATTCTCTCATGTCAGAATATAGATAAAACATTTGACGGCGAACACATTCTGGATCACGTTTCCTTCCATCTGGAGGAACACGACAGAGCTGCGCTGATCGGCGTCAATGGTGCAGGAAAATCCACCATCCTGAGAATCATCGTCGGTGAACTTGCGCCGGATGAAGGTGATGTCTCGATCACAAAGGGAAAGACCATCGGATATCTCGCGCAGTATCAGGATATGGAAGAGGACTGCACGATCTACGAAGAAGTGCGCAAGTCCAGACAGTATCTGTTTGATATGGAGAAGGAGATTCACGAAACGGAGGAACTGATGCAGACGGCGGAGGGCGATGAGCGCGCCCGTCTGCTGGACCGGTATACGCAGCTGACACATGCTTTTGAAATGGACAACGGTTACGCGGCTGAGAGTGAGATCACCGGTGTTCTCCGCGGCCTTGGCTTTACGGATGAGGATTACAGCCGTCCTCTCTCCACGCTCTCAGGCGGTCAGAAGACACGCGTTGTTCTCGGACGTCTGCTTCTGACAAAGCCTGATCTTCTGCTGCTCGACGAGCCGACCAACCACCTGGACATGTCCTCCGTGGAATGGCTGGAAGGCTATCTCCGCAGCTATCCCGGAACCGTTCTCATTGTTTCGCATGACCGGTATTTCCTGAACCGTATTGTCAACCGCGTCATTGAGCTGGAAAATGGAAAGGCCATGACATTTCGCGGCAATTATGACGATTACAGCGCCGCAAAGTCAATCGTTCGGCGCTCTCAGATGCAGGCATATGCCCGCCAGCAGGCAGAGATTCATCACCAGGAGGCTGTCATCAGAAAACTGAAGCAGTTCAACCGGGAAAAATCAATCCGGCGCGCCGAGAGCCGGGAAAAAATGCTGAACAAGATCGAACGGCTTGATAAGCCGGCAGGTGACCCGGAGGACATGCACATCCGGCTTGTCCCCTCAGTCGAATCCGGCAATGATGTTCTCACCGTCACCGATGTCTCCAAGTCCTTCCCTGGCATGCCTCTGTTCCGTGATCAGAGCTTTGCCATCAAGAAAGGCGAACGTGTGGCGATCATCGGAGACAACGGCACCGGCAAATCTACCCTGCTGAAGATCATCACCGGTCAGGTTGATCCAGACAGTGGCGACGTTGTGTTCGGATCACATGTACACGTCGGCTATTACGATCAGGAGCAGCAGCTCCTGCACGATGACAAGACGATCTTTCAGGAGATCTCCGATGCCTATCCGACACTGGACAATACGCGCATCCGCACGGTCCTTGCCGCGTTCCTTTTTACCGGAGACGATGTGTTCAAGCTCATCGGGGCTCTCTCCGGTGGTGAGCGAGGCCGCGTGTCCCTGGCGAAGCTCATGCTCTCCGAATCCAATTTTCTGATTCTCGATGAGCCGACCAACCATCTGGATATCGGATCCAAGGGAATCCTCGAGGACGCCCTCTGCGATTACGCGGGAACCGTCCTCTTCGTCAGCCATGACCGCTACTTCATCAACAGAACGGCAACGCGCATCCTGGATCTCACCCACGGCATGCTCGTCAACTACATCGGCAACTACGACTACTACCTCGAAAAGCGCGACGAACTCACCCGGGCAGCACTCGAATCCCGGGCGATGGCCGAAGCAAAGCCTGGGACTTCTTCGATGACATCTTCCTCAGCAGTTGTCAACAGTATTCGTTCAGCAGATGCACAGATGTCTGGACCCGCTTCACAAACAACCGCCTCCGGCGCTGCAGCACACACGCCCGGAGTTGCATCAGAGGCAACCGCTTCTGGAACCGCATCTGCTGAGAGTAATGCTTATCATTCTTCGACATCTCCTGTTCAGACTTCCACAGGAAGCAAAAACGACTGGAAAGCACAAAAAGAAGAAGCTGCTCAGCAACGCAAGAAGCAGAATGCGATAAACCGCGTAGAGAAAGAGATCAGCCAGCTGGAAGACCGCTGTGCAGAAATCGACAACGAATTCATGAAGCCCGAAATCTCCACAGATCCGGAGAAATTACGTGAACTCACCGAAGAGCAAAAAGCTGCGAAGTCTACGCTCGAAGAGCTCTACGCACAGTGGGAAGAACTCTCAGAGTAACGTGCAGTGAGCCGCTCGCTGTGGCAGCTGTTAACCTGTTTTTTTATATGCAAAAAGGCACCCTTCCGGGCAATGTCATTAAGTTAAGATGACAAAAAAGGAAAGAAGTTGTCGCTATCACCATTGCATGGTGTAGCTTCAACTTCTTTTTATGTTAACTTCGGTTTTATACAACACAAAAAGACAGATTGTTAGTCTGTCTACGTAACTGTATAATTGTTAATGATTAAGCTACTCTATAAAGAAAACTTACAGCAGATTGGGTTTTGACTTTCCGAGGGTCTTTTCGCCCTATCCTGACAGGAAGTATGTATTTCTTTATAAGTTTAATTACATCAGGTGGACTTAGTTGCTTTTTATGTCGAAGAAACTCTCGACATATGTAGATAGCAATCGTATAGTTCACCTGCTTTGTATTACCTTTATCTTTCATTTGGTTTACTACATGGCTGGTTATTAACTCACAGTAGTTGTATAAGGTTAATCTAGCGAAAATTTCCTGTTTTATATAATCTACCTTTTTAGCGTGAAAGCTTGTTAGCCCGACTGAATACTTTAATTCTCTGAATGATGTTTCTATTCCCCACCGTAGGTGATAAATATCTTTTAACGATTCTACGGGGAAGTTGAATCTATCAAGATTTGTAACTACCGTTTCATAACTATTTTCACCTATTGGAAATCTTGCAATCCTAAAGTTGATTGTGTATGTATCATTACTTTTTAAAGGTAGATAATCAAATCTTTGATTTGCTGGCATAAATTTATAACCGGCACTTCGAGTTACTTTTGTTTGTTTTCGTGTAAATGTTATTGATAGGTCTTTATCGAATTCATCCTTCAAATCTATTTTTAAAGCTGATACAATTCCATTGCTATTTTTATCCTTCACTCTAATCAAAAACTTCCAATCATTATTAATTAAATGCGCCATCAAGTTATAGTTTTCATAACCTCTGTCAGCAACAAATATTACATCTTTAAAATTCGACCTTTCGGCCATATTTATTGCCGCCTGATATTCATTAAATTCTGCAACCGTTTGTACAATGGCATCTAAATAAACTCTGTTTAAAACATCGTAAAAAGCATTCAAGTGTAAATGGTTAGAAATATCTCCAAATTGATTACATTTCCACATCGTTTCAGAATCATTTTTATTTGTTGCAATAGTGAGATTACTTCCATCACAAGCAATTAATCGATATCCATTGAATGTATTATTGGATGGTATATTAGTTTCTGTAAATGAGTGAAAAATAAATTCAAAAGCATCAGGTAGCACTTTCCCTCGCTGTTGAGTATAAGCAGATACTGTTGGAGTGCTAGCTTTAAAATCAAAGTAATCCAAAAGTTCCTTACTCATTGTAGCGCCACCAGAATTCATTGTTATACCAACTAAAGTTTTAAAATCAATTTTTCTATTTCTCGTAAAATCTGTTTCTGGATTCTTCAGAAATAGGCTTGGATTTTCCGATAGCTCAGTAATTATGTTTTCAAGAGACGTAGTAACTTGTGAAATGTAATGACTCATAAAAAATCCTCCTCGTAATCAAGTTTTTCCTTAATTACAAGGGCCGCTCTTGTTACCTTAAATAATAATCAGTAACAAGAGCGGCCACATACTTTATGAATCATGTCAACTATTTATTACAAAATAAAAAGACCTCTATATCATTTCTGATATAAAGATCTTTTCTAGTCATCTTAACTTAATGACATTGCCCTTCCGGGTGCCTTTTTCATTTCAAATCTTATACTTCATAGAGCTTCCGCTCAAGCTCCATGTGAATCGCCTGAATAAATTCTTCGGAATTCAGCTTCTTCACATTCTTCAGCGTCGTGATCCTGACGAGATCCCCCGTCATTTTTCCGGACTCAATCGTATCGATCGTCGCCTGCTCCAGCTTATCAGCAAAATCACAAAGCTCGGGAATGCTGTCCAGCTCACCTCTCTTGCGGAGAGCACCGGACCATGCGAAGATCGTAGCCACAGAGTTTGTGGAGGTCTCCTCGCCCTTCAGGTACTTGTAATAATGGCGCTGTACCGTTCCGTGCGCCGCCTCATACTCATAATATCCGTGCGGAGACACGAGAACCGACGTCATCATAGCCAGTGAACCGAAGGCCGACGAAAGCATGTCACTCATGACATCGCCGTCATAATTCTTGCAGGCCCAGATGAAGCCGCCCTCCGATTTCATGATCCGTGCAACGGCATCGTCGATCAGGGTATAAAAATACGTGATGCCGGCTGCTTTGAACTTCTCCGCATATTCGCTGTCGTACATCTCCTGGAAGATATCCTTGAAGCGATGATCATAGGTCTTGGAAATGGTATCCTTGGAGGCAAACCACAGATCCTCTTTCCGCGCCAGCGCATATTCAAAACAGCTGCGCGCGAAGCTGGTGATCGAGTCATCCAGATTGTGCGTACCCTGTACGACACCTGCTCCCTCAAAATCGTGAACGGTCACGCGCTGTTCGCCGCTTCCGTCTGCCGGTGTGTAGACAAGTTCTACTTTTCCCGGTCCGGGAATGCGCATCTCGACATTACGGTATACATCGCCATACGCATGACGTGCGATTGTGATCGGTTTCTTCCAGCATTTGACCACGGGCTCGATGCCTTTTACGATGATCGGTGTGCGGAAAACCGTCCCGTCGAGAATGGCACGGATCGTGCCGTTCGGGCTCTTCCACATTTTTTTCAGACCGTACTCTTCCACGCGGGCGGCATTCGGCGTAATCGTCGCACACTTGACAGCAACACCATATTTTTTCGTCGCCTCGGCGGCATCGATCGTTACCTGATCGTTGGTCTCGTCGCGGTACTTGAGACCGAGATCATAGTATTCCGATTTCAGATCAATGAACGGCGTGATCAGTTCATCCTTGATCATTTTCCAGAGGATTCTCGTCATCTCATCTCCGTCCATCTCAACAAGAGGTGTTTTCATCCTGATCTTTTCCATGACTTGATTCTCCTTCCCATACACTTGTCTTTTATATTCAGCTGATAAAACGGATGCCGACAAACCGGCTTTTCCGCCGGTATTTATTCAGATTTCAGGCATTCAGCTTCTCTGCCAGCTTCTTATTGACATCGGCGGGATTTGCCTTGCCCTTCATCTGCTTCATGACCTGTCCGACCAGGAAGCCCAATACCTTGGTCTTGCCGTCACGGTACTGCTGTACCACAGCCGGGTTGGCGTCGATGACGCTGTTCACCGCTTCGTCCAGTGCACCCTCGTCCTTCTCCACCTTCATGCCATGCTCTTCCGCGTACTGCTCAGGATCCACATCGTGATCGAAGATCTCCTCAAAGATCTTTTTCGCCGATCCGTTGCTCAGCGTTCCTTCATCCACCATATGGATCAGCGTAGCGAGATTCTTACCGGAAAAATCAATGTCCGACGCATCGATTTTCTTCTCCTTGCAGAGGTGCATGGCCTCGACCATAAGCCAGTTGGAGGCTTTCTTCGGATTGGCGCCCTCTTTCACGGTTTCTTCAAAAATATCCGCCAGCCGCTTGGTGCCGGTGAGAATGGATGCGTCATAAGCCGGGAGTCCATAATCACGGATATAGCGTGCCTGACGCTCCGGCTGCATCTCCGGAAGGCTCTCTCTCGTCTTCTCGATCCACTCGTCACTGATCTCAACCGGCGGAAGATCCGGATCCGGGAAGTAACGGTAGTCCTGTGCATTTTCCTTGCTGCGCATCGCGTAGGATGACTGTGCATCCTCATTCCAGTGACGGGTTTCCTGCACCACAGGGCGTCCGGATTCCAGCAGATCGATCTGACGCGTCGTCTCGTTCTGGATCATGTGAGAGATCGCGCTGAACGAAGAGAGATTTTTCGTCTCGGTCCTCGTGCCGAATGCCTCTGCTCCCTGCTCGCGGACAGAGAGATTGACATCAGCCCGCATGGAACCCTCCTGCAGCTTGCAGTCGGAAGCACCGATGTACTGCGCGATCATGCGAAGCGACTCCAGATACTGGATGACCTCTTCATCATCACGCATATCCGGCTCGGATACGATCTCGATCAGCGGAACGCCGCAGCGGTTGCAGTCTGCGCCGGAGCCGTAGTCGGTATGCACCAGCTTGCCGGCATCCTCCTCGATGTGGATGCGCGTAATGCCGATGCGTTTGGTACCCTTTTCGTCCTCAATATCCAAATAACCGTGCTCGCATAGCGGGAGATCGTATTGGGAGATCTGGTATGCTTTCGGAAGGTCAGGGTAAAAGTAATTTTTGCGGTCCTGTTTTGAGAACGAGGCGATGGTGCAGTTGGTAGCCATGCCAGCTAAAACCGCATAGCGAACCACCTGTTCATTGAGAACGGGAAGCGTTCCCGGCATGCCGGTGCAGACAGGGCAGCACTGTGTATTCGGTGCTGCGCCGAAGGCTGTGGAGCAGGAGCAAAAGATCTTACTCTTTGTTTTTAATTCAACGTGGACTTCTAAGCCAATGACCATTTCATAAGCGGACGTATTCATGAAAGCGTGCCTCCTTTCTTAGCTGTGATGCGTTCCAAGCAGTTTCCGATTCGGTATAGCGTGGGTTCTGAAAATGCGGGGCCGATCAGCTGCAACCCGATC
>ONKP01000063.1 GCA_900318405.1 uncultured Eubacteriales bacterium | reverse complement strand
GGTTTTACGATTTTGGAGTAAGGATATCCAGAAGTGCACGGATGAATGCATAAAAGCAGTAGAAGAAATTGTCTTTGATAGAAAAGTTCAGAAAGATGATCCCCTGCCTGCAGAATTCCGGAAAAAGCTACAGCTCGATTCACACCATCCGGGGAGTCCTGAGACCGGCGTTTCAGATGGCGGTAGACGATGAAGTGATCCGGCTGAATCCTTTCGATTTTCAGATGGCGTCGGTGCTGATCGATGACCGGGGGCGAAGGGAAGCAATTTCAAAGAAGGAGATGGAAAAGTTCCTGAAATTTGTTCATGACGATAACTGCTACTACAAATACTACGAAGCCTTTTATATTCTGTTTCATACTGGGCTTCGGATTTCAGAGTTCTGCGGTCTGACGGTAAAAGACCTTGATATGGAGAAGCAGATTCTGAACGTGGATCATCAGCTGCAGAGAAGGGGCGACAGCAGGTACGTCATTGAGACAACGAAGACAAACGCGGGCACCCGCCGGATCCCGATGACAGGCGATGTGTATGCCTGATTTCAAAGTATATTGGAAAGCCGCAGGCCGCCGAAGCCCGAGCCGATGATAGAGGGATACACCGGTTTTCTTTACTACGACAAGAATGGAAAACCTCTGGTCGCCCTGCACTGTGAGCGCTATTTTCGGAATGCGGTCAACCGTTACAATGAGATCTACAGAGTACAGATGCCGGCGATTACGCCACATGTATGCCGCCACACCTACTGCTCGAACATGGCAAGGGCGGGGATGAATCCGAAGACGCTACAGTACCTGATGGGCCATTCGGACATCAGCGTAACGATGAATACCTACACGCATCTGGGACTGGAGGATGCGGAAAATGAACTGCGGAGACTGTCGGAGATAAACAGCGCGCGAGTGGAACTTGACCGGCTGAATGGAACGGACTTCAGCATCGAGAGCAATGTGAAATTCGGATAAGGGCAAAAAATAGACTGGATGAATGTGACCGGAAGAATTATACAGAAAAGAAAGACCCGGGAGGCAGATGCAATTGTGCAAATGCTTCCCGGGTCTTTTGTCGTCTCCGGTATCATGGTAAACTGAAAAAACAGATAAAAAAATGTACATTTGCCAGGCCGGTTTTACTACGTTCTGACTACGGAAGCCTGCCGCACACTGCCGCTCAGGGCCTTACTACCGGAATTTTCGGCTCATGGTGTACATTTGAAAGAGAAGAAGAAACCCTGCAAAGGAGCGCAGAATACGGCACTTTGCGGCATCTGAGGAAGGGAATTTTCTATGACAAGAATACTTTTTGTTTGCCACGGCAACATCTGCAGAAGCGCTGCTGCGGAGCAGATCATGAAATATCTGATTCATCAGCAGGGTCATGATCAGGCATATTTCATCGATTCTGCCGCAACCAGCACGGAGGAAATCGGGAATCCGATGTATCCTCCCATGCGGGAAGTGCTGAAGGCTCACGATATTCCGACCGGCGATCACAGAGCCGTTCAGCTCACCCGCAGGGATGCAGAAAATTATGATCTTATCATCGGGTTTGATGATGAAAATATGTACTATATCTCCGCCATCTGCGGGAGAGAAAATGCAGCTAAATATCACAGGCTGACCGAATTCTCCGGTCAGAAGCATGAAATTGATGATCCGTGGTACACGAGGGATTTTGAAACGGCCTTCCGCGAAATTTATGCCGGATGCGAGGGACTGATCCGATTCGGAAATATGAACAATTGATCCCGTTTCGGGTGTGTTGTACTGATCCGGTTCCGAAATGTGAATACCTGATCCGGTTTCGGGAAGAACAGGTATATACGCGTAATAATCCAGAAAGCCGCTGCGGGTTCAGCATTCCCGCAACGGCTTTCTGTCAAGTAAAAAGGAAGGAGAAATCGGTCCAGGTGACCGAATGTAAAAAAAAGAAACTGTTTTGTAGTTATCTCTCAATTACAACTTCTATACTATGTTTTGTTTATGTACACGCTGTGAGATAAGTTTGAACGGTTTGTAAACAAGCTTGGAACGATTTTCTGTATTAAGCCGTCGACACGCAGGCAGTTTTTGCGCATGCAAAGCATGCGCAGAAAACTGTATGCGTGATCGACGCAAACATGTATGAGCACGAAGCGACGCGAAAGCGGAACGAGAGTGCGCATGCTAAGCATCAACGCGTTCCCTGTTCTGTATCCTCAATATCCGCCAGCCAGATCGCTGCACTGGCGTCGGTCGGCATGCGCAGATCTCCCCTCGGAGAGAGCGCGACAGACCCGACCTTCGGGCCGTCCGGGATGCAGGAGCGCTTGAACTGCTGCTGGAAAAATCTGCGGCAGAAGGTCTTCAGCCAGTGAACGATCGTCTCCCTGTCGTAAACACCGTCGAAGGTACGGAGCGCGATCCGCAGAATTTTGTGCGGCGGAAATCCCGCACGGAGCATGTAGTAGAGGAAAAAGTCATGCAGCTCATACGGGCCGACGAGATCCTCCGTTTTCTGCGAGATCGTTCCGTTTTCTGATGGCGGCAGGAGCTCCGGACTGACAGGTGTGTCGAGCACATCGGTCAGCGTCGATGCCAGGGAATCATTTCCGCAGTTATCCGCATACCATCGGATGAGATAGCGGACGAGCGTCTTCGGAATGGTCACATTGACAGCATACATGGACATGTGATCCCCGTTATACGTCGCCCAGCCCAGTGCGGATTCCGACAGGTCGCCGGTGCCGATGACGATGCCGCCGCTCTGGTTGGCGATATCCATGAGCACCTGTGTGCGCTCTCTGGCCTGGCAGTTTTCATATGTCGTGTCATGCACTTCAGGGTCGTGACCGATGTCGGAAAAATGCTGCATGACAGCTTTTTCAATGGGAACCTCTTTCAGGGTCGCTCCCGTTTCGCTGACAAGCGTACAGGCGTTGGTATACGTCCGGTTTGTCGTACCGAAGCAGGGCATGGTCACGGCGATGATATTCTGACGCGGGATCTTCAGCCGGTCAAAAGCACGCACGGCTACGAGCAGGGCGAGCGTCGAATCGAGGCCGCCGGAAATGCCGATGACAACATTTGACGCATGAATATGTGCCAGTCGCTTCACAAGCCCCATGGTCTGAATATTCAGAATTTCCTCACAGCGGCGGGCGCGGGCTGAGGGATCAGACGGAACAAACGGATGCGGATCATAGCTGCGTGTGAGTTCTGTCTCACGGATATCCAGCGCAAAAGGAACGGAGACGTGAGACTGTCCTTCCGGGGTGTCCTTCGCACCGTAGAATGTCGTCATTCTGCGGCGTTCTGCTGTGAGACGGCTGACGTCAATTTCAGAAACGGTATGGGAGCTCTCGTCAGGGTTCAGGAAGCGCTTCGACTCCGCCAGCAGCGTTCCGTTCTCCGCGATCATGCGGTGACCGCCGAATACCAGATCCTGTGTGGATTCTCCGGTGCCGGATGAACAGTAAATATAGCCGGTGACGAGTGTCGCAGACCTTGTGATGACGAGGCTGCGGCGATACTCGTATTTGGCGATGAGCTCATTGCTGGCAGAGAGATTCACGATGATATCTGCGCCGGCGAGAGCGTGATGTACGCTCGGCGGATCAGGAACCCAGAGATCTTCGCAGAGTTCGGCCGCCACGATCAGCCGCGGCATGGTGGAACAGGTGAACAGCAGATCCGTTCCAAAAGGAACTTCATGGCCGTGCCACTGTATTGTGCTTGTGGTCTCAGGTGCTCTCGTGAACTGCCGGGCTTCATAAAATTCGTTGTAGTTCGGCAGATATTTTTTCGGGACGAAACCGATGACCTTTCCGTGGTTCAGGACAGCCGCTGTGTTGTAGAGCTTTCCGCCGGTTTCAAGCGGCATGCCGACAAAAATCAGCGCGTCGATGATCTGTGACTGCTCCGCGATTCTGATCAGCTGTCGGTCAGCTTCCTCGAGAAGGCGTTCCTGTTCAAACAGGTCGCCGCAGGTGTATCCGGTGATACAGAGCTCCGGGAAGACCATGATCCGGCAGCCCTCGCTGTCCATAGCGTGGATCTCTTCCAGAATACTGTCAGTGTTGGTCACCGGATCGGCAACTGTGAGTGCCGGTGTCGAAGCACCGACTTTAATCCATCCGTCTTTCATCACTTTTTACGGCACAGACATATTGATATAACGCCTGCCGTGCCGATCTCCTTTCATTTCTTCCGATTGTAGCACACTTGCAGCTGTCTTTTATATGGATTCTGTGGACTTCACATCGGTACGTTCGATATAATGGTACTGATCACGACATCATCCGCTGCTGTCTCTCATGAAAACAGCAGCTTCCCATACAGAGCGGGAGGAAAAAACTGTGAAGAAAAATAAATGGCTGGCGCTGCTCCTCAGCGCGACACTTGCTGCATCATCTGCCGGCATGAGCGCCTGCAGTTCGCCGCTGGAGCTGCTGCTCCGGGAGGAAGCAGAGGAAAGCGAATCTTCATCCTCTGTGGCAGCAGGACCGGAAAGCGGAGAGGATTCCACGGGATCATCCGCAGGGGACGGACAGGACAGCGGGGCATCTTCAGAGAGTGCCCCATCTTCTTCGGAGAATGTCCAGTCCTCTTCAGAGAGTGATTCCGGGAAATCCGGTGCGCAGCAGGATACGGTCGCTGACTTTTATGCGGAGGTGGAAGCATCCGGTAAAAAGGGAACAAAAACCGAAGGCTTCGACGACTTTCTCGAGGACAGCTGTCTGGATATGATCAGTGACAGCTACACCTCCGTACAGCAGTATTACGGGGATGATTACGCTTCTGCCGGACTGGAGAAACCGGATCCGACATTCGGTGAAGCAGCCTTCAGCGATTTTGACGACACGGCCGATTACTGCAAAGAAGTTCTTGATGAACTGCGGGCGTATGATTATGATGCTTTGACAGCATCCCAGCAGGAAAAATACACGATCTTCGAGCGTTATCTGGAAAACACCTATGTCATGAACCGGCAGCCGTATTTTCAGATGTATTTCAGCGGCAGCGGGGATGCTGTTTCCGGCATCATCAGCAGTCTCGGCAACTTTATTTTTTACTCGGAAGAGGATTTTAAGGATTTCATTGATCTGGCGGACAGCGTACCGGATTACCTCGCCAGTGTCGTGAAGGTTACGAAGAAGCAGGCAGATGCAGGCTATTTCATTACGGATGCCGAGCTGGACAATGTGTGCTCTGAAATCGAGACATATTGCGATGCGGGGGAGGGCTGCAGCACGATCCTGCATTATGAGGACGCGCTGGATGCTTTTGACGGTATCTCGGAGGCTGATAAACAGGAGCTGAAAAATAAACTGAAGGACTCCGTGATCAACGGTATCATCCCTTCCTTTCAGGACACGGAGGATGCGCTGAAGGGTATGCAGGGATCGCGGGACGGCGACGATACGCTTTGCTCTCTGAAGGGCGGCGCCGATTATTATCAGGTGATGGTGAGGGACATTCTCGGCTATGATGCGGACCTCGACGATATCGCATCAGAGTTGCAGGGTGAGATCGAGGAAATCTCTGCCCATCTGTATGCTTTAGCGGGGGTGATGGATGAAAGCGCGATAACAGAGGAGCCGTACCTGGCGGATGCGAAGGCCATGATGGATTATCTGGAAAAACATATGCAGGATTATCCCTCCGGACCGGATGTATCGTATTCCTTCAGTTATCTGGAGGGCGATCAGGAGAGCGGGAATGTAGCTGCTTACTACCTCATGCCGACGCTGACGCATCCCACGGATAACAATATCATCCGGATCAGCAACTCTGTCGATGATAAGATTACGCTGTATACGACCCTTGCACATGAGGGAATGCCCGGACATATGTATGAGTATACAAGAAAACTGGCGGATGACCCGTCATTGTTTTTCCTCACAACGGACTGCCTTGGTTTCGGAGAGGGCTGGGCGCAGTACGCGGAATATCAGGCTTTGCTGGAGGCACCCATGAGCGCAGAGGCATGTAAGTATCAGGCGCTGATGGACGAGCTGAATTATGCGATTCTGGCACTCGGTGATGTTGAATTCAATGGTCTGGGGATGAGCACGAATGATCTGGCAAGGCAGATCACAAAGGCAGGCTTCTCGAGTGACTATTCGAAATCCGTTGCGGAAGACATATACAGCAGCGTGACGGCAGGGGCAGGTACTTTCCTGTCTTATGGCTATGGTATGGTCGCCATGCTGAATCTGAGGGATGAGGCGGAAGCACAGCTCGGTGACAGCTTTGATGTGGTCGCCTATCATGAGGCAGTGCTGGACAGCGGGAATGAGCCGCTGGACATGCTGCAGGATCGCATGGCAGACTGGATCCGTGGCCAAAAGTACAGTCAGGTTGCCTAAAAACATCGGTTTTTGCATAATTTTTTCGGATTGCTGTCATATTGACAAAATGCGATCAAAATTCCTAAAATTGTTCTGTTACTGGTTCTGTCTGTCGGTTGTGTAACCGATGCATCATGAAGGGAGAACGTTTTGAAAACAGAGATCGTGCTTCAGTATCAGGGAAAAAATATTACGGATAAAGAGATTGCTGAAAAAGTAAAGGCTGCTGCCGGCAAGAAGAGCGGAAATATCGAGATTTATGTGCAGCCGGAGACAAATCATGTATATTATACGGTAAACGCTGAAGGCGCAGATGACATGGTCGTTGACCTGTTCTAATCACCTGTTCTGATCCTTTTGCAGATCGTATGTACAGACGGGGGATACTGCCATATGGTGGTATCCCCTGTCTGCATTTCTGAATATTCTGCCCCAATAATTACCAGGAAAAATGTACGAATACCTGTAGGATTGCGGGAGTGCGAAGCACGGAGCAATCCGTAGCTGATACAGTATGTGGCACGATTTATCGTATGGGGTTTACGTAAAAAACAGCTGCATCCGGAAAACGGATACAGCTGTTTATGCAGTAGCGGAAGGGAGACTTGAACTCTCGACACTGCGGGTATGAACCGCATGCTCTAGCCAACTGAGCTATTCCGCCATATATATGGGACCTACAGGGCTCGAACCTGTGACCCTCTGCTTGTAAGGCAGATGCTCTCCCAGCTGAGCTAAGATCCCATATGTTGTTGCGGGTTTTTCTTGAAACCGCTTTGCTATTATATAATGCATAATCATGGGTTGTCAATAAGAAATTTTGGAAATGTTGCTATATCTCAGGCCTGTCTCAGACCTATCTCGCTCAGACCTATCTCGCAGAGCCTGCATCAGACCTATCTCGCAGAGCCTGCATCAGACCTATCTCGCAGACCCTGCCTCAGACCTTTCGCGGATCTGTCTCGGATGTATGTGGGCGTATCCCGGGCGATACCTTGCAAACCATGCTGCATTTAGGCTAAAATATATTAAATTCGGGGCAGGGGAAAGACGACAGTATAGGATCGGAGGTATGGAAAGATGGAAGACTGGCAGAATACACTGAAGCTGGTAGCGAGAGCAACGAATGAGATTCACGACGTGACAAAGGATATCCGTAAGGCATTGAAAAAGAACGAAGAGCGGGAGGCAGAGAGAGTCATGAAAAAAAATAATGAGAAAAAGAGCAGTGCACTTCTGAATGCGCTGACTGCCGTCGGCGTGGTAACAGCAGCAGTGGGCATCGGCTATGCCCTGTACAAATATTTCATGCCTGATTATCTGAACGAGTATTCGGATGATGACTACAAGGATGATTTTGACGACTACTTTGAGGACGAGGATGCGCCGGTGGAAAAAAACGGTGATGCTGAAGACGCAGGCGCTGGTGATGAGAAAGCCGAATCTGCTGCAGAAAAATCTGCCGATGATGGCAAAAATGCTGAAACTGATGCATAACAGGCTGCTTGTGATCTGTTAAATGCTTGAACTGATGATGCATAACTGATGCATAACAGGCTGCTTGTGATCTGTTAAATGCTTGAACTGATGATGCATAACAGGCTGCTTGTGATCTGTAAATGCATTGATCGTAATCCGTAAAACGCCGGAATTCAGGCAGAAAACAGCGGTGTGACACCTGCAAAAAATAAATGACAGGATGGATTTGTAATGGCATTAAAAAAAGGTGACGTCTGTACCGGCGTGATAACAAGAGTGCTGTATCCGAACAGAGGGATCGTGACAGTTGATACGTGCATCAGAGATTCGGTACCGATTGATGTGCCGGGAAATACGGAAGACACAGGAAACACAGGAAGCGCAGGAAACACAGGAGAACTCCGTGTAGTAGTGAAGAACGGGATACCGGGACAGGAAATCCGGTATCGGATCTCGAAAAAAAGAAAAGGACGCTGCGAAGGGCAGCTGCTGGACGTCCTGGAGAAATCACCCGTGCAGACAGAGTCTGCCGGGTGCAGTATTTTTCCGGCGTGCGGCGGATGCCTGTACAGGACCATGAATTATCAGGCGCAGCTCGATATGAAGGCGGCACAGATCCGGGAACTCATGACAGATGCGCTCCATAGAGGAGGACAGGATGAGGTGCCTTTTGAGGGCATTGTCGGCAGCCCCCTTGCAGATCACTACCGGAACAAGATGGAGTTTTCCTTCGGTGATGCGGTGAAGGACGGGCCGCTCACCCTTGGTCTGCATAAAAAGGGCAGTACGTATGATATCCTGACGGCAACGGACTGCCAGATCGTGCATTCGGATTTCAACCTGATAACGGCATATACGCTTCGTTTCTGTACGGAACAGGGATGGACCTATATGCATCGGGTCACACATCAGGGGTATCTTCGTCATCTGCTGATCCGGAGAGCTGCCATGACGGGTGAGATCCTTGTGGATCTGGTGACAACGTCGCAGTTTCCACTGCATGATAAACTGGTTGCGGGAGAAGAGGCCGGCATGGCGTCGACATGGGAACCGGGATGCGCTGGAGAATCTGACAGTGCCCGGACACTGAATCGGGGAAGCGGGAGCGAGAACATTTTACCTGAGGAGGATGCAGTACTGCAGTCGTTTGCTGCAGGCCTCCGGCAGCTGCCAATGGAGGGAACGATCATCGGCATCCTGCATACGGTCAATGATTCTGTGGCTGACGTGATACGCAGCGACAGGACAGATATCCTGTTCGGCCGCGATTATTTTTATGAAAAGCTGCTCGGCCTGACCTTCCGCATCTCGCCGTTTTCCTTCTTCCAGACGAATTCACGGGGAGCGGAGGTTCTGTATGAAAACGTCCGGGAATATCTGGGTGATGTGTCCGGTCAGACCGTTTATGACCTGTACAGCGGGACTGGGACGATCGCGCAGATGATGGCGCCGATCTGCCATCGCGTGATCGGCGTGGAAATCGTTCCGGAAGCAGTGGAGGCCGCACGTGAAAATGCCAGGCTGAACGGATTGGATAACTGTGAGTTTATCGCCGGCGATGTGCTGAAAGTGCTTGACGAAATTGAGGAAGAGCCGGATACGATCATCCTCGATCCGCCGCGCGACGGAATCCATCCGAAGGCCATGCCGAAAATTCTTGCCTATGGTGTAAAACGCATCATATACATATCGTGCAAGGCGACGAGTCTGGCGCGTGACCTTCCCATTATGATGGAACATGGGTACCGCGTGGACAGGATACGCTGTACAGATATGTTTCCTTCCAGCCAGCACGTGGAGACCGTTGTCCTCTTGAGCAACAAAAATGCGAAGCCGAAGGACTGTGTTGAGATTAGCGTTGATGCTGAGGATTATTACAGGATCAAGAGTTCAGAGAAAGAC
>ONKP01000070.1 GCA_900318405.1 uncultured Eubacteriales bacterium | reverse complement strand
ATGGGTCAGACAATCTTTCTCAGCCTGCCAGCTGTGCAGGCTCCCCAGAATCACTTCATATAAAATTTGACCATTGCTATTCTATGCTTTACTGGCGTGTTCGTCAACGGCGGTCGGAAAAATGATGTCAGTCATTTCCAGCCGTTTCTAGCCACTACACACATGGAGACTTCCAGCCTCGACACGCTTTCGCATCCGGCACAGCAACAATCTCTCAGCAAAGTGTCTGAAGATAACCGTCAATGTCGGCTATGAAATCCTGCGTATGGCTCTCGTAATGCGCGAATTCTTCCGCATATCCGTACACATGAGGATCAGGTGTGCTTCGGAGAACTGAGATACCAGCTGCTTCTGATGATCATCCACGTGCTCTCCGTAAGCGGCAAGTCGCGGAACCGCGATGACACGTTTGCCCTGTTTCAGAGCTCCGATAATCGCGCCGCTGCCGCCGTGGGTGATGACCAGATCGGCCTTTCCCTCTGCCTCACGAAAAGCATCGCGGTCCATGAAGGCACTGTATGCGTAATGGACCGGCTGATAGGTACTGTAGCCCGTCTGTGCAAAAACATCTTCGGTAATTGTCCCGTTCCCGACCAGCTCATCGACTGCTTTCAGCAGACGGTCAAACGGAAATATCTGAGAACCCACTGTCACAAATATCATCCCACAGCCCCTCTGGCATACTGCCACTTGTCGAGATCAATAGATACCGCCGACATATTTTGCCTTCGGATAAAATTTGAGCATGGAAGGCCACTGCACATAGAAACGGTCGGCGAAGCGATACAGAAAACGGCCTGTCTCCGTCGGTCCGCTGACCTTCGCGAACGATTCGATATAGATCAGCTTTCCGCCGCGCAGCTTCTGCAGCAGGCAAAGCGGTACGACGGCCAGCACACCGGTCGTCACAACGACATCCGGTTTTTCCCTGTGCAGGATGGAGATGGCTTTTGCCGCATTGGCGATCAGCTTCAGCGGGAAACTTGCCTCCCGCCGGTTCACCTGCAGCAGATACCACGTATCCGTCCCTGCTAGCGGTTTGCTGTAGCGGGTCTTCTCCGTTACGACGAAGCTGTCGTATTTCCGCATCAGCGGCTCCAGCATCATGAGCTGCTCATAATGACCGCCCGATGAGGCCGCAAAACAGATTTTTAATTGCCCGCCTTTACCCTTCTTCATAAACTACCGCGCCTTCTCTTCGCCGGATATACGTACATGAAATTCCTAACCTTAAATCCGTGACTGAAACCCATGTGAAAATTCAGTCTGAAAATCCGCATGAGAAATCTGCGTTAAGAATTCATGCCAGGACCCAATGTGTGAAATCCACCAGGAAATCATGCACTATATCTGTAAATTCTACTATCAGTGATAACGTTCCACAGCCTGCTCCAGCATTTTTCTGCTTTCTTCTCTCAGCTGCAGGATCTTCTCTTCCGGCCATCCGCTCTGCTCAACCTCTCTCAAGGTCTCCAGCACTTTTTCCGGAGAGTCCGATACCGACAGGCAATATTTTTCACGGTCAAAAAGTCTGAAAAATTCACGCAGCTTGTCGTCCCAGACTACGGCGACCGACGGCACCTGCAGCGATGCCGCAATGATATGGCTGTGCAGGCGGAACGAAACGATGCTCCGATAACCGCTGATCTGACGAACCAGTCCTTCTGCGTTTTCCGGCGGCGCTGCACAGCAGCTGTCCCTCTGCTCTTTCGTCAATGACGGAATCTGATCCAGAATATACGATGCAAAAAGCTGATCCCTGTTATCTCCATTGGTAAAAATCTGCCAGCGGACCCCGTTTTTATTCAGCAGGCAGATAAGCCGTTTCCAGAACCGCACGGCTTTTCCCATCGGGATGCTGCCCGGATACATGATGCCCAGACCGATCGGACCGGCGCTTTGTTTTTTGTTCACATGATACACATCAGCAGCCCAGAGCCCGGGATCCGCGGCAAACACCGCCCGCCGGACACCTTCGCTGTTCCACCCGGAATTTTCCTCAGGAGCCGGCCTCTTATCTTCAGCGCCGTCTTCTCGCCCGGAATTCTCCTCAGAAGCCGGCCCCTTATCTTCAGCGCCGTCTTTCTGCCCGGAATTCACTTCAGAAACCGGCTTCCTGACACAATTACCGACATGCGATCCGGCCTCTGCGTCAAAATATCGCTGATTCACTGCGTTCAGATGATCTCTCACAGAAAGCCAGGCAACCGAAGACGAATGAAGTGCCTCTTTCAGTTCCCTGTTCAGATTCCTGCTGTGACACGGCCCGGTTCCCAGCGCATGAAGAAACACCGGAACATGCCGTTCGCCAAATGCCCGGATATAAAAGGAAAGCTCATGGCTCATCAGATCCGTTAGCAGCTGGCCTCCGGCAAATACGACAAGGTCGCAGGGTTCCTCCGCGATTTGACGCATGGCAGCGCCGTATTTTTCCAGCACATACTGCTCATGCTTCAGCTGGCTGTCATATGTCGTATGCTGCGTCAGCCAGGTCCTTACCTGTACACGGCGCCGCTGCTTTCTGATCATCTGCATGCTGACATCCGGCGATGCCGCATATTCCCTGCGGCCCCAAATGTCGCGGATCACTATCTCATCCGCCGGAAAAGTCTCGCGAAGCCAGGATGCCACGCAGTCGCAGATGACCGTGTCACCCAGATTCATCGAATAATAATAGCCTATTACCAGTATTTTCATGCTCAATCAATATTCTCAGCTCAGCGCGCTGTTTACTTCTGCGCAAACGCCCGCTCCACAATTCGCCTGACGGTGTCCGCATTGTCGGTGTCATCGAAAAATTTACGCGCAGCCGCCGAATAACGGTCGTAATGCTCTTCCATATCATCCAGCGCTTCGGCGACAGCCGCAGGATCATCAAAATTTACACACCGCCCGGCGCCGCTCGCACCGACTGTCGAAGTCAGACCGGGAACCTGATTGGCAAGCACCGGAATGCCGAAGCCCGCCGCCTCATAGATCTTGTTCGGTGCGCAATAACGGTTATTCAGCGTGTTGTCCTTATAATAGGCCACGCAATATCGGGCATGCGAGGTGATCTCCAGGTGCAGCGGTGCCGGCACAAATCCGAGGTTCATCGTGTACGGATAAGCCTCCTTCAGCTTGCTGACGAATTCGTTGTCGCCGCTCCCGATAAGGACCAGCCACAGCGGATCATGCGCTCCTGAATATCTCACGTTCTCATCATGCTCTCCGGAAACTGGAGCGTCCGAATCATGCCCGCTGCTGGTCTCCTCACTTCTGCGCTTCTCTTCATATGCCGCCAGCGCTTTTGCCAGCGGCATCAGATCGCGGTCCGGTGAAAAAATACCCTGGTACAGCAGCACCTTTTTCCCTGCCATCTGCCGGATCCGTTCCCTGTTCTCCGGCGTGCTGCCCTCCAGATCTCTTTTACCCGGATGCAGATAGGGCTTATTCGGAAGCACAAACGGATCCTCCCGGAGATGCCAGTACTGTTTCATCAGTTCAGCACGATGGCTCTCGCAGGCAGTCGTCACATCCGCGAATGCGGTGTATTTCTTCATTCGCTTCTGATAGTCAGTCTTTTCATAAAATTCCAGCGCATTCTGGATCAGCCGGTTCTGATGTTTCCAGAAACGCGGATAGCTCATCAGAGATTTTTCCGTCCCGAGCCAGACAGCGGTGCGGCCGTCTGCATTTGTCCGGAAATACCGGTGCAGCATCGATTGATATCGCACGGCATTCATGGCTTTGCGAAACATCTGACTGCGTCCGTTTTTCCGCGTGGAAGGGCCATCCCGCATCAGGGTGCAGGGAATGCCACGTTCACGGAAAAGCTTCTGTGTCGCCGCATTGCACCATGTCGTCAGCACACGCACGTCTACACCCAGATCCTTCAGAATCAGGACCTCCGAAACGCACGGCGGCTTTGTGCTGATCTCCTCCTGTGTAAAATAAATGATTCGCTGTTCTTCACTCATAATTCACTCTGCGACGTCTGTGATGCCATCCGCATCCATAACGTCCTGGTTCGTTCTTCTTATTTGCTACCATATAAGATAAGTCATCCACAGACATGAACGTTCAGGATCAGCCATCCCTGTGTATACCCGTTCAGATTAAGCTTTCCTTAATAACCGCTCAGGGCGCGTCAACTTCAGGTTCTACCGCTCCAGATAGGTCGATATGATCCGCCAGCAGCCCCTCGCCGCCAGAAAACGGAAGATCCTGTTTTTTCTGCCATCTGCCTCTTTTCCTGCTCCGGAACGGAACAGCGGGGCAAAAGCATCTGTCTGCTTCAGTCTGTCCGCCGCCTTTGCTTTTTCCCGGAACGGAATCTGATTGTCCGGATGAAATACCGAGCGCTTCAGGGCCGTCGCATACAGGTTCAGTGCTTCATTAAAGGCAGCCCGCCTGATTCTCTCATCTTTCTCCAGCCCCGTCCGCTGCAGTGCTTCTCTTCTCGCCAGGACAATGGCCTGCGCCGTATCTGCATAGGCCGGTTTGAAGGAACGGAGCAGCCTGTCCGTATGCCCATAGTCGTACTGATAAACGGTCCGGTGAACATACCGAATGCTTCGCGCGGCACAAAAAGCATACAGGTTAAACATGTTATCCTGCATTCTTCGCAGCGACGGATCAAAAGCAAGCTGATGTTCACGCAGGAAATCCCGCCGGTACAGCTTCGCCCAGGGAACACCGATGCCCGTAACAGTGCTTTCCCTCTGCTGCCCGTAGCGCGTGTCGAAAAGCTGCCTGTACAGAGGCATTTTTTCCTCTGCCGAGGACGCCATCATCTCATCAGCAAAAAAACGCGACTTTTTTACCGTCTGCCCATTTGCCGCATCGTGATAAACCACCTCAAAATCGGCGCAGATGATTTCCGTCTCTGCATCAGCCGCGGACAGCAGCTGTTCGAAGGCATCCGGCACGAGTCTGTCATCCGGATCGACAAAAGAAATCCACCGGCCCTGCGCGACAGCGAGGCCGGCATTTCTGGCCGTTGCGGCACCACCGTTTTCCTTTGCGATCACACGAATCCTGGCATCATCCCGCGCCAACCCTTCACATACGGTCCGGCTGCCATCCGTCGAACCGTCATCCACAAGGATGATCTCCCGCACACAGGCGCCCTGCTCCGCTATGCTTTTTACACAGGCCGGCAGACAGCTTTCCATATTATAAATCGGGACAATGACGGAAACCTCCGGTTCAGATGTATGATCCTTCTGCGGCTCCTGTTCCATTGTCTTATCCTTCAGCTGACCCTGTTCCGTTGTCGTATCCTTCTTCGGAGCATGTTCCGTTATCTTCTCCTTCAGCGGACCATGTTCCGTTGTCGTATCTCTCTGTGTATCCAATTCCATGACGCCTAGCCCCTTCGCTCCGGCTGCCCTGACGGGCTTCTGTGTGCCAGAAATGCGAAACAGCCCTTCTGTATCGTCAGGAACTTCTGCATCCGGTGCTGCTGATTTTTTCTGAAAAATACAGTGAAGCTCATCGCCAGATACCCCAGAAAACGGCCCGCGGTCCGTCCGGTTCCCTCGTAGATTCTGGCATTATACAGGGCATTGCGGAAATAATAAAAATAAAGCCGTATCCGGGCAGGATTATTCTCTTCAAATACAGAGATTTTCTTCACGTTGAATCTCCGGTGCTCCACGCGGCTCTGTCCGCACAGGAACGCCGGCCCCGCATCCCGCACCAGCCTTCTGGTGTATTCCGTGTCATCACCCCAGATAAAATATTCCGCAATCGGCAATCCGACGCGGCGCACAATTTCACCCGGAAAAAGGAGTGACACAAATGTCGCCTGACGGATGCGGACGCAGCCATCTCCAAGGTAGCGATACCAGTCACTGTAGCCGTTATCTGTCGTACGCTGATCGATCACCGGTACATTCATCGGCTCACCGGCAGGCCCGAACACCACGCTTGCAAGAAAAGAAGGGGATACGCCCTCTGCCTGCAGATGATCCCACGTCGACAGCAGACCTTCCAGCGCCCCCGGCGTCGGAATCGTGTCATCGTCCATGATCCAGATGGCAGACTTGCCGCCGTACGCCGCCCTCCGAATTCCCTCGGCGAAGCCGCCCGCACCGCCGACATTTTCCGACAGGGTGACCAGCTCGATCTCCGGCTTCGCAAACGCTCCGCCCGGGGCAAACAACGCCTCTGTCCCGTCCGTACTGGCGTTGTTGATCACAAGGATCCGGTCCGGCCGCCGGGTCTGCTGTAGCAGCGCTTCCAGACACGCCGTCAGAAGTTCTTTTCGGTTATATGTCACGACCACAGCCGTGACCCATATTTTTTCCGATGCCATCTCTATTTTTTCTCCCGAGCTGCGAACTTCCTGTGAAACAGCCTTCCGATC
>ONKP01000036.1 GCA_900318405.1 uncultured Eubacteriales bacterium | reverse complement strand
CTAACCACCGGCGTCTGCGGTCTTGCGGGTTGGAAGCATCTGTATCTCTGAGTTGTGGAAGTAACGATGAAACTGGTGCAGTTTGACATCATATCGTGCTGATGCTAGAATCTGAGTATCTGGGTTTACAGAAACATAAGGTTTCGGTGCGGGAGGCTTTACATGCAGACAATATTTGAATTTATGCTGCAGTGGATCGGTGTGATCCTCTGCGTAATATTCTGTCTGATCATTACGATATCAGCACAGACATCCGGTGTAACAGCCGAGGAGAAGAGACTGGCGAAGGATGACAATCCGGATAACTATCTGGTCAAGAACCGTGGGTCCGGGATTATGAAGGGAATTCTTCTGGTCATTGTCGCGGCGGCTGTCTGTGGACTGATCGGTTATCTGGCATTGAAAAATTCCGAAAAAATGCAGATTGTCGTTCTGATTATCGAGATTGCCGTATCTGTCGTTGTCGGAATTCTGTATTTTATGATTGCAAGGCATGTGCTGGTGGAGCGTGTCATGGTCACCGGCGATGAGATCATGATTGAGCCGGCATTCGGCAAGCGCTTCAAGACATCGTTCAGCGAGATCCGCACGGTAAAAAAGAACGGCGGTCAGACGGCGGCTGAGAGCCAGAGCCTTGTGATCCGGCCGAACGGCGGAAAGCGTTTTACGGTCACGAGTTCGATGACCAATTATGACCGCTTCGCGAAGAAGATTGATTCGGATGTGACGCTGCCGGATCTGACCAAAAAGCAGACGGTTCGCGATTACGATGACGATGATTATTACGATGACGAAGACAGAAATGCCTGAAATTTAAATTTGAAGAATGATAGATACAGAAAAGCCCGCGACATTGAGCCGCGGGCTTTTTGCGTAACTTACGCGAACTGAGTGACACATCCGATCACGGAGTGATCGAGTGTAGCGAACGTCGCGATAACGAAATCAATCTCGCAAAGCGTGTTTGAAGGATTAAAACTTATTCTTCTGCGCATAATCCCGTGTGAGTCTTACAACGACAGGCGACAGCGCCAGCACGGCGATCAGGTTCGGGATCGCCATCAGCGCATTCATACTGTCCGCCAAGTTCCACACGAGATCCAGTTTGACGCCGGCACCGATGACAACGAAGACGATGTAGATGGCTTCATAAACGGCCATTCCACGCGGTCCGGCCAGAAATTCCATGCAGCGTGCGCCGTACAGGCTCCAAGACAGCAGTGTGGAAAAAGCAAACATCGTGATGCACACGGCAATGATGAGAGAGGCCAGCTTATTGCCGAAGGTCGTGGAGAAGGCCATGATCGTCAGATCCGCTGCCGCTGATTTTCCGTAAAACTGTCCCGCACAGCCGGAGGTCAGAATGGCAAGAGCCGTCAGCGTGCAGATGACAATGGTATCAGCAAAAACCTCAAATACGCCGTATATTCCTTGTTCTACCGGATGCTCGACATCGGCTGCCGCGTGAGCAATCGGCGCCGTGCCGAGGCCGGCTTCATTGGAAAAAATACCTCTGCCGAATCCTGAACGCATCGCCTGCTGAATCGCCACGCCCGTTAGACCGCCGCCCAGTGCCGATGGCTCAAAGGCACATTCAAAGATCTGTGCAAAGACAGTACCGATCCTGCTGCCATGCGTGATCACAACAACCAGCGAGGTTAGAATGTAGACCAGTGCCATCACAGGTACGAGCTTTTCCGTGACACTGCCGATTCTCTGCAGACCACCGAACAGAACGAGGATCGTGAGAATGGCTCCGATGACGCCGATGATGATATAGATCATGTGGAGCGTGCCGTCGTCAATGGATGGATTGTATGCCGTGAATACGGATCCGATAGAAGTTGCGATGGTATTGATCTGCGTCATGCAGCCGGTGCCGAGTGCCGCAACCATGGCGAATATGCAGAAGATTACGGAAAGCCATTTCCATTTTTTGCCGAGGCCGTTCTCGATGTAGTACATCGGCCCGCCGACAAAATCTCCTTTGTTGTTCTTTTTCCGATAATGAACGGAGAGGATGATTTCTGCGTATTTGGTGCACATGCCAAACAGGGCGGCAATCCACATCCAGAAGATCGCACCCGGACCGCCGATGGCGATGGCTCCTGCCACGCCGGCGATATTGCCGGTGCCGACTGTTCCCGCAAGTGCAGTTGTGAGCGCCTGTACCGGAGAAAGCGTTCCCTTTTTATTGGCGGATTTTCCGTTAAAAAGCTTTCCGACCGTGTTTTTCATGATCGTTCCAAATTTGCGGAACTGCAGAAAGCCAAGCCTTGCGCTCAGGAAGATTCCCGTACCGAGTAGCAGGATCAGCATGGGAATGCCCCACACGGCCGTATCAAGCTTTACGGAAAACGCCGTCAGATTGGTCAGTATACTGTTCATTCTCTGTCACCTTTCCCCCGTTTCGTTTCCGAAACACAATTTACTCACATTATAGCATACTTAATCTTGCGTAAACCTTGAAAATATGTTCGGAGCTGATCAATCAGGTGTGTATGATCATTACATGAATTCTGCGCTGGCGAGCGCGGCCAGTTCGGCATCAGAAGAACGGTAGACGCGGGCACTCATGAAATACAGATTCCTTCCGGCCTTGTCGGATTTCGCCTTCACCAGAAAATTCCCCTTGCCGGTGACAGGACGCATGAACTGCATCTGCATCTGAACGGTGACACAGTCATTTCTGCGTTTCAGGTAACGGGTCAGCATACCCATGGCGAGATCGCATCCGGACGAAATGATCCCGCCGTGTACAATACCGGCCGGATTCAGCATCCATGTGGCGATATCATACTGCAGCGTAAGCTCCAGATTCTCCCATGAACAGGAGATGAACTTCGGCGCCAGGCATTCATTAAAGCACCAGCAGGTCTCATCGGTGCCCTCCGTGACGCTGTGAAATACCCGCTCCATCTCTTCCTGTGTACCATATTCTTCATCTGTCGCAAGATCGCGGAAAGTCTGATAATTCATCTGCTGTTGTCCTTCCTATCCGTTTTCCGTATAAAACCGGCGTCAGTCAGGCCGGTTATTGCGGTTGCTTGAATCGCATTTTCTCTTATTATACAGAAAATGTTCCGGCTGTGATACCTCAATATCTGTGGTCTGTTTATTGCGGTTAAAATGCAGGTCCAGGGCCACGGAACACATGGAGACTCCCAAACCGAGACCTCCGCAGGCGTCGGTGGTTGGCGAGGTTGGAAGTCTCCATGTGTGACAGTGGCTGCAAAGAGTGAATAGTACATAATGTGGTCTGATACATATAAAAACTATTTATAGCCAGGCATATATTTATTGGATTATACAAACCCTTCCCGTTGTGATAGAGTGCATACCATAGCAAACAGCTAAGAAAACATGGAATTAATCATTAAAGGTAAGGGTGATGCGGAGATGAGCACAGCAGTAAGAGAAAAAGCAGCCGATGTGCGTGAGAATACCACAGCAGCTATCCGGATCGAGAACGTCTCGAAAATCTTCCGGACAAAGGACAGCGATTTCACAGCACTCGAAAATATCAGCCTGACAGTGAACAGAGGTGAGATTCTCGGTATCGTCGGTTTCTCCGGTGCAGGAAAGTCCACCCTGGTCAGGATCATGAATCTTCTCGAGCAGCCGACGTCCGGCAGGGTATGGCTGGATGGGGTCGATCTCACAGATCTGAAGCCAAAGGAACTGAGGAAGCAGCGTCGGAGGATCGGCATGATCTTCCAGCAGTTCCAGCTTTTCGCATCAAGAACCGTATTCCAGAATGTGGCCTTTCCCCTTCAGCACACCGGATTAAAAAAAGAAGAAATCCGGGAGAAAGTTGACAGGCTGCTGGATCTGGTCGGGCTCCGGGATAAGGCAGCTGTCTATCCCTCCGAACTTTCCGGCGGACAGAAACAGCGGGTAGCCATCGCGAGGGCGCTGGCCACGGATCCGGAAATCCTGCTCAGCGATGAATCCACAAGCGCCCTGGATCCGCAGGCGACGAAAACGGTGCTGAAGATCCTCAAAAAACTGAACCGGGAGCTCGGCATCACGATCGTCCTGATCACGCACGAGATGGACGTGGTCCGTGAGATCTGCGACAGGGTAGCCGTCATGGAGCACGGAAAAATCGTCGAGGAGGGAACGGCGTTCTCCATCTTCAGCAGTCCGGAGAGCCAGATCACCAAAGACTTCGTGAACACGACAATGCATCTGACGCGGATCGATGAGCTGATCGCGGAGAACGATCCGCTGGTCGATATCAGCGATCATCAGTGTATAGTCCGGCTGACCTATCCGGAGCCGCACAGTGCGGATTACCCGATGGTGTCCGAGGTATCCAGAAAGTTTGGCATCGATGTCAATATTTTCTGCGGAAATACTGATTATGTGGACTCGAGGCCGATCGGAGGTCTGGTGGCTGTACTGGAGGGACCTGTGGAGTCCGTCAGAGAGGCCATCCGTTACATCCGGTCAAGACATATCAGAGTGGAGGTGCTGAAAAGTGGGACAGATTATCGCACAGTGGATGCCAAATGTGGTTGAAAAAAGCAATGACTTCTGGAAAGCCATCGCTGATACGCTGGTCATGACCGCGTGGTCGGGCGTGTTTATTTTTGTCATCGGACTGGCCGTCGGCATCACGCTCACCGTGACAAAGAGGGACGGGATCGCTGAAAATGCAGCGGTGTATCAGACGCTTGACAAGATCGTCAACCTGCTCCGCTCGATTCCGTTCATCATCCTGCTGGCGGGGCTGATGCCGCTGTCGAGACTGATCATGGGAACGGCCATCGGACTGAAGGGAGCGATCGTTCCGCTGGTTATCGGATGTGCGCCGTTCTATTCACGGCAGGTCGAGACAGCACTCGCCACAGTGGAAAAGGGGAAAATAGAGGCGGCCGAATCCATGGGCTGCAGCGGCCCGGGCATTGTTTTTCGCGTCTATCTCCGTGAGAGCATCGCACCCATTGCGAGGGGCACGACGATCACGATCATCAGCCTGTTCGGCCTTGTAGCCATGGCCGGAGCGGTCGGCGCCGGAGGTCTTGGTGATTTCGCGATCCGGTACGGTCACGACAGGGGACAGACGGATGTAACCATTGCTTCCATTATTGCCATGGTTGTGATCGTAACCGGCGTGCAGCTGGCGGGAAGCCTGGTGGCGAAGAAGAATACGCATTAGAGCGCAGGAGACAGACAAAATTCAGGGGAAGAAGGAGAAAAGATTATGAGAAAGAATATCGGAGCATTTGCACTTGCGGCACTTACGGCACTGACACTGGCAGGCTGCGGCAGCAGCGGCGCTGCGCAGTCAGCAACATCTTCTGCGGCATCTTCCGCATCGTCGTCCGCCGCGTCATCTTCGGACACAGGATCAGCAGCGGATTCCGTCAGCACAGTTTCAGCGGATTCTCTGGAAACACCTTCGGCAAATGAATCGGCCGGCAGTGATTCGTCTGACGGCGCAGAGGCGGAGGGAACGCTGGACAGCTACAGCGTGGAGAACCCGGTGACAGTCAAAGTAGGACTTACGGCTGCTATCTATGAAGATATCTGGAACCCGATCAAAGACGATCTGGCAAAGGAAGGCATCAACATCGAGCTGGTACAGTTCTCGGATTACATTTCACCGGATGAGGCACTGGAAAATGACGAGCTGACTATCACCTCGCATCAGCATCATGCTTTTCTTGATGCGACGAAGGCTGATCAGGGCTGGGACGATCTCGTCTCTGCGGGAGATACCTTCATCATCGCGATGAATCTGTATTCGAATAAATATGATGATGTCAGTGAGATTCAGGACGGTGATCAGATTGCCATTCCGGATGATGCATCCAATGGCGGTCGTGCGCTGAAGCTGCTGGCAAACGCGGGACTGATCGAGCTTTCCGATGATGCCGGCGCAAATCCTGAAGTCAGCGATATCACGAAATATAATAAGCAAATCGACATCGTGGAGATGAATGCATCGGATGTACCTTCGGCACTGGCGGATGTAGATGCGGCCGTCGTCAACGGCAACTATGCACTGGATGCCGGCATCGATCCGGATACGGCCATCTACGAAGAGTCCAAATATGACGATGACAGTTATTTCTGCCTGATCGCGGTCAAGGATAAGAACAAAGATACAAAGGCTGTGAAGCGGATCGTGGAGAGATTCCAGACCGATGAGACGAAGCAGATCTTCCAGGATGAATTCAAGGGTTACTTCAAGAGCGCATGGGATTACAAATTCTCATGAAGAATCCCAATGACGGATATACGGAGGTGGAGAACATGGCGGATAAACTGAGAGAGGATCTGGCAAAGATCATTCCGGACCGTGACCGGCTGATCACGGAAAATATAGGTGAAGAATATACCAGATATGCGCACGGCAGCCTGCAGGGAACGGCGGACGCAGTTATTTTTCCCACAAGTACGGAAGAAGTGAGCCGGATCATGCGGTACGCCTGGAATCACCACATACCGGTGACGCCCCGCGGCGCGAACACGAATCTGACAGGATCGACCGTTCCGCTCGAAGGCGGGATCGTCTTGATCCTGACGAAGATGAATCACATCCTGGAGATCGATGAGGAGACCATGACCGTGACGGTTGAGCCGGGTGTGCTCCTGAAGGATCTGCAGCAGTATGTCGAGGCGAGAGGCCTTTTCTATCCGCCGGATCCGGGCGAAAAAAACAGCACGATCGGCGGCAATATCAGCACAAACGCCGGCGGCATGAGAGCTGTCCGCTACGGTGTCACGAGAGATTTTGTGCGCAGCCTTGAAGTGGTCTTTGCCGATGGCGAGGTCACGACGATCGGAACGAAGACCGTGAAAGACGCGACCGGGCTCTCCCTGAAAAATCTGATCATCGGTTCAGAGGGTACGCTGGCGGTCATCACCCGCTGCGTGCTGAAGCTGATCCCCAAACCGGAGACGACTGTCAACGCGATTGCCGCATTTGCGGATATCCGGAGCGGCATCAGCAACGTGATCCGAATCTTCCATGCGAATACACAGCCGACGGCGCTGGAATTCGTCGAGCGCAGCGTCGCAAAGATCGGAGAAAAATATACAGGCATCCGGTATCCGTATCCCGAAGCCGGCGCCTATATTCTGATGACCTTCGACGGAGATGCGGAGGAGGTTGCCAGGAACGTGAAGAAGACAGAAGAACTCGTGCTTGCCAACGGCGCCTTTGGCTTCAGCGAGCTCGATCCGGAGCGGGCGGAAGCTGTATGGAAAGTGCGCGGCGCTCTCTGCACGGCGGTTGAATCTGTATCCGAGCAGATTCCGGTCGACATCGTCGTACCGGTCAACCGCATCGCTGATTTTGTCACCTTTGCCGATGAACTGGCGGAGAAGAGCCAGATGCTGATGGCTGTCTACGGACACGCCGGTGACGGCAATATCCACATCAATCTCGCCCGCGGAGCACGCAGTGATGCGGAGTGGAAACGCGATGCTGACAGGGCACTGACTGCTGTCTACGATAAAACGGCAGAGCTCGACGGACTGGCTTCCGGAGAACACGGCATCGGTCTCACCAAGCAGAAATATCTGGCACAGCATTTTGATCCCGTTGCCCTTCAGGCAATGCGGGGAATCAAAGATGCCCTTGACAGGAGACACATCCTGAACGACCATAAGAGTTATCTGCAGCCGGAAGGTGCAGAGCAGGCAGATCAGGTAGCTGTCTGAGTGTCAGAGCCTGTGTCTGTCCTGTGTTGCGTATGCTGTCTTGCGGAAAAGTTGTGATAGCCAGCAATACAGCAAATACGGCAGTATCTGAAAACACCGGAGAGTGTCATAGTTATATGAGGGAGGAGCGCGAGAGCGCGTAGCAATCCAGTTATCATACTTATGACATCCACTTCATCGCATGGGAAGGATTTATATATGAGAGAATTATCGGACAGAACCGCATCATTCACAGATTCACTGATCCGGCGGATGACGAGGGTTTGCAATAAATACGGATCAGTCAACCTGTCCCAGGGTTTTCCGGATTTCGATCCGCCGAAGGCGATTACGGACAGACTGAAAGAGGTGGCGGAAGAGGGGCCGCATCAATACGCGGTGACATGGGGTTCCGAGCGCTTCAGAAAGGCGCTATGCAGAAAACAGAGCCGTTTCATGGGCATCGACTGGGATCCGGACAGTGAGGTCGTGGCCACCTGCGGAAGCACAGAGGCCATGATGTGTGCGATGCTGACCGTCGTCAATCCCGGAGACAAGGTTATTGTTTTTTCACCGTTCTACGAGAATTACGGCGCCGATGCGATCCTCGCCGGTGCAGAACCGATCTATGTGCCTCTCGTGCCGCCGGATTTCCATTTTGATCCGGAAGTGCTGGAAGATGCGTTCAGGAAGGGAGCGAAGGCGCTCGTCCTCTGCAATCCGTCCAATCCCACCGGTAAGGTTTTTTCCAGGGAAGAGCTTCTGGTGATCGCTGACCTTGCCGGAAAATATGACGCTATTTTGCCACGCTGCCGGGCATGAAGGAAAGGACGCTGAGCATCAGCTCCCTGTCCAAGACCTATTCCATCACGGGCTGGCGTCTCGGCTATGTGCTCGGTCCGGCGGAGATCATCGAGAGGGTGAAGAAGGTGCATGATTTCCTGACCGTGGGCGCACCGGCTCCGCTGATGGAGGCTGTTGTGACGGCACTCGAGTTCCCGGACAGTTACTATAAGGAGCTGCAGGATCACTACACCCACATGAAAAATCTGTTTGTCGGAGGTCTGAAGAATCTCGACTTCCGCTTTACGGATCCGCAGGGCGCTTATTACGTCCTGATGGATGTATCCGAATTTGACGTGAAGGATGATGTGAAGTTCTGCTACTGGCTGGCGGAAAATGTCGGCGTCGGGGCAGTGCCGGGCTCCAGCTTTTTCCACGAAAATGTCAGCCATCTCATCCTCGACGCTGCGGGAGAAAGTCCGTTCGTATCATGAATAGCGGTTGGACATTTCCGAATCCGGTTGCAGGATAATTCCTGAGTACGTTCACATGTCAAAGGATGATACAGTCTTTTTGCATGCTGCACAGGAAAAAGTCATGTCTGATATTTTCTATCATAGCATATTTCGGCAGACGCAGCAGAGGATTTCCCGATCCGGGGCGGCAGTACATGGTATGGTGTACAACCGCCCTGGTCATGATTTGTATGACGTCGGAAATCTCTCGTTCTGACTGTGGGGAGGTGGCTGGCAAAGGAAGTCATGAATGAAGACGGAGTATGCGTTCAGTGAATGAAGTCAGATAATAAAGTCAGAGAATATCGATGACCTCTCCTGCCAGTGCCTTGTTCATGCTGCGGACTGCGCAGAATTTGCCGCACATGGAACAGGTATCGCTGTGATCATCCTCCGGTGCCCGGCTTTCGCGGATGGCCCTCGCTCTTTCCGGATCAAGGCATTCCTTCCACTGCGCATCCCAGTCGAGCCTGCGGCGGGCATCAGCCATGCGGTCGTCCCGGTCACGGGCGCCGGGAACGCCCTTTGCTATGTCGGCCGCGTGGGCGGCAATTTTGCCGGCGATGATTCCTTCGCGGACGTCCTCGACATCCGGCAGAGCGAGATGCTCGGCAGGGGTTACATAGCAGAGGAATGCCGCGCCGTTCATCGCTGCGATGGCGCCGCCGATCGCTGCGGTGATGTGGTCGTAACCCGGCGCGATATCCGTGACGAGCGGCCCCAGGACATAGAAGGGTGCGCCCTTGCAGATGGTCTGCTCTATCTTCATATTGGCGGCAATCTGATCCATCGGTACATGCCCCGGACCCTCGATCATGACCTGTACATCCTTATCCCATGCGCGCTGTGTGAGTTCGCCGAGGCGCAGCAGTTCCTCAATCTGTACGCCGTCGGTCGCATCGGCGAGGCAGCCGGGACGGCAGGCGTCTCCGAGGCTGATGGTCACATCATATTCGCGGCAGATGTCCAGAATTTCATCATAATATTCATAGAAAGGATTTTCTTCCCCGGTCATGCTCATCCAGGCAAAAATAAGGCTGCCGCCGCGACTGACGATGTTCATCCTGCGCTTTCCGCTTTTGATCTGTTCAATGGTTTTTCTGGTGATGCCGCAGTGCAGTGTGACGAAATCGACGCCGTCCTCTGCGTGAAGTCTTACGACATCAATGAAATCCTTTGCTGTCAGCGTGTTCAGATCGCGCCGGTAATGGATTACCGCATCATAGACCGGTACGGTGCCGATCATGGCCGGGCATTCGTGCGTGAGTTTCCGGCGGAACGGCTGGGTGTTGCCGTGACTCGAAAGATCCATGATCGCCTCCGCGCCGAGATTGACCGCGCTCATGACCTTCTGCATTTCCACATCGTAATCCCTGCAGTCGCGGCTGACGCCGAGGTTGACATTGATTTTTGTTTTCAGCAAGCTTCCGATGCCGTTCGGGTCCAGACTGCAGTGATTTTTGTTGGCGGGGATCACGACTTTTCCCTCGGCAATCAGAGGCAGCAGCTCATCGACGCTGCGGTTTTCCTTCGCTGCAGTTTTCTCCATTTCCGGGGTTACGATGCCCTTGCGGGCAGCTTCCATCTGTGTTGCATAATTTCTTTCCATAGTTTGTTCTCTCCTGACTTTTTCTGATTTTTACATCTGACTGCCGGATCCTGATGACTGTAAGAACAACCCGGCCGATGATTATTCATGACTGTAAAAAAAATCCGCAGATCATTGCTCATGACTGAAAAAATAACCCGACAGATCAAATCCGTGGTCAACCGGACCGCTTCCGTGACCCAGGTCCAGGCCTGCCGCAATCGCGCCGCTGATGTAAGCTTTGGCACGTCTGACAGCTTCGGCCCGGGGAAAACCCTTCGCAAGATTGGCAGCAATGGCACTCGAAAGCGTGCAGCCTGTGCCGTGTGTGTTGGAGGAAGGAATCCGTTTGCCGCGAAACCATATCAGCTGCGGCTCTGACGGGCTTCCGGGCACCGGTTTTCTGTCTGCAATGTCCCGGGTGTCTGCGGTCGTATTCCCTGCCACGCCGATGTGACTATCTGTCTTGTCAGCAACAGGTATATACAGCAGATCGTCAGCGCAGCCGGTGCTGTGTCCGCCCTTGACGAGGACGGCGCAGCCGCAGCTGTCACCGATTATTCGGGCAGCCTTTTCCATGGATGCCGGATCTGTTACAGAAAGTCCGGAGAGAACCTCTGTTTCAGGAATGTTGGGGGTCACGATGTCTGCCAGCGGGATCAGCGACCGGATGAGTTCGCCGACGGCGTCCTCATCGATCAGCCTGGCTCCGCTGGTTGCCGCCATGACGGGATCAACAACAATATGACCGGCATGGTATTCCTTCAGCTTCCGTACAATGGAGCGGATCAGCGGAGCCGAGGATATCATGCCGGTCTTAACTGCGTCTGGTCTGATATCCGTAAATACGCTGTCCAGCTCCATCTCCAGAAATGCCGGGGATACATTCATGATTCCCGTGACGCCGGTCGTGTTCTGGGCAGTCAGAGCCGTGACGGCGGACATGGCATACACACCATTCGCCATCATGGTCTTGATATCAGCCTGAATACCGGCGCCTCCGCTGGAATCACTCCCGGCGATTGTTAATGCTGTTCTCACGTTGAACTCCTTTCAGCTCAGCCGTAACTGTGCATTAAACCGCATGGGCAGTCTGCCGCAGCCGGTTTTGCAGGTCCGTTTTTATTCATCGGCGTGATATCCTGCATCTGACTGTGACATACACCGCGGTAACGGCGGAAAACTTCTGAGCGGTGTCCGCCGCTTTCTATAGCGGAAGAAGGTGGTGCCCCCGGTCCTCCGCTTTTTTCGGTTATAAAAAATATTTAAGTGCTTTGTGTACGGTCTGGTGAAAGCATTCCCGGTCAGTCTGAACGGTTATGATCTGCATGCTCAGAACGGTCCCGGCGCCGGGAAATGACATCATGCCGTCTGTTTTGCCCTGCCGCCGTCAAGCATGTTTCTCATGTAGCTGAGTGCGTGCGTCCGGCTCAGAACGCCGATCAGGACAGCTGCGATCAGTGTGCCGCCGGCTGTGCTGACGAGGAACGGAAGCACGAACGCGAAGAGCGCAGCATCCTTTCCCATCAGCAGAGCAGCGATCGGGCAGGCCAGTATGCCTCCCGCCACACCGGTGCCGAAAACCTCTGCGATGTACGTCGGGAACAGCTTTTTCCATCTGCTGAAGACGAGACCGCAGAGCAGTGCGCCCACCATACTTCCCGGAAATGCGAGCAGCGTTCCGGTTCCCATCAGATTGCGGATGAGACTGGCGGTAAAAGCAATGCCGACGCCCCACCACGGCCCGAGCAGAACGGCTGCAAGTACATTGACCATGTGCTGGATCGGAAAGCACTTGGATGCACCTACCGGGATATAGAATCCCGAGAGGCAGATGATGACTGCGACCAGGACGCCCGACGCGACGAGTTTTCTTGTTTTTTCCTGTGACATCAGATTTTCCTCCTTCCGGGGATGATCGTCGGAAATGATCTTCCCCTGTATCCGCCGGTTCCCCGGCATTTATCTATTCTGACAAACGCAGATACAGCGTTGCTTTGTCAGCCGCTCCCGTCAGTATCTGTATCAGCCCTCAGTATCTGTATCGGTTCATAGAATGAAAGGATCATAAAGATATCATCGCTTCATAGAGACCATCGTATCGCTCACAGAGATCATCGTTTCGCCTGCAGAAATCATCGTTCCGCGCAAAGCGCCGCGCGGACGTATACAGTATGAGGTGTTATACGCAGCAAGGGGGTTCCTGTATCAGCGTGGACAGGTGTTTCAGCCGCCCGGCCGCCTTTTCGATGTCTTCAGCAGCAAAAATACCGGACACGACGGCAACGCCCGAGAGGCCGAGTCCTTTCAGTTTCAGGATGTTGTCTTCATGAATTCCGCCGATCGCCGCGACCGGGATGTGCACGGACGACGTGATTTTGCGGTATTCTTCCGGGTTGATACGGACGGCATTTCTTTTCGTCAGGGATCCGAAGGCGGCACCGCTTCCCAGGTAATCGGCACCGTCCGATTCTGCACGGACGGCTTCTTCCACATTGTGTGCCGTGGCACCGATGATGGCGTCCGGACCGAGAATCCGCCGGGCTTCCCGGACAGACATGTCGTCCTGCCCCAGGTGTACGCCGTCCGCGCCGGCCTTCTGACAAAACTGCGGATGATCGTTGATGATGAGCGGCACGCCGAAACGATGGCAGAGGGGCACAAGTTCTTTTGCCTCCCGGACGAAATCATCCGGATCGATCATTTTTTCTCTGAGCTGTACCATCGTGACACCGCCCGTCAGGGCCTGCTCCGTCACATCGGCCAGCGTCCGTCCGTTCAGCCAGGCGCGGTCTGTCACGGCGTACAGAGAAAGACAGTGCCTGCTCCATGCCGGCCGTCCTATGCGGCTCAGTGCATCGGTGAGAAAAGTTTCATAGCTCATTGTGCCAAAAAAACCCTGCCGCCGCATCATGGCCTCGGCATCGGCAGCGGCCCGGCGGTAGAGCTTCAGCAGGCGGACCGCTGTGTCAAAGTCGGATTTGTCAGCAGATCCGGGTATGTCGGCATCAGATGCATTCGCTATGCCCCTGTCAGATGGAAAAGTACCTTTTTTATCTGACGGATCTGACAGGAGGGTATCTTTTTTCCTGTCCGCTGCCGGAAAGAGAACTGTATTTTCGTTACTGGCAGTCATTATGGATGCGTCATGTCTGATGCATGCAGTCCGGGCGTCTGCGGCAGATTTCAGCCGGGCATCGGCGAGAGCTGCGCCAAGGATGCCGGAGAGCATGCATCCGCTCCCGGTCACCTGCTTCTGGAGCGGTGATCCGCCGGTCAGCGTCTGACAAGGCGCATCTCCGTCCCGGATGACAATATCCTCTTCCCCGGTCGCGATGATCACGGCGCCGGTTCGCCGGGAAAGTTCCCGCATGGCTTCCACGGAAGCCCTTGCACCGACATCCTCTACGCCGCCTGACCGGAAGGAGACGCGGCAGAGGGCGGCAATTTCAGAAGCATTGCCGCGGATCGCCGTAAAGCGTATTTCTGAAAGAAGCGTTGTCAGAATCTGATTCCGCAGACCGGATGCACCCGCGCCGACCGGGTCCAGCACAACAGGGATACCTTTCGCGTTTGCTTTTTTTCCGGCGATGAGCATCGCGCGCACGCGTTCTTCTGAAGGCATGCCGGTGTTGAGCACCAGCGCATCGGCAAGGCCGGTAATATCCTCAGCCTCTGCCGGTGCGTCAGCGCAGATCGCGCGGCCGCCGGCTGCGAGGATGCCGTTGACTGTTTTATTCATCGTCACCCGGTTGGTAATCAGGTGAACCAGAGGGTGTGTGTGAAATAACATGAATTCTCCCGGTATATTTTTTCGGCACATGCAGTGTGTCCGATATTTTCAGGAGACGGGGAAGAAGCAATTCATCGATATAAAAAACGGGCAGAGCCTGAAGACTCTGCCCGTCAGTATACGGTTACATGCGACTGTCGCCGGCAAACGGCACAGTGCTATTGCAGCGCTCCCTACGTTGGCATTATCCAAATCAGGTTTTTTAGGGTCGTGCGGCAATCGCACCTCTCAGCTGTGAAGCTCCCCTGTCTCTTGAATTTTTAATACCTGCCCAGTATAGCACCTGGAAATGTATTGCGCAACACGGAGGGGCCGGTCGGAAAACATAAAAACTGACACATCCGACGGATTCGGGTTTACAATAGGGAAAATTGCTAAATGAAGGCTGATGAAGCATAGCGATACATGCATCAGGGACTGCATTCAGAGACACCTGGAATCATTCAAAGGGCTGCAGCAACAATGGGATGACAGGGAGAAGGCAGCAGGGAAAAATAACGGGGGACAGATATGGCATCAACATGGGTTCTTGTATCAAAATTAGGTTCGATGATGCTCGAGGCAGTCATCGGTTTCCTCATTGTCCGCCTCGGTCTGGTAAAGGCAGAGGATACCGGAATTCTTTCCAGAATCGTCGTCGATGTCTTTACGCCATGCCTGATCATCAATGCTTTTCAGATTGATATCACGCCGGAAAAGACACGGGGATTTATTGCCGCGCTGATTCTTTCAACAGCGTATTTTGCCGTAGCTGTTCTGTTCACGTGGGCACTCAGGAAACCGATGCATCTGGATGCGATCGACAGCACAACCATCATCTACCCGAACGTCGGCAATCTGATCATGCCGCTGGTCAGCATGACGCTTGGCAGCGACATGGTTTTCTACGCCGGCGCGATGCAGATCCCGTTCAATATTTTTGTCTGGACACACGGTATGTCCGCGATCCGCGGTGAGAAAAAGATCAATCTGAAGAAGGCGTTCCTGAATTCAAATATGATCTCTGTCTTCATCGGGCTGATTTTTCTTCTGACAGGCTTTCACACGCCGGATGTCATCACGACTGTCATGACCGGGTTCGGAGATATGGTCGGGCCGCTGTCCATGCTTGTCATCGGTATGCAGATCGCCACCGCAAAACTCCCGGAGGTGTTTGCCTGCAGGAAGGCTTATCTGGTGATCTTCCTGCGTCTCATTGCGCTTCCGTCCCTGATGCTGCTTCTGCTCTATGCGACAGGTTTCATGGCGAAGCATCCGGATCTTGTGCCGGTCCTGCAGGTGGCGTTTATGGCTATCGCAGCGCCGCCGGCGGCGACCGTCTCTCAGCTTGCGATCCTTTATGACAATCAGCCGCTGAAGGCGAGTATCTGCAATATGCTCGGGATCATTTTCTGCATCGTTACGATCCCGCTGATCATTGCGTTCTATGGGGCGATGTTCGCTTGAATTGCCGTACAATTTATGCGTACAGAGAGCCGCACCCGATCACGAAGAGATCGAGTGAAGAGAATGCGCGATTACGGGATCAAATCCGTGAAGCACGGTTTCCATCGCTTGGCATATAAGAATACCCGGCACGAACCAGTCGCGCCGGGTAATTTTTATGAATGCAGGAAATGCCCAAATTTTCAGAGAACAGCTTTACAGATCGTAGTACCTGAAAGCCTGCGGGTTAACAGTGGGAGGTCAATTCAGAATCAGCCCCACCGGGCAGTGGTCAGACCCCATGACATCGCTGTAGATGACGGCATCCTGCAGTCTGTCGCGGAGTGAATTGCTGGTGACAAAGTAGTCGATCCGCCAGCCTGCGTTGTGCTCGCGGGCGCGGAAACGGTAGGACCACCAGGAATAGGCGCCGGTTTTATCGGGATAAAAATAACGGTACGTGTCGATCATTCCGGAGGCCAGCACGTTGTCAAATTTGGCACGTTCTTCATCGGTGAAACCGGCGTGACCGCGGTTGGACTTCGGATTCTTCAGGTCGATCTCCTCATGCGCGACGTTGAGATCGCCGCAGTAAATAACAGGCTTTTTCTCTTCCAGCTTTTTCACGTATGCAAGAAAGTCATCTTCCCATACCTGCCGGTAGGCGAGACGGGAGAGATCTTCTTTGGCATTCGGCACATAGACCGTGATCAGGTAAAAATCCGGATACTCCATCGTGATCACACGGCCCTCATGGTCGTGTTCCTCGATGCCAAGTCCCAGCGTCACGTTCAGCGGTTCTTCTTTTACGAAGGCTGCGGTGCCTGAATATCCTTTCTTTTCCGCGTAATTCCAGTACTGATGATACCCGGGCAGATCGAGACTGATCTGGCCGGCCTGCAGTTTTGTCTCCTGCAGCATCAGCGCATCGGGCTGCTCTTTTTCCAGAAATTCCATGAAGGTCCCCTTGCCGTAGCAGGCGCGGAGGCCGTTGACGTTCCATGAGATGAGTTTTTTCATTGTATTTGTCTCCATTCCTCTGTTTGGCAGAATCGGTTATATGCATTATACTATTGCCGGTGAAATTAAAAAACAGATCTGTATCAGAGAAAAATCACGGTGAAAGATCAGAAGCGGAAATGCGGAGGTATCCATGATGGGATATAAAATTCTTGTTTACTGGCAGATAACGGAAGAACAGAAGCAGAAAATCAGGGAGATCGCGGATAAACATGGCTGCACGACCTGTTTTGTGACCAATCTGGAGGAAGCGAAAGCAGAAGCTGCAGATGCGGATATCATGTTTGGATCGAATCCGGAACCCCTGCATAAAGCAAAAAATCTGAAATGGTTCTGCACCCACTGGGCCGGTGTGAATCATTATCTGACGGAGGGGGTTCTTCCGAACGAAAGCTGTCATCTGTCAAATTCCGCAGGAGCCTATGGTGTCACGATTTCTGAGCATATCATCATGACGTCGCTGATCATGATGCGTCAGTTTGTTTCCTATGAAAAAATAATGAATGACACGACGGCAGAGAAATGGGGGCACGAGATTCCCATGCATTCTCTGTGCGGCAGCAGGATCACCGTTCTCGGGACCGGAGACATCGGAAGCACCTTTGCGAAGCGCGTGAGGGGATTCGAGCCGGCATCTGTCGTGGGCGTGAACCGGAGCGGCAGAATGTCACCGGAATATGATAAAGTGTGCCGTGTCTCAGAACTGGCGTCAGTGCTTCCGCAGACGGATCTTCTGGTCATGAGCCTTCCGGAGACACCGGAGACGATCGGAATTCTGAACAGAGATATGATCGCCCTTCTTCCCGAAAGAGCCTATCTGGTCAACGTTGGAAGAGGAAGTGCCATCGATGAGACGGCTCTGACCGATGCGCTGAACGAAGGAAAACTTGCCGGAGCGGCACTGGATGTCATGCAGACGGAGCCCGTGCCGGCCAACAGCCCGCTCCGCACCGCGAAAAATATACTGCTGACACCTCACTGCGCCGGCCAGATGACGCTGAATTATACCCGCGAAAAAAGCGTGGAGATGTTCTGCGAAGACCTGGAAAATTTCCTGAACGGCAGGCCGCTTGTGCACGAGGTGGACAGGAAGAGAGGGTACTGATTATCGGTTTTCATAGTAATATACGGCCAGCTGCGTGCGATCTCTCAGATCGAGCTTGTCAAGAATGCTGCTCAGGTAGTTTTTGACGGTTCCCTCTGAGAGAAAAACCCTGTCGGCGATCTCTTTATTGGAGAGACCCTTGGCCACAAGCTGGATCAGCTGGTATTCCCGGTCGGTGATGCCCTTCGAAACATAGTTTCTCTGGATTTTTTCATCACTTGTTCCGTCGCCGTCGCTGTTGCCGCTCTGGCTGTTTGTCATATCTGAAGCGGACATGCTGTTTTTTTCGCTGGATACTGGTCTGTCAGCCCGCATCAGCCCCGGCAGCTTTTCCACGACCGCTCCGCCGAATACGTTCTGTCCGTTGTATACGGCGCGGATCGATGAGGCGACAGACCGGTAATCCTGCTTCAGCAGGTAACCCTTCACGCCAAGCTGCAGAGCCTTCACAATATACTCGTCATCAGAAAAAGTTGTGAGGAAGAGGATCCTCGCATCCGCATGCGCCGCCAGAATCTGCTCTGCGGCATCGAGCCCGGTCATATCCTTCATGCGGATATCCATGAGCAGCACATCCGGCAGAAACTCATCATACAGGCGGATCGCATCAGTGCCGCTGTACCCCTTCCCGACAGCAGTCATGCCATCCTCGGCATTCAGGATCATCTCCAATGACATCGCCACCAGTTCATCGTCATCAATAATCAAAATTCGGATATCCAATACTTACAACCTCTTCCTGTATAACTAACTGTACAACAATGAGAAATACAGATACTTCCACTCCGCAACCATCCGCAGACGCCGGTGGTTAGAGAGTCCGAGCATAAGCGAAGGACGAACTTACCACCGCTGCGTCGAGGACGAGCGAGAGCGTGTTGCGGGTGGAAGTATCTGTATTCTTATTTAATTGCATGCAGCTTTTGGCAGATTCACAAACACTTTGAACCCATGATCGGTATAAAAAGCAGCCGTTCCGCCGAGACTCTCCGCCCGTTCGCGGATATTTCCGAGCCCGTTGCCCGCACCCGGCCCGGGACCCCGCCGGATTTTTGCTGCTGTCTCCGGCGTCAGCGTGCCGTTGTCACTGACAGACAGCGTGCAGAAGCCGGGATGATCGTGGACGGTGATCTCCACGCGGTCGCCGTTGCTGTGCCTCAGGTAATTCGAGACGGCCTCCCGGGCGATCGCAATCAGGGTGATTTTGATGTTCTTTTCGAGCGAGATGTCCGCATCCACATCGGTGACGACCTGGCAGCGGCCGGAAGCCTTCAGCTCTTTTACCATATCGTCGATATTTTTCTGAAAATCAATGGAGTCATCATGCAGATCATGCACGCTGCTGCGCATCTCCTGCATGGCCGTGTCCAGCGTCTGATCGAGCTGATCGAGATGCGGTGCGAGCGCATCGTCCCTGTTCACGGTTCGGATGGCACCGAGCATGATGAGCGCCCGGGAGAGAAGATGACCCACGTTGTCATGAATCTCCCGCGCAATGCGGTTTCGCTCGGACATGGTGGCCAGACGGATCTCATATTCCTGTTCTTCCAGGAGTTTCCGGTTCTGCTCGCGCAGCGCCATTTCGAGTTCACGGTCGCTGTCCTGCATGGTGTGGAGCATCCGGCGGTTCCGGGCGAGGCGATCCGTAAGCCACTGGACGGCGATGAAGCAGGCGGGAACCGGTACGAATCGCAGTATTTTTTCCGGGAGATTTTTCTCCGGCAGAATGATGGCAACGGTCATCACGACGAAAAGACAGAGGGACATCACCACGCTTCCTGCGGTGACGCCTTCTGTCATCAGAATGCATTCCAGAGCTATATAAATGACGGACTGGGAGACTGCCTTCTCAATCATTTTTCAAATACTTTCTGTAAATTTTCACTTCCCGGCGGCTCTGCTCCTGGAAATGACGATGCCGGCTGCGGCAAATGCCGCTGCGAAGAGCAGCTGGATCCCGATGCACTGCAGGAACGCGGGCGAAGTAACGGAGACCGATGCGTCCGCCAGGTCGACGCCCTGCACGTACCAGTAGAACGGCATGAACTGTGCGGCTTTCAGCACGCCGGGCTGCATCATGTTCTGTTCAATGAATACACCGCACATAAAACTCATCGCCAGGCTGACCATGTTGGTGATCATGTTTATTATACTCTCGTCGGCGGTCAGTGTGCTCAGCAAATACGCAAATGCGGCAGACATGATCACAACCGGAACGAGGTTCAGAATATAGGCGCTGTTTTTGCTCATGTCTGCGCTGCCGAGACAGTAGATGGAGGCGATGAGAACAAAAAGTCCCATAACGCCGACGGCAAAGAGGAGAGATGCCGAAAATCTGGCAAGGCTGATCTTCTGCGAGGACAGGGCAGAGCAGTGGATGCGTCGGACGAGGTCATCATTTTTCATACCTGTCATGACCGTGCAGATGCCGATGACGATGGCCATCATCACGGAATAGCACATAAACCGGTAGAGGTAATACAGGCTGTCGTGGGTGGAACCACCTTCATCAGAGAAGTCAGCCATCCGGATCTCTGCGTTCTGCGATGCGTCGGAGACTTCGGCGGCTTTTTCCAGCGCCTCGTCGCCGTCCATGCCTGCAGCCATATTGATCTTCAGGCATTTGAGAAAGGTGTCAATCTGTTCGCTGATGATGTAGCCGGCGGAACTGTCCGAGGTGGAAAAATAACTGTACTGATCATCATCTTCAAAGGTCTCCGGAAAGATCAGCACGTAATCAAAGACGCCGTAGCGCACATCATCGTTCAGCTCCCGCAGCTGTTCCTTTTCAGTGGTTCCAAGCTTCTGAAGGTCATCAGCTGTCAGAACACTCACCTCGTTTTCACCCTGCAGCATCTGAATGATCCGGTCGGAGAGTGCGCTGCGGCTTTTGTCCCAGACGGCGACATACAGATTTTTTGTCTGAAACATCGATTCCCCGGCACTTTCGCTCTGCAGCGTGATGCCAAACATAAAGGCGATGAAGGCCGCAACGTAGATGAGGACGATGGCACCTTTCACTTTCAGGATTTTGAAAAATGCTTTAAAGACTGGCATAATTTTTCCTCCTCAGGATCAGGGAACTCACGGCAATGGCTGCGGCTGTGAGAGCGAGCAGGATCAGGACATCCTGCCAGTAGGCGGGACCGATGCCGTAGCTGCCGAGGGAGTCAAGGCCGTCTGTGAGCAGAGCAGCGGGGTTGATGCGGTTGATCCACGGAGCGGCTGCCTGGATGATCTGCTGGATGTTGCCGACCATGAGGCCGCTGAGGAAAGAGCACCCCATGGAAAAAAGCAATGGCACAGCTGTCGTCGTCGCCGGATGATTGCCGAGGAGGGCGCCGAACATCACGCCGAAGGCGATGCCGGTCGCGCTGCACACGGCGGAGATCAGGATGACATAGCCGAGCGGTGCGTTGAAGTTGAGTTTCAGAACGTACTGGATGTACAGGATCAGGCATGTCACGCTGATGACCTGGATCACGAGGCCGGAGAGAATGTTCGCGGTCAGGGACACAGCTCTGGGCACCGGTGCGCATTCGTTCCGCTTGCCAATCTCCGAGTGATTGGCCATGGCTTCATCGAGGATACTCGTGCTGATCCAGGAGGCGAAGAGACTCGCCATGGCGATCAGGGCGAAAAAGTAATGCATATATGGAGAGAGCTGACCTCTCCCGTCGTCGGTATACCGCAGACTGACATCCGATGAGCCGAATGTCATATCCTCTGCCATCATGTCAGCGGTTTTCTGTATAGCTGCGGGTATGGCAGAGGGATCATCTGCGGAGGTGATGATCATTGCCATCTCCTTCTCATTGGCGATGTAGGATTTCAGAAACTGCGAGAGGATCGTCTGGTTGACGCCGTTTTCCGCCACGGTGAGCGTCGGATCATTGATCCAGTAGGATGCCTGTTTCGCGTCCTCCGTCAGCATCGACGAGCTCCCGATATTTTCTACAGATATCTGCAGCGTGTCTGCAGCAGATGACGCATTGTCCAGGGTGTTTCCGTTAAGCAGCTGCCTTGTGTTTGCGGTAAATGACGGCGCGTAGAGGATGCCGGCGACGTCTCCGTCCTTCAGGAGTTCCTGCGCTTCCTCATCGTCGACGACGCTGACGTTCATGAAATCCAGCTTCTTCACCAGATCGACGAAGGAACTGCTCATCTCATCGTCCTGTGTTTCCACAACGGCCACGTCAACGGTCGTCAGGATATCAGCGTTCCTGATAAAGCTTCCGAAACCGACGAAAAAGGCTGTGGCCAGGACGAGAGGAAAGAGAAAGTTCCATCCGACGCACCATTTCTGCCGGAAAAGTTCTTTGATCCTGTAGAGAAAAATATGTCCGAACGTCATTCACTCAGCTCCTTTACGTTGAATCTATGCCTGAACATCAGTCTCTCAATTCCTTTCCAGTGATCTCGAGGAAGACGTCGTTCAGCGTCGGCAGCTGCGTGCTGATCCTGCCGAAGTCGATATTTTTTTCCATGAAGAAATTCATGATGTGCACGAGGTTATGGCTTCCGCCGTCACAGCGGATGACCAGTGTGCCGCCGTTCTGCACCACATCGTAGACGTGGTTGATCTCGCGTATGCCGCGGAGATTTTCTTCCGAGATCTGACGAACCTCGACCGTGATGGTCTCGCGGTTCCGGAGACTCGCCTTGAGTTCGGCGGCGGTCCCCTCTGCTACCTCTCGGCCGTTATCGATGATCACGATCCGGGAGCAGAGCTCCTCGACCTCTTCCATGTAGTGGGAGGTGTAAATGATGGTGGCACCCTCTTTGTTGAGACGCCGGATGCCCTCGAGGATGGCATTGCGGCTCTGCGGGTCAACAGCCACCGTCGGCTCGTCGAAGATAATAAGCTTCGGATGATGCGCGATGCCGCAGGCGATGTTCAGACGCCGGAGCAGGCCGCCGGAGAGTTTTTTCGGACGGTATTTCCGGTAATCACTGAGCCCGGTGAAGTCGATCGCCTGTTCCACATATTTTTTTCGCAGGGCTTTGTCGCGGATGTAGAGCCCGCAGAAAAAATCAATGTTCTCGTACACGGAGAGAGAATCGATCACGGCCACATTCTGCATGACGACGCCGATATCCCGTTTGATGTCGTATGCTGACGGATCCATGGGCTTTCCGAAAATCTCAATGTCGCCCTTATCGTATTTCAGCAGTGCCAGGAGGCAGTTGAGCGTCGTCGTCTTGCCGGAACCGTTCGGGCCCAGGAGACCGAGAATCTCTCCCTCTCCGACCTCGAGTGAGAAGTGATCCACGGCCACTTTTTCGTGGTAGCGCTTGACCAGACCGCTGATCCTGACGACAGGCTGGCGGGATGAAGGCTGAGATGCCGCGCTGCTGACGTCTGACATGTGCTTTGAAGACTGTGTGTTCCCGGCGATATCTGAATCGCGCCTGATCACAACATTCTGATCCATGGAAAATCTCCTTCCGTGATGCATTGTTGTTCTAACCACCGGCGTCTGCGGATGGTTGCGGGTTGAAGCATCTGTATATCTGGACATTCTGCCGAAAGCTTTAACGTATCATTGACAGGTGAACAGTATGTAACAGACCCTGTATATCGATTTTTCGAATCATACCCAGTATAGCGAAAGAATTTCAATGTCAGAAGTGAAGCGCGTAATAAAACCGATGTGACTTTTGTCATATTTGTGTTATCGTGGTTTTATATCAGTTCTCAGAATCACGGACAGGTTTGACAAACACAATGTATATGTCTGACGCGAGAACCTCGACGCTGGGGAGCCCGGGCTGAGAAGAAATCGCGAAAGCACTGGCGATCCGGTTATCATACTTATGACACTCACGTCATGATATAGAATTTACAGAGAAAAAGGAGCGCGCATATGAAACTCGATAAATACATCGCCTGTTCCCGCGCGGCGAGAAAACTCGTTCCGGCGGATCTCGTCCTGAAAAATGCAAAGATCGTCAACGTATTCACCGACCGTGTGGAGGAGGGCAATATCGCCATCACCAATGGCATTATTGTCGGCATCGGCGATTTTACGGGAAAAGAAGAGATCGACCTCAAAGGACAGTATGTGACTTCCGGATTCATTGATGCACATCTGCACCTCGAGTCGACGCTGGTCAATCCGCAGGTTTTGATCAATAAGGCGGAGGAGCACGGAACGACGACGTTCATTGTGGATCCGCATGAGGTGGCCAATGTGTCCGGCACGGACGGCATCGACTATCTGCTCTCGCAGACAGAAGACCTGCCGGCGCATGTCTATGTCATGATCGCTTCCTGCGTACCGGCGACCCCGATCGACGACAACGGCTGCACGCTGGATGCATCCCAGATGAAAAAATATCTGAACCATCACCGTGTGCTGGGACTGGGCGAGGTCATGGACTGCATGTCCGTCATCAACGGCGATCCGCCCATGAATGAGAAGCTGGAGCTTTTTGACGGCAAGGTCAAGGATGGTCATGCGCCGAATCTCAGCGATGAAGAGCTGGCGGCCTATGTGATCGCCGGCGTCACCACCGATCACGAGGGTACGACCTATGAGTACGTCATGAAGGAACGGTCCATGGGCATGACCTGTCATATCCGCGAGGGAAGCGCCGCCCGGAATCTGGAGATGATCGTGAAGGGTATTGTCGAGAACAATACCAATACCGAAGGATTCTGCTTCTGCACTGACGATAAGCATATTGAAGACATTACGCGTGAGGGCGATATCGACCACAATGTCCGCAAGGCAGTCAGCATGGGCATCAGTCCGATCGCCGCGGTAAAAATGGCGACGATCCAGCCGGCCCGCTGTTACGGGCTGCGCCGGACGGGTGCTGTTGCGCCCGGCTTCGACGCTGATCTCGTCGTGTGGGATTCGCTGAAGGATTTCAATGCGCAGATGGTTTTCTACAAGGGACAGCTCGTGCGCCCGCATCACATCAGGGAGCGCGAATGCCCGGCAAAGCTGATGGACACCATTCACGTCGGACCGGTCGATCCGGCCCGTATACAGATCAGGGCGGATGGCAGGCCGTTCCCCGCTATCCGGATGATCCCCGGCCAGATTCTGACCGAGCGGCAGGATGTTGTGCTGCCGGCGGACCCGGAGACCGGGCTGTTTGCGCCGGACGGCGTGATCGACAAAATCGCCGTATTTGAGCGGCATCATGCCACAGGCAAGACGGGCGTCGGGGCCGTTGTCGGATTCCATCTGCGGGGCGGCGCGATCGCCTCGAGTGTGTCTCACGACAGCCACAATATCATCGTCATCGGAGACAACGACCGGGACATCCTGGCAGCTGTGCACGAGATTGAGCGCACACACGGCGGCTATACCATCGTTCGGAATGGAGAGGTTTTCGATACGCTGGAGCTTCCGATCATGGGACTGATCTCTGACAGAAGCTATACCTATGTCAATAAAAAGCTGCGCCGGATGATCACATGTGCGCACCGCATGGGCGTCCCGAAAGACATGGATCCGTTCATCACGCTCTCTTTTATGGCGCTGCCTGTGATCCCGGCCATCCGCTGCACGCCACGCGGCGTGTACAGCGTCACGGAATCCCGATTCCTGACGGGACAGCGGGAGAGCCTATGATCCTGACGGCTGAAGCCCTGACGGGGCAGCAGGAGAGCATGTGATCATGCGGCTGATTTTTTGTGGGACGGCATGGAAATGTGCTATCATGATTGCCGATGATCTGACAAATGGAGAACTGTATTCAGGAGATGATAAACTTTGTCGAACAGTTTCTATATCTCACATTATTTTAACTTTGCACATGCCGGGGAGTATCTTCTTGTCGTTCTGCTTGCCCTCGCCGTCGTGATGACGATCATCATCCTTGCGGCGAGGAAACAGAAGAAAACACTGGAGAAGGAACTCGAGGAGGAGCAGGATGAGAGGCGGTACAGGAAAAAAGAGAAAAAAGCACAGGCCCATCCCTATGTCATGATCGAGAGTTTCTATGAAATGGTGTTCTCCAGCACCTCGGTGCTGCTGTTCCTCTCGCTCTACTATCTGCTGGATGCCTACTATGTGGCCAAAGTCACCGAATTCTGGCAGCAGTATCAGGATGTGTTCCTGCTTGTATTTATCTGCCTGTCTGTCTTTGTCACCAGCTGGGCGGATACGATTTTTGTGAGGCTGAGGCATCTGGAATCTGAACAGAAGGCAGCCGTGCGGCTCTGCAGCTCCCTGTACATCGTGCTGATTCTGCTCTACATCCGTTTCATATATCAGGATACCAACTATAATTCACTGATCCTGTACTTCGTCACGCTGGCCATCGGCCGGTTCGTGTTTTTCGATTTCACCGTGGAGGAGTTTCGCCGCATGCGGATGAGCGTTGCCCGGAATCTGCCCCTGCTGCTTCTGATGTGCGCTTTTTCCGGATTTATCTGCTGGTACGGCTTCCGCGTGGACTTTCTGCTGACATCGAACGGTGTCATCATCAGCGTTCTGATCGCACACCTGTTCATGGATATAGCCCTTTTTGTGCTGAGCAAAACCGGGATTTTACATATCATTGTAAAAAAAGCCGTGTGAAAAGTTGAGGCATCTGCATTCTTTGTAGTACACCAAAATGCGAAAACTGCCGGAATATTTTTATGATGGACTGCGTTAAGATGGTATAATAAATGCGTTATTTCCATGTAAACGTTGGCCGGGGCATTTTACAGCAGAAACAGGGTATTCAATGAGCAGATCTCGCGTTCACCGCCGCACAGCAACATCAGACAGCAATAAACCTGTCGCGCCAGGCCTTTTTCTGACCATCCTGTCGTTCATTATTTTTGCACTGGGCATTCTTGTGCTCTTTGCAAAAATGTGGTCGCACCGCACATGGCCCGGGCTCACCATCGATGAGATGGTCTATCATCTGACGGCGCCGGTGGAGGGAACCGGAAGCGGAATTTTCACATCGCTGTTTCTGCAGGTCTTTCTTCCTGCCGCTGTTGTTGAGGCTGCCGCTGTTGTTGCAGCCGTCATTGTTCGCAGAAAACATCCGCGGATCTATCGTTTTATCATCCTCTCAGAGATTGTGTCATCTGTGCTGATGATCGTCATTTCTGTTCTGCTTTTCAGTAAGGAAACTAACCTTTCCGGTTATATCGATTCCCAGAATTCCGATTCGGATTTTATTGAAACCCATTATGCTGATCCGGTTTCGACGGACATTGTTTTTCCTCAGAAAAAGAGAAATCTGATCTACATCTACCTCGAGTCTATGGAGATGACCTATGCTGACAAGGCGGACGGCGGTGCTTTTGACGAGAATGTCATTCCGGAACTCACGGATCTGGCGCAGACCAATGAGTGCTTTGCCGGAAATTCGGGCGTGCTGAACGGAGGCATCGTCTATCCGAATACGGGATACACCATGGCGGGTATTTTTGCGCAGTCCAGCGGCGCACCGCTGCAGACATCTATCACCCGTAACAATATGGATACGCAGAACAGCTTTTTCTTCGGCATGACTACGCTGGGAGATCTTCTGGATCAGGAGGGCTACCGGCAGGTATTCCTTTTGGGCTCTGATGCAACCTTCGGCGGACGGCGGCTTTTTTTCAATGATCACGGGAATTTTGAGATCCGCGATTACAACTGGGCGAAAGATACGGGATTGATTCCTTCGGATTATTTCCAGTGGTGGGGATATGAGGATGAGAAGCTTTTCAGCTTCGCGAAGAAAACGCTCACGGAGCTGGCTGAGGGCGACCAGCCGTTTAATCTGACGATGCTCACGGTGGATACGCACTTTGAGGACGGGTATGTGTGTGAGCTTTGCGGCGACAGGTTCGGTGATAATCAGTATGCCAATGTCATCGCGTGCTCCAGCAGCCAGCTGTGGAATTTCGTCCGGTGGGTGCAGAAGCAGGATTTTTATGACAATACGACGATCGTGCTGAGCGGTGACCATACCACGATGGATTCCGATTTCTGCAATGACGTGGATCCGGATTACCAGCGCAAAACGTATGTGTGCTATATCAATCCCGGGACGGAAAATGAACTGCCGGACCAGAAGAGAGACTATGCAACGATCGATCTGTTCCCGACGACGGTTGCCGCACTGGGTGCGAAGATCAGCGGAAACCAGCTGGGACTGGGCGTGAACCTGTTTTCATCCCAGCAGACACTGACAGAGCAGTACGGTGAAGAAACCATGAAGCAGGAGATGTCCAATAAGTCGGATTTCCTGCTGAACAAGTCCGATGTCACGATCACGGATGCCATGAAGGAACGGATCGGCGATGATGTCTTTTCGTCTTTCGGGCAGGGAACTTATCCGGACACGATGCATGTAACGATCTTTAACATTCAGATGGATGCTGAACGGGCAGAAGTTACCTACACCACTTCTACGGACCGGACGGCAGCGGATGCGATTACGGTTCCCATGCATGATTTTCGGATTGAGTCCGATGCGGCTGACACAAGGGATGCGTCCAACGGGTATAAGGCGGATATCGTGATCCCGTCTGCCTGCAGCCGCCTGCACTGCTGGTTTACGCTGTATTATCCCGATGGTACCGTTGTGGTATCACGGATGCATACAGCCATTATGAAGCAGGCGCTCGGGGATGCCTATGATGACGTCATGCAGCGCGCCGGCAGTGGGCAGACCGGCTTTATCCTTCCGGAGCAGACAGAGGAGAGCACAGCGTCGATACCTTCACTTGCGGCAGGTATGAGCACGAAGTGACGCGAAAACAGAACGAAAGTGCTGCGCTTCGTTCCGTCCATTGAAAGCTCAGGAACGGATGGGCCTGACATCCGCGTCGTCGTCCTGGTTCTGCAGGATGGATTTGCGGATACAGAAAACAACGCAGTCTCTGACGGTTGGCAGCAGATAAACGTTCATCAGCCGCCATTCATGTCCTCCGTCTTTCGTGATCACCCGGAACTGGCCCATGAGGGAGCTGTTTCTCGCATTCCGTATTCGCATGATCAGAGAATTCTTATCCATAAAGTTCATGAACGCCTCGCGGTCGGGGGCGTAGATAAAGCTTTCGGTAAACCGGTTCATGACGGTCCGGATTCCCCTGAGTTTTGTGCCGGACGGGTACTGAAAGAACGTTTCCTGCGAGGTCGTTTCCACGTAGTTTTCCTTTATTTTGATGAGCAGAATATCGTCGTAAAAATCGAGCATGCTGCGGAGAATGAAATCCATCATCTCGTTATCGCTGTTCAGCTTCTGGTGTGTCAGATCATGGAGCACGACGGTGAAAGCTTTTCTGTCCGCACCCCTGGCGATCAGGCGGAAGCTGAGGCGTACGTAGCGACCCTCATCAGCCATGAAATAGTTTCTGACCGTCCCGATATCTTTCCAGTCTGATTCCTTCACAAAGTCGATCAGACGATGATAGGACAGGATCTGATCATCCAGCGGCTTTGTCAGGAGCTCATCGGCCGTGATACCGCCAAGTTTCTGCAGACGCTCACGAAACGGTGGATTGACAAAAAGCGTATGGAAGGATCCGTCATCCAGGAGCTCGGCAACTGTCATGACCTGCTCCGTCTGAAAATCCAGTTCGCCGATTTTTTCAAGATAGGCATACTGCGCACGCGTCTCCGGCGTGATCTTCAGATCCTCCGTGATGTGCCGCATGCTCTCTTCATACGGTGCCGGTTTGCCGTAAAAATAACCCTGCATTTTCTCACACCCGATGTTTTTCAGGAAATTTACCTGCTCCTCCGTCTCCACACCCTCCGCCAGCGTATGAATATGCAGGTTTTTGATCATGCGGGTTGTAGACGTGACGATCTCACGGCTTTCGGGCGTAAATTCGTGCAGGAACGCCATGTCCAGCTTGATATCGTCGAAATGGAAATCCTTCAGCATATTCAGGGACGAATAGCCGCTGCCGAAGTCGTCCATCCAGACCTGAAAACCGGCGGTGCGGAATCTTCTGATGATATCAGACATTTTTTCAGGATCCTGCATCGCGGTGGACTCAATGATCTCGATGCGGATCATATGGGGTGATACATGGTACGCTGTTACGATTCTGTTGATCTCCGCAAACATATCAACGGTCAGAAAATCAATCCGTGAAAGGTTGAAGGATACGGGGACAACCGGCCGGCCTGCTGCCTCTGCCACGGAAATCTGGCGGCAGATCTCTTCCAGCACATACAGATCCAGCTTGTAGATGAGATGATTTTCCTCCAGGGTTGGAATAAAGACACCGGGATTCATGAAGCCATACGTCGGATCGATCCAGCGGGAGAGCGCCTCGAAGCTGCACAGTGTGCCGGAGATCGTGCGGATCACCGGCTGATAGTAGACTTTGATGTATCCTCGGGCGATCGCAGTGTCGATATTTTCTTCTATATATACCTTCTGACGCACATAGTCCGCCATTTTCCGGTTATATACGCCGATGCTCTGGTTGATATGGCCAAGCGGATTCTCACAGGATAATTTGGCCAGGTCGAAGGCGAGGTTGACGGGAATATTTTCATCGTCATCCGGAATGTTGCAGATACCGGCTTCCAGTTCGACGGTGGATTCCGGACTGATCGCGTGCACCTCATGCTGTGCTCTTTGTACGGCATCCATATACCCTTCGTCTAGTGTAAAAATACCGAAGTGGTCCTCATTGAACCGGCCGACGCAGGCGCCGGGGAAGCAATGTTTCAGAATTTCAGCGGTCTGTCGGATGAAGGCATTTCCGCTGTTTATGCCGTGTGCAAGGTTATATCCCTTGAAACGAGTGATGTTGATATAGATATAGTGCAGGGGAAAATGGCAGCTGCTGCTGTCGAGTACGGTCTGTACCTCATCAAAAAATGCGTGCATGGTCGGCAGACCGGTCATCCTGTCCCTTTCGATCAGGTTCAGATTGAATTCAGAGCGGAGCAGAAGTCCGTAGCACACAAGCGTGTTGTCGGGCATCCTCCGGTACCGGATATGATCAAAGATCTCGATGATCCGGCCGGTTCTGGTCCGGATGCGATAGTGGAAACGGACCAGATTTTCAAAAAGCGCATTCGTGGCTTCCGGCGTTGTTTCCTCTTCCGGGTGGAGATGTTCTGCGTAATGTGAGCGCACGGACCAGAGAACACCCTCCCTGTCATCCGGGTATACCAGGGAGATGAAGTTGTCTCCGCAGGAGGCGGTCAGCTCTTCCATATCCCGGCATTCAAACAGGTCAAGGAGCTCCCGATTGGCATAGAGGATCTGGCCGTCACCGGACCCGGTAGCTTTAACAATCAGTACGGCACCCGGGATATAGTTGTTGAAATCATCAAATATCGCAGCGGATGCGTCACGGATATCTCCCGATTCAGAGGCAGCGGATGCGTCACGGATATCTCCTGATTCCGAAGCAGCGGATGAGTCATGGATATCTCCTGATTCCGAAGTTGCAGATGTGTCAGGAGTATCACCTGATGCAGTAAATAATTCGGGTTTCAACTTGCGGCCCTCCGTTTTAATCATCCGATTTCGTCGTTCTGAAAACGCGACAGGTGCTCGTAAGGAAGAATCTGGCGGCCGTAATACAGCCCGCAGCCGTCATTGATCCGGTAGTTGTCCATGGCGCGGAACATATTCACATCAATTTTACTGAGCTCCAGCTTCTGCAGATTTTCCACCCGCGTCAGAGCCTTGTCAAAGCAGGCATTCATTCCGCGCAGGTCGGACTGTCCGCCTGTGCGCTCTTTCTCCTGATTCTGCTCGTATACCGCGTGGTTGGCGTCGCCGATCTCGGCGAAATCATCCATGTCTTTCGTTCGGATCTGCATTTCCAGGTTGCTTTTTGCCTGTTCGTCATAAAAAGCAATGTGCAGGGCCCGATACCCGCTGGCCGTCGGATGCTCGACATAATCCCTGTAGAAGGGCCGGATATCCCTGTTCAGGAGGGAACTATAGCACTTCTGTCTGTTAAAAACTTTTTCCGGCCGGAATTCCCGTTCGCTCAGGAATCCGGGCAGCGCATTGGCGATCTCATAGATGAGCTTTTTCTCCACCTCAGCCCGTTCCGAGCCCTTCTTCAGGTGACAGGCCGGCATCGAGATGACGATGCGGTAGGCGATCAGATCGCGGAAACGCTCTTCCTGCCGCAGCAGCTCTTCCGCATCCGGAAAACTGCCGGTGGCGGCATAGACGGACCGGCAGCAGCTGACGATGTAGCCGTTGAATTTTTCCTCCGTGCGAATCAGTGACTTGATCCTTCCGCGCAGCGTAAAGGCAAGGTAGGGATACTTCTGTGCCATGTACTTGTAAAATTCCCGGATTCTCTGTGACTGAGATGTCAGGAAGTCGTTGTGCTCCAGCATGTCCAGCATGCCGAGCAGAAACGACGCGTGAGCGGCGTCGACAGGATCGTTCTCGCTGTCCGCTTCACGCTGAAGTGCCGTTGCATATTTATGAAGAATATGAATAACTGTATCACCGGAATACAGAAAGTCTGTGAGCTGTACCATTTTTCATTCCCGTCTGCAGGGCGCTGTACATGCCCTGATCCGTTCGATTTATTCTGCCTAGATTATAATGGCTGAAAACGGTAAAAACAAGTGCATTCGGAGAGGCCGTTTTTTCGCGTCAGTCCGGCGTTTTCCGGCATTTGATGATTCTTGACATTACATGGGGAAGATATTATAATGTCCGCGTTGCCGGGACGGGGGAATATGCAGTGTGATTGTATAAGTCATATCGCACGCCGGAAACGAAGGGCAGATCTGCCGATATATCAGACGGCATGCCTGAGGAAATGGCGAATCTGCAGTGTGTGAGAACCGTTCTTCAGCAGAAGGAAGAGTACCCGGGGCAGGTAAGCATGGGAGGTACAGTATCAGTATGGACAGTAAAACGACAATTATCACAAAAGCGGGTAAACAGGCGCTTGAGGACGAGCTTCAGTTCCTGAAGGTCGAGAAGCGTAAGGAAATCGCTGAGAAACTCAAGGAAGCCCGCGCACAGGGCGATCTCTCCGAGAATGCGGAGTATGATGCGGCCAAGGAAGAGCAGGCACATATGGAGGCCCGGATCGAGGAGATCGAGGGTATCCTGAAAAATATCACCGTTGCTGACGACGAAGCTGTCGATTTCAGCAAAGTCAATGTGGGAAGTCAGGTCGATGTGGAGAACCTTTCGACCAACCAGACGATGAGCTTCCACATTGTAGGAGCTACCGAGGCCAACAGCCTTGAGGGAAAAATCTCTCTGGAGTCACCGGTTGGTGCAGCGCTCATTGGTCATGAGGCCGGCGATGTCGTGAGCATCAATACGCCGGGCGGAGAACTGCAGTTCAAGGTTGTGAAGATCGGACAGCCCGCAGGAAAGACGGCCTGAGAAAGTCGCAGCCTGCGGAGATCGGGAAAAACGGTAAAACCGCCGGGAACAACAAGGCTTGCGTAAATCAGGAAATAAATAACAGAGGAGAACCACGAAGTTGAAGGCCGACCGTTTATTTTTTGCGGTCGGCTTTTCTGAAATTCATCAGAAATACATCATCATTAGAAAACAGGGAGGAAATCATGGCAGAAGAAAATCAGAACCGCCAGAACAGGAAACAGAAGCCGGAACAGAGCGTGAACCACGTCGTGCAGGTGCGCAGGGACAAGCTGGCGGAGCTTCAGGCAGCCGGCAAGGATCCGTTCGTTATCACCAAATATGATCAGACCGAGCACAGCCGTCAGATCAGTGACAATTTTGAAGCCTATGACGGCAAAGATGTATCGATCGCCGGAAGAATCATGAGCAAGCGTGTGATGGGCAAGGCTTCTTTCTGCCATGTACAGGACAAGCAGGGACAGATCCAGTGCTATGTACAGCGCGACTCGCTGGGCGACGAAGCTTATCAGGCATTCAAGAAAATGGATATCGGCGATATCGTCGGTGTGAAGGGCTTTGTATTCAAGACGCAGACCGGTGAGGTAACCGTTCATGCAAAGACGGTTACGCTCCTCTCCAAATCCCTGCAGCCGCTCCCGGAGAAGTTCCACGGACTGGTCAACACCGATCTCCGTTATCGTCAGAGATACGTCGATCTGATCATGAATCCCGAGGTGAAGGACACCTTCATCAAGCGCTCACAGATCATCAGTGAGATCCGTCGCTTCCTTGAGGGAAGAGACTTCATGGAGGTCGAGACCCCGATGCTCGTGGAGAACGCCGGCGGTGCTTCGGCACGTCCGTTTGTCACACATTACAATGCGCTGAATGAGGACAAGAAGCTCCGTATCTCTCTGGAGCTTTACCTCAAGCGTCTGATCGTTGGCGGTCTGGAGCGTGTCTTCGAGATCGGCCGTGTGTTCCGTAACGAGGGACTGGACCAGCGGCACAACCCTGAGTTCACCCTGATGGAACTGTATCAGGCATATACCGATTACAACGGCATGATGGAGCTCACCGAGAGCATGTTCCGCGATCTGGCGGAAAAGGTCTGCGGTTCGACGACCATTTATTATGGAAATAAAGAGGACGGAACGGGTCATGAGATCGACCTCGGCAAGCCATTCCGCCGTCTGACCATGGAGGATGCCATTAAGGAAGAGACCGGCATCGATTTTGAGCAGGTCGAAACCGATGAAGAGGCCAAGAAGCTGGCGGATGAGCACCACATCGAATATGAAGACCGTCACAAGAGAGGAGATATCATCAATCTCTTCTTTGACGAGTTCTGTGAAGACAAAATGATCCAGCCGACCTTCATCATGGATCATCCGATCGAGATCAGCCCGCTGACCAAGAAGAAACCCGATGATCCCCGCAAGGTGGAGCGGTTTGAGCTGTACATCAACGGCTGGGAGATGTGCAACGCCTATTCCGAGCTGAACGATCCGATCGATCAGCGTGAGCGTTTTGCCGCGCAGGATGCGCTCTCCGCTGCAGGCGATGAGGAAGCACAGCACACAGATGAGGATTTCCTGCACGCTCTGGAGATCGGCATGCCGCCGACGGGGGGTATTGGCTACGGCATTGACCGGCTGGTCATGCTGCTCACGAACAGTGAGGCGATCCGCGATGTCATCCTGTTCCCGACA
>ONKP01000019.1 GCA_900318405.1 uncultured Eubacteriales bacterium | reverse complement strand
TGCCGGTGATCATACTGCTGACCTCCGCGGGGTTGGCGCGTCCCTTCATCTGTTTCATGACCTGGCCCACAAGGAAGCCGGCCACTTTGGTCTTGCCATCCCTGTACTGCTGCACGACGGAGGGGCTCGCCTCAAGAACAGCCTTCACTGTCTCATGAAGTGCACCGCTGTCCTGTACGATCTTCATGCCGCGTTCCTCGGCGATTTTTTCCGGATCCGCATCTTTCTCAAAGATTTCCTCAAAAATCTTCTTCGCAGAACCATTGCTGAGCTCGCCCGCGTCAACCATGTGGATCAGCTTTGCCAGGTTTTCACCGGAAAAATCGACGTCGGACGGATCGGTCTTCGTGTTGCGGCACAGATGCATCGTCTCGACCATCAGCCAGTTGGATGCCTTCTTCGGATCGGCACCTGCCTTTACCGTCTCCTCAAAGATATCAGCCAGCCGCTTCGTTCCGGTGAGCAGATCGGCGTCATATGCCGGAAGTCCGTAATCACGCATGTAGCGGGCCTTCCGCTCCGGCTGCATCTCCGGCAGATTTTTCCTTGTCTCCTCGATCCACTCGTCACTGATTTCAACAGGCGGAAGATCAGGATCCGGGAAATAACGGTAATCCTGTGCATTCTCCTTCGAACGCATCGCATAGGAAGACTGCGCATCTTCATTCCAGTGGCGCGTCTCCTGGGTCACGGTCTGACCGGATGAAAGAAGATCGATCTGCCTCTCACGCTCATTCTTAATCATATGGGAAATGGCCGCAAAGGAGGAGAGATTCTTCGTCTCCGTCCTTGTGCCGAGCTTTTCTGAGCCTGCCTCACGCACGGAAAGGTTCACATCGGCGCGCATCGAGCCCTCCTGCAGCTTGCAGTCGGAGGCACCCGTGTACTGCGCGATCATACGAAGCGCTTCCAGATACGCGATGACTTCCTCGTCATCCCGCATGTCGGGTTCGGACACAATCTCGATCAGCGGCACTCCGCTCCGGTTGAAATCCACATAGGAAATGCCCTGAAACTCATCATGAACAAGCTTTCCGGCATCCTCTTCCATGTGAATCTCATGGATTCTGATTTTCTTTCTGGTGCCGTCCTTTTTCGTGATCTCCACCCATCCGTTGCGGCAGATCGGCTCATAGAGCTGTGAGATCTGATAGTTCTGCGGATTATCCGGATAGAAGTAATTTTTTCTGTCGAATTTACAGTGCTGGTTGATCTCGCAGTGTGCGGCAAGACCTACAGCCATCGCATACTGTACGACCTGCTTATTCAGCACCGGGAGCGATCCCGGCATGCCGGAGCACACGGGACAGGAATGGCTGTTTGGCGCACCGCCGAATGCCGTGGAGCATCCACAGAAGATTTTTGTCTTCGTGGCCAGTTCGACATGGACTTCCAGTCCGATATCGGTTTCATATGTTTTTCCCATCGATCTCACCGTCCTTCCGAAGTTCTGCGTGCTGCCTGCTCATACGTATATGCCGCACGGAGGAGCGTCTTCTCGCGGAAGCAGTCACCGATCATCTGCATGCCGATCGGGAGACCTGCCGCATCACGTCCCACCGGCACCGTGATACCGGGAAGTCCGCAGAGGTTGACAGAAACAGTGTAGATATCAGACAGGTACATCTTCAGCGGATCGCTGAGAGACTTGCCGATCTCCGGCGCCGTTGTTGGCGCTGCCGGAGCAAGGATGATATCATATTTTTCAAACGCACGGTTGAAGGACTGTTTGATCAGGTTCTTGACGCGGAGTGCCTTCAGGTAATAGGCATCGTAGTAGCCGGAGCTCAGTACGAACGATCCGAGCATGATCCTGCGCTTGACCTCATCGCCGAAGCCTTCTGTCCTTGTCTTCTTATAGAGATCGTTCAGATCCTCATAATTTTCCGCGCGATAGCCATACTTCACACCGTCAAAGCGCTCAAGGTTGGAACTTGCTTCCGCGCAGGCAATAACATAGTACGCAGGGATCGCATAATCGATCAGGTCCAGATGGAACTCTTCCACCTCAGCACCTGCCTCAGCGAGGACATCGCCTGCTGCGCGGATGGCAGTGGCGATCTCCGTTTCCAGTCCGTCGCCGAAATACTCCTTCGGGATACCGATCTTCAGGCCGCGCACATCTTCCTTCAGCGCGGACATGAAATCATAGTCATCCAGTGTAGCGGAGGTTGAATCCTTTTTGTCCGGTGCGGCGATTACCTGAAGCAGGGCCGCCGCATCACTGACATTGCCGGCGATCGGTCCGATCTGATCAAGCGATGAACCATAGGCGATCAGTCCGTATCGGGAGACAGCGCCATAAGTCGGCTTCATGCCGACTACACCGCAGTACGAGCTGGGCTGACGGATGGAGCCACCGGTATCTGATCCGAGTGCCATACTGACCTCGCCCGAGGCAACAGCCGCGCATGACCCGCCGGACGAACCGCCCGGTACGTGATTCAGATCGGCCGGATTGCGCGTCGGTCCGAAAAATGATGTCTCCGTCGTGCTGCCCATGGCGAATTCATCCATATTCGTCTTGCCCATGATGACCATGCCGGCGTTACGCAGTTTTGTGATGACTTCAGCGTCATAGGTGGGTACAAAATTATCAAGGATATGCGAAGCACATGTCGTCAGAAGTCCTTTCGTACAGATATTATCCTTGACGGCGATGGGAACGCCGGCAAGTGGTCCCGTGAGGGTTCCGTCGTCAATGGCCTTCTGCACCTCTTCCGCGCGCTTCATGGCGCCCTCTTCATCGACGGTGATGAAGGCGTGGATATCCTGATCCTTTTCTTTGATCTCTTGCAGAGACTGGCGTACGGCGTCAGCCACACGGATGCGGCCTGCGCGGATATCTGCACTGAGCTCTGCTGCTGTCTTCGAAGCTGTCAACGTTAAAACCTCCTGTTGCTGAAAATCCGTAGCTTATGCAGTGCATAGCACGATATATCGTATATGGGTCTGCGGCCTGACAATAAAAGTCCGGCATACATCCCTTATTCGATCGTGATCGGGACTACGTACTGGTCGTCTTCCTTTTCCGGCGCATTCGCAAGCATATCGGCACGGCCGTCCCCATTGGTCACCACATCCTCGCGGAATACGTTCTTCAGAGGAAAAATATGCGACATGGGTTCCACATTCGAGGTATCCAGGTCATTCAGCCTGTCCACATAATCCAGCATCTGCTGCATATCTGCCTTCGCTCTCTCGCGTCCGGCGTCATCCAGCTTCAGCTTGGCCAGAATGCTGACATAATCAATGGTTTCATCTGTAATCTGCTCTGCCATTCTGCCAACCTCTTCTCTGCATACTGTCACTTTACACTGTGTATTATCTCTGCGCAGCATCTCTGCCTGTCGTTGTATACTCTATGCAGGCTGCCACTGCACAGGGTCTCTTTTTGTCGTCTTATGCTCTCTTCAGGCGCACACTGCGCAGAGTCTTCTCCATGTGATGCTGTCCTTATCACCAGTTTTTGATCCTGTCAATCGCGCGCACGGTGTTCTCATAGGAACCAAACGCCGTCAGACGGAAGAAATGCTCACCGCTCGGTCCGAAACCGGATCCCGGTGTTCCGACGATGTTGACCTCATGCAGCAGCCTGTCAAAGAACTCCCAGCTCGTGAGGTTGTCCGGTGTCTTCAGCCAGATATAGGGTGCGTTTACGCCACCGTATACGGTATAGCCGGCGTCTTTCAGTCCGTTGTAGATCGCCGATGCATTTTTCTGATAATAGCCTACCTGCTCGCGGATCTGCTGCTTTCCTTCCGGTGTATATACGGCCGCACCGGCCTTCTGCACGATGTAAGGTGCGCCGTTGAACTTTGTGCCGTGACGGCGGGCCCAGAGATCATGCATGCAGACGCCGTCCGCATCCTTCAGTTCTTCCGGCACAACGGTAAAACCGAGACGCACGCCGGTAAATCCGGCATTCTTGGAGAAGCTGCGGATCTCGATCGCGCAGGTGCGGGCACCCTCACATTCATAAATGGAATGCGGGCAGGAATCCTCGGTGATATAAGCCTCATAGGCAGCATCATAGATGATCACAGCGCCGATCTTATTCGCGTAATCAACCCAGTCCTGAAGCCTTTCCTTCGTGATCGCCATACCGGTCGGGTTGTTCGGATAACAGAGATAGATGATATCCGGATTCTCCTTCGGGAATTCAGGTGTGAAGTTATTCGCCTCGGTGCAGGGCATGTAGATGAAATTCTTATAACGTCCGGCAGCCTGATCATAAGCACCGGAGCGGCCTGCCATTACATTCGAGTCTACATAGACCGGATATACCGGATCGCAGACGGCCACACGGCTGTCCTCAGAGAAGATCTCCTGGATATTGCCGGAATCGCTCTTGGCTCCGTCCGAGACAAAGATCTCATTATCCGATACCTGGCATCCTCTCTGTCTGTACTCTTCAGCGATTGCACTGCGCAGAAATTCATAGCCGAGATCCGGTGAATAGCCGTGGAAGGTCTCCTTATGAGCCATCTCATCCACACCCTCATGAAGGGTCTTGATGATCTCCGGTACCAGCGGCTGTGTCACATCGCCGATGCCCAGACGGATAATATCTGCATCCGGATGTGCCTCCTGGTAAGCTGCAACCTTCTTCGCAATTGTGGAAAACAGGTAACTGCCCTGCAGATTCAGATAATTCTTATTTGCTTTGAACATAGTACCTCCTTATATCGCTCAACAAAATACAGATGCCTCCACCCGCAGCAGAGCTATGAGCACGTCCTCGCCGCAGCGTCGTTTAGCCATGATATTCAACTGCTGCATGGATGAATCCTGCAAACAGCGGATGCGGGCGGTTCGGACGGCTCTTGAACTCCGGATGCGCCTGCGTGCCGATGAAGAACGGATGATCCTCTCTCTTCAGCTCCATCATCTCCACGATATGTCCGTCCGGTGAGATACCCGACAGTACCATGCCGCCGTCTGTGAGTGCCTTGCGGAAATCATTGTTGACCTCATAGCGGTGTCTGTGTCTCTCGCTGATCTGCTTCGTGCCGTAGAGCTCAAGGGCAAGGGAGCCGTCCTGCAGAACACAGGGATATGCACCGAGCCTTAACGTGCCGCCCAGATCGGTCACGTCATTCTGATCAGGAAGCAGGGCGATCACCGGATGCATGGTGTCAGGATCGAGCTCGATGGAATGAGCATCATGATATCCGCAGACATCTCTCGCAAATTCGATGATGGCTACCTGCATACCGAGGCAGATGCCGAGATACGGAACACGGTTGACGCGTGCATAATGCGCCGCGCTGATCATACCGTCCACACCACGGCTTCCGAATCCGCCGGGAATCAGGATACCGTCCATACCCTTCAGGATCTCAGCGGCATTATTGTCGTCAATCTTTTCAGAATCGATCCAGTGAATATCGACGTCGGCATCATTTTTGATACCGCCGTGCTTCAGAGCTTCCACCACACTGAGATAGGCGTCATGCAGCGCCGTGTACTTACCGACGATGGCAATATTTACCTTATGGCTCAGATGCTTGGAGCGGTAAACCATGTCCGTCCACTCCGTGAGATCCGGCTTCGGATCTTCCATGTGCAGACTTTCCAGGGCAACATCCGCCAGATGCTCCTGCTCCATGGCCAGCGGAACCTCATAGAGCGTATCGCAGTCGAGATTCTGGAGCACATGGCTGCTCGGAACATTACAGAACAGAGCGATCTTGTCCTTGATGTTCTGGGAGAGCGGCTTCTCGGAGCGGCAAACCAGAATATCAGGCATGATACCGAGACTCTGCAGTGACTTCACCGACATCTGGGTAGGCTTTGTCTTCAGCTCCTGAGATGTTCTGAGATAAGGGATCAGCGTCACGTGGATGATGATCGCATTCTCATGGCCGATGTCATGCTGAAACTGACGGATTGCCTCGAGGAACGGCTGGGATTCGATATCTCCAACAGTGCCGCCGATCTCGATGATGGCGATCGTCTCCTCATCCACATCCTTTGCACGGTAAAAACGACTCTTGATCTCATTGGTAATATGCGGAATAACCTGAACGGTACCGCCGCCGTAATCTCCGTGTCTTTCTTTCTGGAGAACGGTGGAATATACCTTTCCGGTTGTAACATTGGAGTTATGATCGAGGGATTCATCGATGAACCTCTCGTAATGGCCAAGGTCGAGATCCGTCTCGGTACCGTCATCGGTGACAAAAACTTCTCCATGCTGGATCGGGTTCATCGTACCAGGGTCTACATTAATGTAAGGGTCAAATTTCTGCATGGTCACATGATATCCTCTCGCCTTGAGAAGGCGTCCGAGGGATGCGGCTGTGATCCCCTTACCAAGACCGGAAACAACACCACCGGTTACGAATACGTACTTGACTGCCATATTTTTCCTCCTGTTTATTTGATATAGGCGTCATAAGTATGATAACCGGATCAATAAGTCATTCACCCGCTTTTGCACAAGCTTAACGCAGGTGATGACATTTGACACTGTTATCATCATATGGTTGCACGTTCTACGATATTTTTATATTCAGTCATCCAGCAGATCACGGATCTCATGATCCGGCACATCGATGGGATATTCATTATTGAAGCATGCTCTGCAGATCGGCAGATCACCCACCATGCTCTGCAGCTCGCTGATCGGCATATAGCCGAGGGAATCCGCACCGATCATCTCCCGGATCTGTTCCATGGAATGCCGGGAAGCGATCAGCTGCTGATTACTCGGCACATCCACGCCGAAGTAGCACGGATGCAGGAACGGCGGAGAGCTGATCCGCACATGGACCTCGGTCGCCCCGCAGTGCTTCAGCGTCCGGATCAGATTCGCTATGGTCGTGCCGCGGACGATCGAGTCATCGACGATCACGACTCTCTTGCCCCGGACAACCGATCCGATGACCGACAGCTTTATTTTTACACTGGATTCGCGCTCATCCTGGCTCGGCTTGATGAACGTCCGTCCCACATAGCTGTTCTTGTTGAATACAATGGCATAGGGGATGCCGGAGGCCTGCGCATATCCCATCGCAGCCGCGAGTCCGGAGTCCGGAACACCCGCGACGATATCCGCATCCACGGGATATGTCTTCGCCAGTGCAGCTCCTCCCCGGATTCTGGCATCATAGACATCAATGCCGTCGATACAGGAATCCAGCCGGGCAAAATAAATGTATTCGAATATGCAGTGCGCCTGTTTCGAAGGCTCGACAACCTCATCCAGGAACTGCGATGTGAGTTCGCCGTCAGAATTGACCGTGACGATTTCGCCCGGCTTCACATCGCGGACGAACTTCGCGCCGATGGAATGCAGTGCGCAGTCCTCAGACGCCATCACCCAGGTGTTATCCCTCTTTCCGATGCAAAGCGGACGGATGCCGTAGGGATCACGGACACCGATCAGCTTTCTGGGGCTCATCAGTACGATCGCATAGGCGCCGCGGATCCTGCCACAGGCCTTTTTGACCGCGGTCTCAATGGAAGGTGCCTTCACACGCTCCTGTGCGATGCAGTAGGCAATAACTTCCGAATCGATGGAAGTATGAAAAATAGCTCCGGTGTTTTCCATTTCTTCCCGGAGCTCAAGTGCGTTGACCAGGTTCCCGTTGTGTGCAAGCGCCAGTGATCCCTTCAGATAGTTCAGGACCAGAGGCTGCGCGTTGTTCACATTGAGAGAACCCGACGTCGAGTAACGGACATGGCCGATGCCGATATTGCCCGTCAGTTCATCAATTTTCGAAGGTTTGAAAACTTCAGAGAGAAGTCCCAGTCCGCGGTAGGATCTGACTCTCCCCTTGGGGCCGGAAGTATCGCTGACGGCAATTCCGCACGACTCCTGCCCTCTGTGCTGGAGCGCTTCCAGTCCGTAGTAGATCGAACGGCTGACATTACCGCCGTCGAGGTCATACATACCGAATACGCCGCATTCTTCCTTTAATCCTGTCGTCTCATTCATGCCAGCCTCCCCGTCTTTACCTGCACATCAAGTCTGTCAGCATCATGAATCACCGGAGATCAGCCGCACTCCGCAGGTAAGTGTGGCTTTTCGTTCGTGTAAAGCTCAAAAACAAATATATATTTTAGCATAAGATACTGTCACGGCGCAACAGATTCAGTATTGACTTCCTCTGCCGCATTCGCTGACGTTGCGGTGACAGCCTCGCTGCCGGAGGATGTTTCATCGGATGTTCCGGCTGAGGCATCTGATGACGCATCGGAGGCCGCCTGGGCGGACTGCGATGCATCGTTCAGTACATCGGCTAATGATGTATCTGCAGCCAGTGTGTTCTGGCTGTAGACAAAGAGCACATCCGTAATGGCATCTGTCGTCATCAGTATATCTGCACTGTCGTAGTAGTACCTCGGATCGATCATGTAGATATTGTCGAAATAAGGTATGTAAAAAGGAACCAGGCTGTTGGCATAGGAATCCTTGAATACCAGCAGATTGCGTCCCGTTTTGTTGGCCGTGTGGATCTCCACGAGCGGATGGTTGCCGCCGAAGAATACCTGATACTGATCCTTCTCATCCAGCTTGCTGCTGTCATAGACTGAAGTCGTAGTCTGTCCGAGATCAGGGATATCTACATAATATTTTGTCTGATCGGCATCCAGCGCATAAACAAAAATATCGTCCTTTGTCGAATAGCTTCCGCTCTGTGAGGCGAGTGTACCCTGGAACGAATCCGACACCTGATACTGCGTATAGGTAGCCGTCGGTGCCATGATGTCCAGCACTCCCTGGGAAGCGGTAAAAGCATAATAGGCGCCCTGCGTTGTCCAGTGGTGATCCGTCTTATAGTAGATGTATTCGTCGGCGTGTGCCTCGAGAGCACTCTGTGCCTGTACGATCTGATAACCACCGTCGCTCAGCTTCTGATTCTCCGATGCGATGTCGCCTGTCTGATCTCTGACCGGCGCATGGGCGGGAAGCAGTGAGGGATCGACGGCAGCGTAGCACGGAACGATCATGGCCGTCATCCCGATGTTCGGATAAGCCTCGTGATAACGCAGCATCGCATCCAGTGTTTTGCTCATGGCATCATCATCCGGCGTCGCAGGTCTGGCAAGCAGACAACCCTTCTTCCCGAAATATACATCACCGGTCTCCTTCTTACCAGATATAATTTCCATATCATGGTTGAAAGATACCCAGAAATCGCGAAAAGCAAACTGATCCGCCAGATAACTGCTCAGATCCGAGGTAAAATCTCCGCTGAGCAGCGATTCGCGCGTCGGTCTGGGAAATGTTGTGAGGTTCCTGTTCTCGTTGTCGGAAAAATCCCTGTCCGGAATGATCAGTCCGAGAATGATCACGACAGCTACGATCCCGATAATCAGGCGCGACAGTATATTCGACCGCCAGCCGGCGATTCTTCTGTGACCGTGCTGCCTGGCACCGCTCCGGTCTCCGCTCACGGAAGCCTTCTGTTTATTTTTATCTTCCATGTCAGCTGTCTCCTAGAATTTGAAATAAAGAAACGAAGTATAGGTACTGGAAACCATGGCCGCAATGCACACAAAGAACAGGAACACATATCCTGCTATGGATACAGCGGCTGAATTTCTGTCCCGCAGAGAGAGTTTTTCAATATAGTCTCCTGGTTTCGGACTGCAGAAAATAATCGCGGGAATGAGTACCAGCAGAATCCCCTTCAGATAATACGTCGTCGTTCCGTTCCAGAAACCGAGATGAGCACTGCCGAACATCATGCCGAACCAGTGGAACGCCGAACCGAGAGACGGTGAAAAGAAGAATACCCATCCGAAGAAGGCGATCAGCACCGTGCATCCTACGCGGACCGGTTTCGGAATCCTGTCAAAAAATCTGCGGATCAGGAATCTGTCGAGAAGCACCCATGCGCCGTGGTAAAGACCCCAGAAAATGAAATTCCAGGAAGCTCCATGCCAGAATCCCGTCAGGATCCATACGATAAGGAGATTCAGTGCGAGACGGCTGCTGCTGCATCGGTTGCCGCCCATCGGAATATACACATAATCCCTGAACCACTGACCCAGGGAAATATGCCATCTGCGCCAGAAATCCGTGACACCGTCCGAGATGTACGGATGATCAAAGTTCGCATCGAAGGAAAACCCGAACATACGCGCAAGTCCGATGGCCATATCCGAGTAACCCGAGAAATCATAAAACAGCTGCAGACTGTAGCAGACCATGCCGAGCCATGCGCTCGCCGAGGCCAGATCGCCTGTATTCTGCAGCGCCTGAAAGGTTTCACCGAGCTTATCGGCAAGCAGCAGTTTTTTGAAGAGACCGATGAGGAACTGCTGAAGACCTGTCCGGAATTTCAGCCAGGTGACCGGATGATCCGCGAGCTGATCTCTGATCTTTCCGTATTCGGTGATCGGTCCCGAGATGATCTTCGGGAAAAACGATACATAGACGGCATAGTGGATGATATTTTTCTCCGGCTCTGCCTTCCCGTAGTAAATATCGAAAATGTAGGAAAGAACCGTGAAGGTAAAGAAGGAAATTCCGATCGGCATATCCTGCTGTGTATATGTCACGCCGAATATCGAAAGGAAAAATCCTGTGTATTTGTAGAAGCCCAGCAGTACAAGATCTGCGGCAGTCGAGGTGATCACGGCTGTCTTGGCCATGCTGTCTCTGCCTGATCTTCTGAAACTGTCGATCTCAGCACCGGCAAGGTAATTGAATGCCATGGAAAAGATCAGCACCGGCAGATGTGCAATATCTCCCCACGCGTAAAAAAGAAGACTGAGGATGACAAGGATCAGATCCTTCAATTTGTCCGGGATCACCCGGTAGAGGATCAGCGCAACGGGCAGAAACAGAAAAATAAACGGTATGGTTTGAAAGGACATAGATCAGAATCTCCTCAATAAGCTTCACTGAATGCATCGTGAACTTTTTCCGGATCTTTCGCGGAACAGAAAAATGCATAATTCCCGCGGATATCCGTAATACTGTTCTCCAGCATGGCAGTCTGTTCTGCCCCATATCCCTGGAAGCTCTTCAGAAGTGTGTTTTTTCTGTCGGAAATTGCCTGTTCAACGCCGTCCTGCTGGTCTTCGTCCTTCAGTTTTACGATCAGAAGCTCTGCCGCATGCATATTGGTGACAGGATAATACAGCATCGCACCGTCATAGTCGTTCGGATCGATACCGTACAGCCTCCTGATCATCTGGCTGTCGGCCTCCTGCATCTCCGACGTATCGGTGACAGCCATCACAGCATCACACATCGCTTCGAACGTCGTGCTGCTCAGTTTCGATTTCGCCGAAGACAGTGCGATCACAATGATCGCAAGGACAGCCACAGCCCACTTGAAAGCTCCTGTCGCTGTGGCGCGTCCTTCCAGCGCAGTATCCATATGCCTGTTCCCCCCTGTGCCTCATATAGGTGTCATAACATTACTGATTCTGAGAAGTCCCTGTGACGGATTCCTGCACATCCGTCTGTGCGGATGACGCACCGTCGGATGCCGACGATACCGCTTCGTCCGCTCCTGCACCGGTCCCCTGATTTCCCGCGTATCCTGCAGCCTTGTAGGTATCATAGGTAGCTGCGATCATGGCAGATCCCCAGTAGGGATAAAAATCCCTCTGCAGATGAATGCCGTCAACATCATACAGATCCGCGTGCTTTTCTGCGATCTCATCCATGTCGACCCAGCCATAGCCGTCTTTCTCCACCATTTTCTTCACGGCATTGCTGTAGTCCGGGATCTCAGCGTAGATCTCATCCTTATTCTCAATAGCTGTTTCCTGTGCCGGCAGAATAGAGGATACATATATTTTTGCGTTGGGCAGAGAACTCTGAAGCTGCTGCAGAATCGACTCGTACTCCTTGGCATAATCATCCGGCGTACTCCAGATGCGGATGCCGACATCGTTCAGTCCATAGCAGAGAAAAATCTCCGAGGGGTCGAAGGTTTTCAGCTCATCCAGGTGATCCATGATATTTCTGATGGTATTTCCGCCCTCTGCAAAAACCTGGCTTTCGGGAAGACACTGATAATAGGAAAATCCAACGGCCCGGGAATCACCCATGACGACCGCCGATCCGAAATGCGTCCAGACAGAGGACGGATCAGCGGAAAGCTGCTGAATAACTTTATCTTTCTCTTCCTGCTTTTTCTCTTCCTCAGCGGCACGGATATCGGCTTTCACGGAATCCAGATCCACCGCCTCCTGTGACTTCAGATAGGAGATACCGGCATTGATCGTCTGCTGTTCTGCAGCAAGCCTCCGTGCACGGCTGATCAGAAGAATCGCGATCAGAGCCGCGATGATGATCAGAATCATGATCAGTAGTTTTCTTTTATCTTCCCAAAAATGTTTCAGCAACGTTTTTCTCCACCCGACGTCTGTACCGGGACAACATTCCGCGTCATGATCAGCAGTGATCTGTTATTTCTGTGAGGACAGTACATTTTTGTTCTTAACAAGGTAATCGATCAGTGAGATCACCGTAAGGCAGGTCGCAACGATGATCAGAACGATTTCCAGCGGTCTGAGTGCCGCGATATCGAGAAGAACGACGATGATCATGGCCATCTGGGAGACTGTCTTGAACTTTCCCCAGTAGCTTGCGGCGATCACGATGCCGTTATCCGATGCGATCAGACGGAAGCCGCTGATGACAAATTCACGGCCGACGATAATGATCGTAACCCAGGCCGGGATCTCTCCGGATCCCACCAGGCAGATCAGCGCCGAACATACGAGAAGCTTATCGGCCAGAGGATCCATGAATTTGCCGAAATCCGTGATGAGCTTATATTTCCTCGCGATATAGCCGTCCGCCGTATCCGTCAGGCTGGCTATGATAAAGATCAGCAGCGCAATGACGCGGTGGAATGGAAACTGCAGATACATGAAGAGAACAAAGACCGGCACCAGAATCATTCTGAGAGTAGTCAGCCTGTTGGGGAGATTCATACCGCCCTCGTTTGCATACTTTTTTCTCTTAGCTTCATAGGCATCCATTGTCAGCCAGTCCTCCTGTGAGATCATATTCCAGGGAGCCGTCAATCTTTACCTGGATAAAATCGCCTGTATTCAGTTCCTCATCGGTATGAATAAAAACGAGCCCGTCGATATCCGGGGCGTCCGCATAGGATCTTCCCACATAGACATCATCCGCGCTCATATAGCCCTCGACAAATACCGGGAGAGTCTTTCCGATCATGGAATGTCCTCTTTCCTCCGATACTTCCTGCTGCAGGGTCATGAGATCGTCGCGCCTGTTTTTCTTTGTCTCCTCATCGATCTGGTCTTCCATGCGCGCGGCCGGCGTTCCCTCTTCCTGAGAATAGGTAAAGACACCCAGCCTGTCGAATTTCATCGTACGGACAAAATCCATGAGATTCCGGTGCTCTTCCTCCGTCTCTCCGGGGAATCCCGTGATAAGCGTCGTACGGATGGCGATATCGGGAATCTGTTCTCTGAGACCGGCGATGATCTTCTCCAGCATGGCGCGGTTGGTACGCCGTCCCATCCTTTTCAGAATACGGTCATCCGCATGCTGAATGGGGATGTCCAGGTAATGGCAGATCTTCGGCTCCTCCCGGATCGTCTGCACCAGCTCCGGATAAATTTCCTCCGGATAGCAGTACAGGATTCTGATCCAGACAAGTCCCTCAATCTGACAGAGCCTTCTGAGCAGAATATGGAGACACTTCTTCCCATACAGGTCCGTGCCGTAAAGCGTGGTCTCCTGTGCAACCAGGATCAGTTCCTTCACGCCCTGCTCCGCCAGCATTTCAGCTTCAGCGACGAGCTGTTCCATCGGAAAACTGCGGTAATGCCCGCGCATATCCGGGATCGCACAGTACGTGCAGCGTCTGTCGCAGCCGTCCGCAATTTTGAGATACTCATAGAATCCGCCGGTCGTCATGATGCGCTTCTCTGCACCTGAAAGAGCTGCAGCTCCCGCTCTCTCCGCAGTGGCGTCCAGATATACGGCTTTGTCGCCCTGCATCACGCGCTCCACAGCCTCTTCAATGTGATCCATGGATGAGGTACCGATGATCGCATCGGCCTCGGGTATTTCCTTCAGGACCTCGTCACGGTACCGCTCTGCCATGCAGCCTGCCACGATCAGGCATCTGCATTTGCCCTCCGTGCGGTACCTGGCCATCTCAAGGATTGTGTTGATGCTCTCCTCTTTTGCCGACTCAATGAAACAGCAGGTATTGATAATGATAATATCTGCATCCTCTTCATCATCGGTCATCTCATAACCGTGACCTGCGAGGGTGCCGAGCATATGCTCGGAATCCACCAGATTTTTATCGCAGCCGAGCGAGACAAACAGGATTTTCAGATTTGCCGGCATCCCGGCTGCCTGTTCCGACATCAGACAGAGCCCTCTCCTTCTTCACGGGGAAGGATCTTAACCTTGCCTGAGTAGAGTTCATCTACTGCGATGCTGAGAGGCTTCTTCTCCTTGCCGTTCGGATAGGTGGCGCTCACCTTCGGCTCCGCGCCGTCAATCAGCTGACGTGCTCTCTTTGCGGCCGCAAGGACAACAGAGTAACGGCTTGTTACAAGCGGTGCCTCTTCCTGGTCCTGACCCTCATTGATGCGCTCAATCATTTCCACATAAGACGGATGAATCATATATTGCTCCTTTCATACTATGGCAGTAAACATAAATATCATACAAGATGCTGCAGTACTTTATAAGTCTATGTGCCGCTTCGCACTACGTGCTCTTGCGTCGCTGCAGTAATTCTGTTTATGATATACTGCTGATGATGTATCTCCGGTTAATTCATACTTACGGCAAAATGTTCAGAAATACAGATACTTCCGGCCTGCAGTTATCTATATCATATATAAGATAAGGCCAGCAGCTCTTTCTGAATCTCGCCGATAAATGCCTTCTGATGACTTGCAGCCATGTGCTGCATCCTGATCAGCTGATGAAGCTGTTCCACACAGGTATCCAGATCATCATTGACAAGGATATAGTCATATTTCTCCATGCCCTCCGCTTCTTCAGCGGCACGGCGCATCCTGGCATCAATGACTTCTTCTGTCTCTGTTCCGCGGCCTGTCAGTCGCTTTTTCAGTTCCTCAGCAGACGGCGGTGTGACAAAGATCATCATGGCGTCCGGGCGTTTTTCCTTAACCTTGAGTGCTCCCTGAATCTCGATCTCGAGGATGACATCCCGTCCCTCATCCAGATTCCTGTCCACATAGGCAGCCGGCGTACCGTAGTAATGATCTACGTACTTTGCGTACTCCAGCAGCTCACCGCGCTGAATCATCTGCAGGAACTCATCTTCCTCTTTGAAAAAATAACTGACGCCCTCCTGCTCTCCCGGCCTCGGTTTCCTTGTCGTGGCTGATACAGAGAGCGCATAGTTGTCATAGCGTTTCATGAGTTCCCTGATGACAGTGCCCTTGCCTGCTCCTGAGAAGCCCGACAAGATCACCAGCAGGCCTCTGTCTTTTTTACTGCTGTTATTCACTTTCCATATCCTCCTCTGTGCGGAGATGCGGATCGTTGAATCGCCTGACGATCGTCTCTGTCTGAAGAGCAGACAGCATGACGCGGTCTTCCGTCAGGATCAGGACCGACTTTGTTTTTCTCCCCTGCGTGGCATCGATCAGCGTATCGTTATTCTTTGCCCTGGTGACAAGCCGCCGTACAGGCGCCGCATCCGGGTTGACAACGGCGAGTACACGGTCGGTGTTGACGGCGTTACCGAATCCTACATTCATCAGTTTCGACATCACCGGTTACTCCACATTCTGAACCTGCTCACGGATCTTCTCAATCTCTGTCTTCAGATCCACACCGATATTCGAGGTCTCCAGATCATTTGCCTTGGAGAGGATCGTGTTGGCTTCCCGGTTCATCTCCTGCGCAAGGAAATCCAGCTTGCGGCCGATGTTGAAACCGGCCTCCAGCGTGTCTCGCATGCCCTGGATATGACTCTTCAGGCGGACCGTCTCTTCATCCGTGCAGATCTTGTCAGCGTAGAGGACAACTTCAGCAGCTATTCTGCCCTCATCCATCTGCGCATCGCCCAGCAGTTCCTTCGTCATGTCTTCGAGACGATGACGGTAATCCTCCATAATACCGGGTTCACGCCGGATGATCTCATCCACCATGCCATCCATATGGTTCAGCTTCTCCAAAAGATCTCTGCGGAGGTTTTCACCTTCCGTATTACGGGCATGCATAAAGCCGGCTGCCGCCTCACGGAGCACCGGCTCCAGTTCCTTCCAGAGTTCTTCGTCATCCGCATCTTCTTCATTCTGCGTGATGACATCAGGCAGACCGAGCAGTTTTGAAGCGGTCAGATCGTTGGAGATTCCGAACTGCTTCTGAATACTGTCGGCATAGCGGATATACTGACCCGCGACAGCTTCATTCATCTGTACGCTGATATCATTTTCCGCATAATTTTCATACGTAATATACACATCGAGCTTTCCGCGCTGTGCATACTCTTTCAGCACATTCCTGATCTTCGCTTCCAGAGGGCTGAACTTCTTCGGCATCCTGATGCCGAACTCAAGATATCTGTGGTTGACAGACTTGATCTCCACAGCGAGCTTTTTCTTCTCGTCATGCACCTCTGCCCTGCCGAAACCGGTCATACTGTAAATCTTTTCTGACATCTCCGGACTTCCTGTTCTGTTTCCTGTGGCTTTCCGTTCTGTTTCCAGAACATTTTTCGGTTTTCTGAATCTTCATTGAATGTATCCGACCACGCCTTTGTTGCCATCGGATCACATACAAAGACAGGGTTAATTATATGTCAAGCCAATAAAAGAGTCAATGAACTTTAAAATTGATCTCTTCTTATGTATAATAAGTCCAGCCGCGGGAGCACGCAGTGCGAAGCGGCGCGTGGACTTATTATACATGGAATGTCCAGTCGTTGGAACGCAATACAAAGTGCTGCATGGACTTATCATAGACCAGAGATACAGATGCTTCCAACCCGCAACCATCCGCAGACGCCGGTGGTTAGTGAACCCGAGCGAAGCGAAGGGTGAGGTTACCACCGTTGCGGGTGGAAGCATCTGTATGGAAAACATTGCGAGGTTTACTGAATGGCTTTTGACGGTATAACCACAGCGGCTCTGTGCGATGAACTGAACCGGAAACTTTCCGGCGGTCACATCGCGAAGATCATCCAGCCGGAGCCCTGTGAAATTATTCTTACAATAAAAAATAATGCGGCGGCATGGCGCGTCCTTCTCTCGGCCGACGCCACGCTGCCCCTCGCCTGTCTGATCACGGATCAGCGGACGGCGCCCATGACGGCACCGAATTTCTGCATGCTTCTGCGGAAACATCTCGCCGGCGGAAAGCTGATCGATGTGACACAGCCCTCACTGGAGAGGATCCTTGTCTTCCGTATCCGTCATAACGACGAACTCGGAGACAGCAGGGAATGGAAGCTTATCCTTGAGCTCATGGGTAAGCACAGCAATCTGATTCTTGTTGATGACAAGGGTGTCATCACCGACGCCATCAAAAAAATATCTTTCAACGTCAGCTCCGTACGCGAAGTTCTTCCGGGCAGGACATATTTTATTCCGCAGACACAGAACAAGGCCGATCCTCTCACATCGGATGAAGAAGTCTTTCTCTCCTCTGTCTTCCGTGTGAGCAGGCCTCTGTACAAGGCTCTCTATGAGAGCTTCACCGGTCTCTCTCCCGTCATGGCTGAAGAGATCTGTTACCGCGCAGGCGCCGACCCTGATGATGATGCATCTCTGGCAGATGAACCGTTGAAAACGCATCTGTATCACATGTTTCAGCTGATGATGGATGATGTCAGAAGCAGAAATTTTCAGCCGGCGGTTTACATCCGCGACGGAGAACCCGTGGAATTCTCATGCCTTCCGCTGACCATGTTTCATCAGCTGGAAAGTCGCTCCTTTACCTCAGTATCCTCTCTGCTCACGGATTACTATGCAGAGAAGGAACTGCGCACGCGGATCCGCCAGCGGTCTTCTGATCTCCGCCGGATCGTCAGTACAGCACTGGAGCGCAACGGCCGTACACTTGCCCTGCAGGAAAAGCAGATGCATGACACGGAAAAAAAGGACAAATACCGCATTTACGGCGAGCTCCTCAATACGTACGGATACGACCTTGCACCTGCAGCCAGAGAGCTTAAGGCCGTGAATTATTATACGAACGAACCTGTCACGGTTCCCCTGGATCCGCAGCTCACGCCTGCGGAGAACGCAAAAAAATATTTTGACCGTTACACCAGACTGAAGCGAACGGCAGAGGCACTGACGGAAAGAATCCGGAATACAGAGGAAGACGTACGTCATCTCGAGAGTATCGCGGAATCTCTGGACACGGCGCGTGACGAAGCCGATCTGGATGAAATCCGGGCAGAGCTCGTCGAATACGGATATATCCGGAAGAACAGTGCCTCCGGGAAGAAGCGTTCCCAAAAGGCCCGCCCTCTCCACTTTATTTCCTCCGACGGCTTTGATATCTACGTGGGAAAGAATAATTATCAGAATGAAGAAGTCACTTTCCACATGGCAAGGCCGGACGACTGGTGGTTTCACGCCAATGATATTCCCGGCTCGCATGTCATCGTACGCGGGGAGGGAAAAGAACTGCCAGACCGCACGTTTGAGGAGGCCGGAAGGCTCGCGGCACATTTTTCCAAAGCCCATAACGCGCCGAAGGTCGAAATCGACTACACGCTGCGCAAAAATCTGAAAAAGCCGACAGGCGGCAGACCGGGATTTGTCGTTTACCACACCAACTATTCCATGATGGCCCCGACAGATATCTCCGGGATACGCGAGGCTGATGAGACCTGAAAACACAGAGAAATGTGATACTGATAAAGCTCAGGTTCCCGTAGATACGCAAGGCTGTTAAAGCCCTGATTCCCGGGAATGCACTGGACTGATAAACACAAAAGGGGAGATTCTCATGACAGAAATGAACAGACCGGAAACATCTGTGAAGGGCAGATCCGCGTCGTATTCAAAAGCCGGTCGCAGAGGGAAAAAACGTCCGGAAAATCAGGAACCCGTCAGACGGCGTATGAAACAGCGCTACACAGCTGACCCGGAGACCGGACTGACCTCTGAGCAGGTGGCGGAATACAGGCGCTGCGGATGGACAAATCGTGCGGTGGATCCGCCGACAAAATCCGTCAGCGACATCATCAAGAGCAACACGCTGACATATTTCAACTTTATTTTTCTCCTGCTCGCTATCCTTCTGCTTATGGTCGGTGCCTACCGGGATCTGACCTTCCTGCCCGTGATCATCGCCAACTCTCTGATCGGTATTGTGCAGGAGCTGAATGCCAAGAAGACGCTTGATAAGCTGACCATGCTCAATGCACCGAAGGCACAGGTTGTCAGAAATGGCAAGACACGTACGATTCCGGCAGAGCATCTCGTACTCGATGATATTGTCATCTTCCGGGCCGGCAATCAGATTCCCGCCGATGCTGTCGTCGTTGAGGGTACGGTGAAGGTCAACGAGGCACTCCTGACAGGTGAATCGGATGAAATCGAAAAAAAGCCCGGCAGTCAGCTGATGTCCGGTTCCTATATTGTCTCCGGCGTATGCCGTGCCAGACTCGACCGTGTCGGGCCGGATTCCTACATCAACAAGCTGACGAATCAGGCCAAGGCAACCGGCGATAAAACAGAAGAATCTGAGATGATCCAGGATATCAACAAGATCGTCCTCTTCGCCGGTGTCGCCATCATTCCGATCGGCATCCTTCTCATGTATCAGAGCCTGTGGATCCAGGGGAATGCCATAGCAGACAGTGTACAGTCCATGGTTGCCGCTGTCATCGGCATGATTCCGGAAGGCCTGTACCTTCTCTCCAGCGTTACGCTCGCCGTCAGCACGGCTAAACTGGCTTATAAAAAAGTACTCGTCCACGATATGAAATGTATTGAGACGCTTGCGCGCGTCGATGTACTGCTCACCGATAAGACAGGAACGATCACCGAGAACAAAATGTATGTGCAGGAAGTGATACCGCTCGCCCCCTTCGCCGCCAGCGAGGAAGCGCGGGCTGATAATGAGGAGAAAGCGCTTGAGGATCTTCTCTCCGATTTCGCCGCAGCTGAAGATGCGGATAACATCACGATGGCCGCTCTGAAGGAGCGCTTCAGCAGCGGAGACGCTGCAAGGGCGATCGGTCACACGGGATTTTCCTCTCAGTTCAAATATTCAAGTGTCACATTTGCTGAGGGCTCCTACGTTCTCGGCGCCCCGGAATTTCTTCTGAAGGATGATTTCAATCAGTACGCGGAAGAAATCAACGAGCAGGGATGCAAAGGCTTCCGTGTGCTCGTACTCGGCAGATATGCCGGCACGCCAACCGGCGATGCGCTCACGGAGCGTGTCACACCGTACTGCCTTGTTGTCATGGGCAACAAGATCAGAAAAGACGCAGACAAGACCTTCCGCTTCTTCGACCGTCAGGGTGTCACTGTCAAGGTAATCTCCGGTGATAATCCGGTCACGGTATCGGAAGTCGCACGACAGGCCGGCATCGCCAATCCGGATCTGTACGTGGACTGCTCTACCCTGAAGACAAAGCAGGATATTGCCGCCGCCGTGCAGAAATATACGGTGTTCGGGCGTGTGACGCCTGACCAGAAACGTGAGTTTGTCCGCGCTCTCCAGCAGCAGGGACACAAGGTTGCCATGACCGGCGATGGTGTCAACGATGTGCTGGCTCTGAAAGATGCTGACTGTTCCATCGCGATGGCCGCCGGATCGGAAGCCGCTGTACAGGCATCGCAGCTTGTGCTGCTCGACAATGATTTTTCGCACATGCCTGAGGTCGTACAGGAAGGCCGGCAGGTCGTCAACAACATGGAGCGTTCCGGATGCCTGTTCCTTGTGAAAAATATCTTTTCACTTCTGCTGGCAGTGTTTTCCATCATCAGCGGATTTACCTATCCGCTCCGCGCCTCGCAGATCTCGCTGATCAGTGCTTTTACGATCGGCGTGCCCGGCTTCTTTATGTCGCAGCTGCCGAATACGAACCGCATTACGGGACATTTCCTCGGGAATATCATCCGCCGTGCACTGCCGGCGGCTATCACGGATTTCGTCGTCATCGCCTCCCTGGTCATCTTCGGCGAGGCCTTTGATGTGAGCTCCATCGATATCTCTACGGCCAGTGCCATCCTGATGGCCATCGTCGGATTCATGATCCTGTATCATATCGTGAAGCCGATGGATAAATACCGCTGGCTTATCCTCTGGGGATGCGTCGGATGCATGATCTTCTGCATGATCTTCATGCGTAATCTGTTTGGCATCACCGGAATGTCCACACGATGCATCATGCTGTTCGTTGTATTCTCCATCACAACCGAACCGATCCTGCGCTATCTCATCAAATTCCAGGGATGGGTCGGATACATCATCGGAAAGCTGCGCGGAGGCCGCGACAGATAACGTATATTAAAGGCTGCTTTGTGACCAAACCTGTAAACAGAGAACTACAATTTAATTTGTCGTATAAAGCAGGCGGCCTGCACACCCGAAGGGGTATGCAGGCCGCCTGCTATTCTTTATTTATTATTAATGTTCGAACACTAATGCCCAAACGGCGTTACGTCGAGTCAGGCCGGATAGGATTTGGTATCCTTGTCTCCCTTGGACGCATCTACACCTGTCTGCTGTGCATCACGATACTTGAAGTAGTCGACAGCAACCTGCGGGAACAGTGCATAGGAAAGCGTATCCTCGTCCTGCTGCTTGTAAGGAGCAACCTCTTTCTCGAACTCCGGAAGGCCGGGCTTAAGATCATCTGCCGGACGATAGGTGATCGGCTTCTCGTCACCCAGTGCCTTCTTCTGCAGCTCCGGATTGACAGGATCCGTTGTCTTGCCGTACTTGCCGGCCAGAACATCCTTCGTCTGCTGTGTGATCATCTTGTAGCGTTCGCCCATAACAACGTTGAACACTGCCTGTGTGCCGACGATCTGAGAGGACGGTGTAACAAGCGGAGGATTTCCGAGATCTTTGCGGACATTCGGAACCTCTTCAAGAACTTCGTAGAACTTATCCTCTGCGTGCTGCTGCTTCAGCTGACTGGTCAGGTTGGAAAGCATGCCGCCAGGTACCTGATATACCAAGGTCTTGATGTTGACGCCGAGGTTCTTCGGGTTCATCAGGCCATTCTCAAGGCACTCGTCTCTGTACGGACGGAAGTAATCAGCGATCTCTTCAAGGAGCTTCATATCAAATCCGGTATCATACGGTGTACCCTGGAAGGTCTTGACCATAACTTCAGTTGCCGGCTGAGATGTTCCGAGAGCAAACGGGCTCATGGCGGTATCGATGATATCAACACCGGCCTCTACAGCCTTCAGATATGTCATGGATGCAACACCTGAGGTGTAATGCGTATGCAGCTCGATCGGCAGATCGGTAACCTCTTTCAGTGCGCCGATCAGCTTCGGAGCCTCGTAAGGAAGAAGAAGTCCGGCCATATCCTTGATGCAGATGGAATCAGCGCCCATCTCCTCAATGCCCTTTGCTTTTTCTTTCCAGTAATCCAGTGTATAGGAATCGCCCAGTGTATAGGACAGGGCTACCTGTGCGTGGCCGCCTTCCTTCTTGGTGGCCTTTACAGCGGTCTCCAGGTTTCTGAGATCATTCATGCAGTCGAAGATACGAATGATATCAATACCATTCGCAATGGACTTCTGAACGAAGTACTCAACGACATCATCCGGATACGGGTTGTATCCGAGAATATTCTGTCCACGGAAAAGCATCTGCAGCTTTGTGTTCTTGAATCCGTCACGAAGCTTTCTCAGACGATCCCACGGATCCTCATGCAGGAAACGGAGGCAGGCATCAAATGTAGCACCGCCCCAGCATTCTACGGCATTGTATCCGACTTTATCCAGTTTATCGACAATGGGAAGCATCTCGGATGTGGGCATACGGGTCGCGATCAGCGACTGATGCGCATCACGGAGAATGGTTTCCGTAATTTTTACAGGCTTTTTCGTCACTTCAGCCATGATTTATCCTCCTAAATTGAAGTCGTCATCCGGCCTGCCGTCTGCTATGCACGGCATTTCGGCAGGCAGGGATCACGCTTTCGTGTTTACATTTATTTCAGAAATCTGCTCTGCATAGCGGTTGATTCACAACTTCCGCTCTGCCAATCGCGGAACCTGCCGCTGTGGTGATATGATACCGGTCCGGGCTTCCACGATGATACGGCGTACACTCGTTTATGAAATTCCGAATACAGCCATGAATGTACCGGCGGCAACTGCCGTACCGATAACACCGGCGACGTTGGGCCCCATGGCGTGCATCAGAAGGAAGTTCGTAGGATCAGCCTCTGAACCTACCTTCTGCGATACACGGGCAGCCATTGGAACGGCCGAAACACCGGCAGATCCGATCAGCGGATTGATCTTACCATGCGACAGAACACACATGAGTTTGCCCAGCAGAACACCTCCGGCTGTACCGAAGATGAAGGCAACCAGTCCGAGAACCACAATGAGAAGCGTCTGTACATTCAGGAATGCTTCTGCGGAAGTCGTAGCACCTACGGAAGTGCCGAGAAGAATAACGACGATGTACATCATGGCATTAGAGGCAGTCTCCTGCAGCTGTTTAACAACGCCGCACTCACGGAACAGATTGCCGAGCATCAGCATGCCGACAAGCGGAGCCGTCGTCGGCAGGAGCATGCAGACAACGATCGTGATGATGATCGGGAAAAGGATCTTCTCCAGTTTGGAAACCGGACGAAGCTGATCCATATGGATCTTCCGCTCTCTTTCAGAGGTGAGAAGCTTCATAACCGGCGGCTGGATGATCGGAACGAGCGACATGTAGGAATAAGCCGCTACGGCGATCGGTCCCATCAGGGCCGTCTGTCCGAGTTTTCCGGCGAGGAAGATACTGGTAGGTCCGTCGGCACCTCCGATGATGGAGATGGCTGCGGCTGCTTTTCCATTGAAGCCAAAAGCAATGGCAAGGAAGTAAGCGAAGTAAATTCCCAGCTGTGCTGCCGCACCCATCAGGAAGGAGATCGGGTTGGCGATGAGCGGACCGAAGTCAGTCATCGCGCCGACGCCCATGAAAATCAGGGAAGGCAGTACTGACCATCCGTCGAGCTGGAAGAAATACCAGAGAAGTCCGCCGGCGTGAGAAATGCCTGCGGCATCCACATAGGGACTTGCCATAATATCCGGGTAGATATTTACCAGGATCATACCAAAGGCGATCGGTACAAGAAGAAGCGGTTCAAAATCATGAGCGATCGCCAGGTAAAGAAAGATGCATCCGATGGCAATCATCAGCACATTGCCCCAGGACATGCTGGCAAAGGCTGTCTGATGTATCAGATTTAATAAGGTATCAGCTATCATTTTTAATCCTCCAGAAAATCAGGTCTTCCGGCATCAGTCCATCGTAGCAAGCAGATCACCGTTCTCGACAGCTGCACCTACGGCAACCTCAATTGAAACGACCTTTCCATCCTTGGGAGCAACAACCGGGATCTCCATCTTCATTGCCTCAAGGGTGACAATAGCATCGCCGGCCTTAACCTGTGCACCAACGGCAGCGTCAACTTTGACAACTTTTCCCGGTACGGAAGCCGTTACCGGCGTGCCGCCCTGATTACCGGATGCTGCCGGTGCCGGAGCTGCTGCGGGTGCTGCTGCCGGAGCAGGTGCTGCTGCCGGAGCTGCCTTCTGAACGACGCCATTGGTTGTTCCCTCTTCAACGGTTACCTGGTATACGTTGCCATTCACTGTAACTGTATAGTTCTTCATAATTGATTATTCCTCCTGGAATGATGGTGATTTTTCTTATTTATCAACGCGTGTCCACTTGCGTCCGGTCTTGCGGATCGAACGAACAACGTAACCGTCAGCGGAAGGTGCTTCCTCGGAAGCTGCCGCAATCGCTGCTGCGATCGCCGCTGCGATCTCTTCTTCATTATTACCTGCTGAAACTGCTGCGGCAGGTGCAGCCTTTGGCGCCGGTGCAACCTTCGGAGCTGCTGCAGCTGCTGCTTTTTCCTTCTCTTTCTTCTTTTTCTCCGGATCAGGAATGAATCTGAAGAGAGAAATGACAATGATCAGGATCGCCAGAATCACAAAGACCGTGATCAGTCCTACGGCCATATTCATGCCGGCCTGGCCCATCTTCTCCCCGAAGCTGTAGCCGATGTTCAGCGTGTAATTCGCCAGATCATGATTGGAATCATAGGTCAGTACTGCTTCTGCCTCATAATTCTCGAATTTCGGATAGCAGGTAACCTTGACCTCATCCGGATCGGAATCATCTACGGTTGTCTTCTTCGCGTCATCGAAGCCGAGAAACGCACCGGTCGTGTCTCTGTCTTCCTGCCAGGATTTCCAGAATACTTCGTAAAAACCGCCATTATCCTTTGCCTTCAGCGCCAGATCCTCGTCGGATGCGCCATAAAGTTCTGTGAGGATTCTCTCTGCTGTCTCCTCATATTCAACAGACATGCTGTAGTCTGCAGGCTGCATGGTCTCATCAAATGTGAGGTCAACCTCTGCATCCACGTGGCTGAACTGTACGATGGCAGTTGCCTTGACCGGACTTGCCGTGGTATCAGCGGTAACATTTTCCACTTTTACGAAGTCACCGAATGTACTGCGGTTCTCCATCCAGGAATAATACAGTTCATTGTAAAATCCGCCTTCGTCCTTCAGCTGTTCCATCTGGCTGTCTGAGATGGTATATACCTGAGACAGAAAATTCTGCACATTGGATTCCACATCAGAAGCCGACACACTGCTGGCATCATCGGCATAGGCCGGAACCGCGCCGAACAGCATGACCAGGGAACAGAGAATGGCGAAAAAGGCTGAAAGTTTTGTCTTCAACTTTTTCATCTGTTTTTTGCTCCTCATTTATACTGTGCCGTGTTTTCTGTCAGGCAGAAACTCTCTCTTGGTAAAAAGCATATCAAGGGCGCCGATCAGATACTTTCTGGTATCTGCCGGATCGATCACAGCATCTACATATCCTCTTGCAGCAGCGGAATCTGTGCTGTTCTGCAGCTTGTCGTACTCCTCTGCTGTCTTGCTGATCACATCAGCGCTCTCGCCGTCGCACATGATCTTTGCAGCTTCTTTGGCGTCCATCATGCCGATCTTAGCGCCCTTCCATGCGTAAACGAGATCTGCACCGAGAGAGCGGCTGTTCATCGTAAGGGAAGCGCTTCCGAATGCTTCGCCGGTGATCACATTGACCTTCGGTGTGGAAGCATCAGCAAAAGCAAATGTCAGCTTGCTGAGAGCATCAGGAAGATTCTTCTCCGAGCACTTGCATGCCTTGAATCCGGTGACATTGGTAAACGTAACGACCGGAATGGAAAAAGCATCACAGAATTTAACGAATTCAGCAGCCTTCTTTGCACCCTTTGCGCTGATTACTTTTCCGAACTCTTCTTTGCTGTTGTCTGCGCCGTACTTGACAGAACGGTTAGCTACAGCACCGACAGTATATCCGTTCAGACGGATAAATGCGGTCACCATATCCTCGCCGTAATACGGTCTGGTCTCTACATATGCGCTGTCATCACTGATTCTCGGCAGCAGCAGTGCAGGATCTGCGATGCACTGTACAGCATCCTCAACGCGGCGGTTGAGATCATCCTCAGATTCTGCGTAGGACATATCATCTTCATTGTTGGCGGGAAGAATGCCGATAAGGCTGCGGATATCGGCGATCACCTCATCCTCCGTGCCCATGCCGTCGATCATGCCTGCCTCTTTGCCCTGATAATCAGCGGAAGAAGTATCGCACTTGTCTTCGGAGTTGCCCTTGATGGCATTCGGAGAGTTTACGAAAAGCTTACCTTTGTCAGATACCATATAGGTAAAATCGCTGAGAGCGGACACAACTGCCATGCCACCGCCGCAGTTTCCGAAAATACCGGTGATCTGCGGGATCACACCGGAAGCCTGTGCCTGTGCCATGTAGATATCACCGAAAGCATTCAGTGCATCCGTGGACTCTTCCAGACGAAGACCCGCGCAGTCGATCAGACCGATGACGGGCGCGCCTGTCTTGATGGCGAGCTCATACATTTTTACGATCTTGTTGGCGTGCATTTCGCCGATCGTTCCCTTTAAAACGGAAGCATCCTGGCTGTAAACGTACACCGGATTGCCGTTGATCTGGCCGTATCCTGTGATCACGCCGTCTGAAGGTGCCTTCTTCTCAGCAAGATTGAAATCTGTGCTGCGTGCGGTCACGCCGGCACCGATCTCAACAAAGCTGTTCTGGTCAAGAAGAGCGGAAATTCTCGTTCTTGCCGCGCTTTGTGAAGTACTGCTCATATCCCTACCTCCATGAGATGAAAAATTGACAAGAAAACTACAAAAACATACCTTACTAATATAACCGAATTTATTGTGTATTTCAACAACCTGAGGCACCATATTTGGTTACTCTTAACACTCATCCTCTCCCGGAATACAGA
>ONKP01000035.1:16088-16451 GCA_900318405.1 uncultured Eubacteriales bacterium | reverse complement strand
TGCGAGGCAGTGTACCGCAGGGTACAGTACCAGCTGGTATCGCAGGTGCATGAGTTTCAGGACTTGCGCAGATAGCAGATCAGAGGAAAGCGGAATGTTTCGGTAAGCCGCGGAATACAGGGTATTCGGTTATCAGAAGTAAAGCAGGAAATCTATCAGTCAGAAACCTGATACAGAGTGATCACTTGAATTTCTGAAACAAAATCGTATCGATAAATGTGATGAGTTCCGAAAAGAAAGGTATCTTTAAGAACAGGAATTCATATCGATAAGTGAAGATAGATACAATTAAAGAGAAAGAGGTTCGTGGAATAAAAATGATTGAACCTTTTAGATGAGGCCGTCCTGTCAGACAGAACTTGA
>ONKP01000035.1:0-16059 GCA_900318405.1 uncultured Eubacteriales bacterium | reverse complement strand
TTAGATGAGGCCGTCCTGTCAGACAGAACTTGACAGGACGGCTTCTTTTTTTTACGCGAACAGAGAGCCACATCCGATCACGAAGTGATCGAGTGTGGCCAACGTCGCGATAGCGAGATAAAACTCGCGAAGCGTGTTTTATCTCGTTGGTGTACGGTGTACAGAGATACAGATGCCTCTATCCGAGGCATCTGTATTCTGAAAGGTAATTGCCACGAGCAACTATTGCCGAATCTCCGATACATGGTAAAATGATGGTTCAGAGACCAGATGAAAAACATATATCGGGACATAATAAACAGATGAATAAACATAAAATCTTGAAAACGATACTGATCATGCTGTTTGTCTTCGTGGTCAGTGTTTTGTTTTTTTTCGTCTTCGTGGTCAGTGTTTTGTTTTTTTTCGTCAGAGAAAATCGGACGGAGGATACCGTGACAGTAGAGGCAACCGGCCCTACGCTTCCCGTCGCCTACATGATGGTCAGTGACACAAAGGTCAATGAGATGTTCGGCGTCAGGCAGACACTGAATGAAAATGACCTGCGGGACAGTATCACGCCGATTACACAGTCGAAGGAGCTCACGTTTGTGCTGGATACGAACGGCATGAATGTGACCGGCATCAGCTATCAGATCACAACGCCCGCGGATGAGGCAGTGGTAGAAAACGGCCAGATCAAAAATTTTGACAGCACGGATGAACAGATCACGGCACCATTTCAGATAAAGGAAGACCTGCGGACGGGACAGGAGTATACACTGCGTTTTACGGTGGAACTCAGCGGAGCGACGAACGTTTATTTTTATACCCGTGTTGTGCAGAATCCCGGCGTTGATATGGGGAAGTATTTTCAGTTTGCCAGCGATTTTGTGGATATGTGCCTGGATAAGCAGAAGTCGGATCTGCTGGCGTCCTATCTGGAAACCGACAGTACGATTTCCACGGGATCCTATACCGATGTGTCGATCGCCTCGACGCAGGATGACGTGTCATGGGGTGATCTGGCGCCTTCTCTGGTAAAAAAAGCAACGCCGATGATCGTTCAGGTGAATGGCACAACGGCATATATCAGCCTCAGCTATCTGATCAGCGCACAGGACAGCAATGACCAGACGGAATATTATCGGGTGAAGGATTATTTCCGCATGCGTTATCAGTCGGATGGCAGTGTAGCCCTGCTTGATTTCCACCGGTCCGCTCATTATATTTTTGACGGAAGTCATCAGATCCTGTCATCTGACGGGCTGAATCTGGGTGTCCAGTCCAGAGATGTGAATTTCCGGGCGAGCGATGACCAGATGACGGCGGCGTTTGAGCTGAACGGAGATCTCTGGACCTTTAATTCGGAATCCGGGAAGATCACAAGGATCTTTACGTTCCGGCAGGACGACGAAGAGGGCGACAATGCGGCGGAGCAGGATGACCGCACGCAGCTGACGGACCATGGCATCGCGATCGGCAAGGTGACAAATGCCGGAGACGTGACATTTGTCGTCTACGGATATATGCCGGCGGGAAGTCATGAAGGCTATATGGGCGTGTCGGTGTGTCAGTACACGGCAGCTGATAATGCGGTGCAGGAGTCTGTTTTTATTCCGCTGAGCCAGAGCCCGTCGACCCTCATGAAATGCGTTTCACAGCTGTCCTATGTGTCTGATGACGGCTATCTGTATATGTTTTTCGGGACAGCGGTGTACAGAGTCAGCCTGTCGACGGGAGATTACTCCGTTGTGAGAGACATTATCCCGGATGGGGGCTTTGCGGCATCCAACAGTCAGCAGACGATCGCCTGGACAAATGCAGATGAGAGCGGAAACGCAACCGGCATCACGATCATGGATCTCACCAGCGGACAGCAGTATCAGGTAAGCAAGCCGGAAGGCGAGGAGATGGTGCTCTGCGGCTTTATCAATGAGGATCTGGTGTACGGTCTTGTCAGACCGGAGGATGTGGGAACGGATGGCGACGGCAATACGATCAACGGCATGTATCAGCTCACCATTCAGGCGGAGGACGGTACGATCCGAAAGCAGTATACGCCGTCCGACGGTGTCGTGCTCTCTGTGACGCAGGAGGACGACGGTCTGGAGCTGCAGCTGGGACAGATGACGGGTAATGTGTATACAGAGACGACAAAGGACCATATTCTGAATAATGAACTGGCAGCGGATGCGGTGACACTGGCTGTTCAGACCTACGACCGCACGAAGATGGTTGTCTACATGGCCTTCCCGGCGACGGCATCGACGCTTCCGGAACTGCAGGAGGTGGTGGCGGATATCCGCTATACAGGCTCCGGTACGGAAACGCTCGTCCAGTGGCCGTCCGCACCGTCTGATTCGGCCGGCTATGATGTTTACACGGATGAAGCACAGCCTGAGCGCGTGACGAGCGCTGCGAAAGCCATTAAACTGGCTGATGAGGGGCAGGGATTTGTGCTGACGGCAGACCAGCGCGTTTTCTGGGTGCGCGGAGACTGGGACGGAAGTCACACCATTGATGCATCACAGGTTCCGTCCGGTGTTCTGACCTGCGGATTTGACGCGGATGCACTGCAGCAGGCTGTCGGTGACAGCTATACGGTTTTTGATCTGACCGGTGTGACGCAGGATGACTGGTTCTATCTGATCGACCGCGGGTATCCGGTGATTGCTGTCGGCGATAATAACGAGGCGCTCCTGATCCTCGGCTATGATGAAAATAATGTGTGGGTATACGACGCATCCAAAGGTGACACCTACGCCATAGCCTCGGATGATTCACGGGCAGAATTTGAAAACAATGGCAACCGGGCACTGACCTACATAGAGATGTAAACGTTGCTGGCAGAGTTGACAATGCAGAGGAATTTTACGTATGGAATGTCCCGGGAAAAATTGCGAAGTGGACAGAGAGTTGAACGCTGGTCGTCCCGGCCGGCGGAAGCCTGGCCTGCAGCATGTGATGATCACCAGCCTGGCCTGCAGCATGTGATGATCACCGGCCGGCGGAAGCGGGACTGCAGCATGTGATGATCACCGGCCGGGACTGCAATGTGTATGATGATTAACGGCAGTAAAAAAGTATGAGGTGAAACAGATGGAAAAATTGGTAACAGTCAGGGAAATCTACAGGAATCGTGAAGCCTATCTGGGGAAAAATGTGCGGGTAGGCGGATGGATTCGCAATATCCGGACATCAAAGAATTTCGGATTCCTGATCCTGTCAGACGGAACGTATTTTGAGACACTGCAGGTCGTCTATGGAGATGGGCTGAAAAATTTCGGAGAGATCAGCCGGTGGAATGTCGGCGCCGCAGTGATCGCCGAGGGCGTGCTGACGGCTACGCCGGAGGCAAAGCAGCCGTTTGAAATTCAGGCGGCGGCGGTCACGCTGGAGGGAGCTTCCTCCCCGGATTATCCGCTGCAGCCGAAGCGGCACACGCTGGAATATCTCCGGACGATCCAGCATCTGCGCCCGCGGACCAATACATTTCAGGCAGTTTTCCGCGTGCGGTCGCTGGCTGCTTATGCGATTCATAAATTTTTTCAGGAGAGGGACTTTGTCTATGTCAATACGCCTCTGATCACCGCGAGCGACGCGGAGGGCGCGGGCGAGATGTTCCAGGTGACGACGCTGGATCTGGCGAATGTTCCGATGACGGAGGTGCCCGGAGAAGGAAGAAAAGCAGACTACTCGCAGGATTTTTTCAAAAAGCCGGCAAATCTCACGGTCAGCGGACAGCTGTACGGGGAAACCTTTGCGCAGGCATTCCGGAATATCTATACGTTCGGGCCAACCTTCCGGGCTGAGAATTCCAACACGACGAGGCATGCGGCGGAATTCTGGATGATCGAGCCGGAGATGGCGTTCGCCGATCTGGAAGAGGACATGGAATGTGCCGAGGCCATGCTGAAGTACGTTATCCGTTACGTGATGGAGAATGCGCCGGAGGAAATGCAGTTTCTGAACAGGTTTGTGGATCACGGTCTGATCGACAGACTGACACACGTGATGAATTCGGATTTCGGCCGCGTGACCTATACAAAGGCCATCGAGCTGCTGGAGCCGCACAACGATGCCTTTGATTATAAGGTGAGCTGGGGCTGCGATCTGCAGACGGAGCATGAGAGGTTCCTGACGGAGCAGATTTTCAAGAAGCCGGTCTTTGTGACGGATTATCCGAAGGAGATCAAGGCTTTTTATATGAAGCAGAACCCTGACGGAAAAACAGTGGCGGCCATGGACTGCCTGGTGCCGGGAATCGGTGAGATCATCGGCGGAAGCCAGAGGGAAGAAGACTATGACCGGCTGGTGCAGCGTATGCAGGAGCTCGGCATGGACATGAAGCAGTACGATTATTACCTGGATCTCAGAAAATACGGGACGACAAGGCACGCAGGCTTCGGCCTCGGCTTTGAGCGCTGTGTGATGTACCTCACAGGCATGGGCAATATCCGTGACGTGATCCCGTATCCGCGCACCGTCGGGCATTGCGATTTCTGATGCGGTGGTTTCCCGCGCGATGGATATGGCAGATACAGTTATTTCCGGTACGGCGCACAGCACAGGTGCAGTTATTTCATGTATTGAAAGGCATGACGAGACCCCGGACGCCGAGGCACCCGGGGCTTTGTCAGGCAATGTATCACTCAATTGGTGTGAAATCGGATTTATCAGCGCCACAGAGCGGGCATACCCAGTCATCCGGGAGATCTTCAAATGCAGTTCCGGGTGCGATGCCGTTCTCCGGATCGCCTACCTCGGGATCATATACATAACCGCAGGGTCCGCATTCATATTTTTTCATAATAAATACCTTCCTTTCTTGTACCAGCTTTCGGGCGGGTACAGGTCCTGATCCTGACAGGAAAATTGACTGATTGATAAACCAGATTATAATACACCGCAAAAATCAATACAAGTAAAACGCCGTGCTGCAGGTACAGAAAACTGCTGCAGAGGCAGAAAACTGTTGCAGAGGCAGCAAACGTTACGGTTCAGATGATGCCGGAGCCACTGCCACAGGAGCATTTATCAGGAAGATTGAAAAATCTATCGACGAACAGTTCAGATGATGCCGGAGCCACTGCCACACATGGAGGCCTGATATCCCCATGTGTCTCCGTGGCTGACAATGTGCGTACAGTAACCATAAAACAGGGCAGAATGGAGAAAAAATGGAACAGGTCACGATGGAGCGGATGGCGGAGATCGTCCGCTCGGCAGAGGATATTTTTGAGGACAGGGACGACTCACAGAAGGTTCATACCAAAGGCCGCGCGGATTACGTGACAGACGTGGATCTCCATGTGCAGCAGTATCTGTCGAAAAAACTGGCGGAGTCCTTTCCCGGGGTTCAGTTCATGGGCGAGGAAAAGGATAACAGCGAGATCAATTTTCAGAAGAGCGTCTGGATCCTTGATCCGGTCGACGGCACGACGAATCTGATCCATGATATGCGTGCAAGTGCGATCTCCCTCGGATATGCTGAAGAGGGAAAAATAAAGGCGGGCGTGATTTTCTGTCCCTTTTCAAAAGAACTGTACATGGCGGAGCGCGGCAAAGGCGCGTTTCTGAATGGCAGACCGATTCATGTCAGCCGTGCAGAATCGCTCGGAGAGAGCCTGATTTCGATCGGAACCGCACCTTATTACCATGAATACGCGGACTGGACATTCCGGGTGTCGAAAGAGATTTTTCTGCAGTGCCAGGACATCCGCCGGAGCGGTTCGGCGGCTATCGAGCTTGCTTATATAGCAGCGGGCAGACTGGACGGCAACTTTGAGCGGATCCTGCAGCCGTGGGATTTTTCAGCAGGGATCTGCATCGTGGAAGAGGCCGGCGGCATCGTCACGGATCTGGAGGGCAGACTGGTGGACTTTTCAAAGAAGAGCGGGATCTGCGCAAGCAACGGACGGATACATGACTCACTGCTCAGCTGCCTGCAGGGAGAGTGAAGCCGACCGCATACAGATCGACATGGAGAAACCGTGCTGTGTAGTTTCTGTAATAGCTGTGTGGTTTCTGTAATAAGCACATCAGAGACAGGATGGAAAAAATACAGTGATGCAGCCTGTAAAATAAACGAAGCTGCCATAGACAGGACGGCAGCGAAAAACAAAGTGAAGCGGATGGAAATCAGGAGGAATGGCGGACAATGGAATTCCGACCTTGTATCGATATACATAACGGCAAAGTGAAGCAGATCGTCGGCGGAACGCTGCGCGATGAGGGCGACCGTGCTGCGGAGAATTTCGTCTCAGAGCAGGATGCGCCTTTTTATGCGGACATGTACCGGCGCTACGGCCTGCGCAACGGCCATGTGATTTTGCTGAACAGCCATGACTCGGATTACTATGAGGCGACAAAAAAGCAGGCGGAAGCTGCGCTCAGGGAATGGCCCGGCGGACTGCAGGTGGGCGGCGGTATCACACCCGACAATGCTGCGAAATTTCTCGATGCGGGAGCAAGCCACGTCATCGTCACATCGTATGTATTCCGCGACGGGCATATCGACCGGCAGCGGCTGGACCGGATGGTGGCTGCCGCGGGGAAAGAGCATCTCGTTCTGGATCTGTCCTGCAGAAAAAAGAATGACCACTATTATATTGTGACCGACCGCTGGCAGAAATTCACCGACACCGAGGTAACAGTCGAGGCGCTCACAGAACTCTCGTCATACTGCGATGAATTCCTGATCCACGCCGCCGATGTCGAGGGAAAAGCGCACGGCGTAGAGCGTGGTCTGATACCGATCCTCGCCGAAGGCGCACGCCGGGCAGCTGAGGAGGCGATTGGAAAGAAAAGTGATTCTAATACAGATATTACGGCCATTCCTGACGGGACAAAGAACAACACTGCAGATGGTTTGGCCGGGATGAAAAACGGCAATTCTGCGGAAGAATTGTCCGGCGAGATGGAAAGCTTCCCTGTGACATATGCCGGCGGTATCGGAAGTTTCGCAGATCTCGAGTGGATCCGTGAGACGGGGCAGCGCAGAATCAACGTTACCATTGGCTCAGCCCTTGACATCTTCGGCGGCAGCATGAAATTCGAGAACGTCCTGGATTTCATTCGCAGATGAGGTGCTGAGAGAAAACAGGGCCGCAAATAGGCGCGTGCGAACGAACAGAAAAACGTACAGTGAGCCGGTCGCTGTGGCAGCCGTCATCCTGTTTTGTGATATTTATTCCGGATATTTGGCCGGAATCCGGATCTCCACCTCCGTCCCTTCGCCCACGGTGCTCCTGTAGGTAAGTCCATAACGCTCCCCGTACAGAATCTGCAGTCTCCGGTGCGTATTGTAAACAGCGATCTGATTCCCCTTTCCGGTACTCACATTTTTCTTCGTCAGAATAGAAGCCAGAATGTCCTCCGGAATGCCGACGCCGTCATCGGTGACAAGCAGTACCACATCCTGATCCTCCAGCCAGCCGGTGATCACGATGGTGCCGCGGTGCGTTCCTTTTTCCAGAATGCCGTGCAGGATCGCGTTTTCCACGATCGGCTGCAGTGTAAGCCGCGGAATCTGGTATTCCGTCAGTTCATCCGGCACATCCACGACAAAGTCGATGCCATTTTCAAAGCGCATGTTCTGCAGCTGCGCATAGATCGTGACCTGTTCCAGTTCCTCGGCGATCGAGCTTATCGTTTTTTTGCGGCTGAGCGTCAGTTTGTAGAAGCGTGACAGAGACTGGATCGCCTGGTTCGTTTCCTTAATTCTTCCCTGCTGCGCCATCCAGTTGATCATTTCCATCGTATTATAGAGAAAATGCGGGTTGATCTGCGCCTGCAGCGATTTGAACTCAGCCTGCCGGAGCTCCTCCGACTGCTTTTTCTGCTGGTCCATCAGGTTGTTGATCTGCCGGGCCATATAGTTGTAGGAATCGGTCAGATCACCGATCTCATCTGTCTCCTCGGGAGAAGGCATGGGCACAGGCGGACCGTTTCTGACGCTGCTCATCTGTGCGCTGACGGCTGAAATCCGACTGGTCAGGGAGCGGGCCATCAGCCATGCGATCAGGACACTGATGGCTCCGGCCAGCAGCCAGACGCAGATAATGCCGAAGATGACCTGATTGGCCTTCTGCCTGAGCGGGCGGGAAGGCGTTACTGTCACGAGAAACCAGTCGGCAGTTGTCAGGTAATAATAGCTGACATATACGTCTTCACCGAGAACCTTTTTAGCGATAAAACCGTTGGAACTCATCAGGCTGGACCGGATCTTGTCATAATCCATGTAATAAATGCCGGAGAGAGCGGAGTCCGTAGACGTGATCATCGCGTCACGTTCGTTGGTGATATAGGAGACGCTTCCATCAAAGTCGAGCTGAGAGATCAGTGTATTCTGCAGCGCTGTGGAGAGGAAATAGCAGGCAAGGTATCCCTTGACCGATGTCTGGTCCGCTGTCCGGATATAGATCGGACGGATGTAGGCGCAGTCTCCCAGTGATTTTTCCTCGCTTGGGGTCAGGTACATGGGCGGGCAGTACAGCGATGCCGGATGGCTTCCGGAAAAAATACCGAACCAGTACGCCGCGTGGATGCTGTAGGCCGATGAAAAAACAGACGTATCCGGATCCATATCTTCAAAACACGGATCATCCTTTGGCAGATCGATGTAGATGCGGACAGCGGAAACACCGGTGCCCTTCATCTGCTCCTTGATATCAGCGAGAAAGGCCGTGGCCGCATCGGAATGAAGAAGATCCTCCAGGGGTTCCTGCAGCGTTTCATCAAACAGCGTCTGGCTGAACGACATGTCCCGTACAGTATCTGAAAAATCTGTCACGCTGTCGATATCTTTCTGAATGACAGGTGCCGTCTGCGCGGCCGCCTGCTGTTCCTCGCGGAGTGTGTCGGACGCGACCATCCGGTACATGCGTCCGGAAATGAAGATGGCGAGAAAGATCATCGGGGTCGCGGCAGCGATCAGGATGATGATGAAGAGCTTGTCGCGGATCTTCAGGTTGCCGTATGCTTTTTTAATTGAACTTATTGGTGTCTGCATCGCTATTTTCGGGAGATCCGGATCCTGCTTTCGTGGATCCGGATAGTCGGGTTTTGTTTTTTCGTATCAGGGAAGTCAGGTTCTGTTTTTTCGTATCAGGGAAGTCAGGTTCTGTTTTTTCGTATCAGGGAAGTCGGGTTCTGTTTTCTCGTATCAGGAGAGCCGGGTTCTGTTCTCGCGGTAATCGGAGGGAGAGAAGCCGGTATATTTTTTAAAAGCTTTGCCGAAGTAATTGCTGTCGTTGTAGCCGACGCGGGCGGCCACTTCCGAGATGTTATTCCGCGGATCGGACAGCAGCTCCTTCGCGCGTTCCATGCGGAACTCCGTCAGGTACTGGTTAAGCGTCTGGCCGGTCTCGGATTTGAAAACCGTGCAGGCGTAGGAGGCCGACAGACGCGCGTATTCCGCAATCTCCTTCGTCGAAAGCAGCGGGTCATCGTAATGGGAGCCGATATAGCTCCGGATCAGGTAGACCGAGGAATTTTCGGGTACATAATTTTCCACGTCATCCAGATACCGGTTCACATAGGCGGTGAGCAGCTGGTGCAGCTCGGGAAAAGTAAAGCAGCTGCGGAAATTTTCCAGAATGTCTCCGCCGTCGGAGACGTGATCCTGAAGCTGTTTCTTCCTGCGCAGATCTTCGATAAAAGCCGCAATCCGGTAATAAAACGTCTGCACCGAGCGCTCCATCAGATCTTCATTCAGGAAAAGCGTGTCATACAGGCTGTCACAGGATGCCTTTGCCGCCTGACGGTCCGCATTCCGGAGGGCGTCCTCCAGGGCTTCCGCTTCATGCTGGATTTTTTCCTCACCACCGGATACATGACTGCCGTCATCAGGTATACCGCTGATCAGGACAGTACCGGCCTCGCGGAAAAAGCAATGCTGCAGCAGGACAACGGCGCTGCTGTAGGAAGCATAGAGCTTCTGGATGCCGGAGACGATGGACCCGGCCGCGATGAAATACGGATAATCTTCCGGGACCAGCTGGCTTAGGGCATCAGCGGCCGAACGAATGGTGGTCGTGCTGAAATCATCCTTCCGGAATACGTGAAAGACAAACAGATTCGGACGTTTTTCCGTGCTGATCACGTGCATATGCGCGGGACGGATACGGTCATGCAGAAGCTGAGTCGTTTTCTGGAGAAAATCCGGCGGCAGTTCCTTTCGCTCATCACATTGCAGAAGCATGGTAAAGGCCGCGTGAAACAGATCGGCAGAACCGTATTTTCTGCAGTAGTTCTGGCTCAGCTCCGTGACGGACTCCTTAATCGAGCGATAGGGAACCGTAAGGCAGGCGGCCAGGTGCGCCGCCTGAACCGAATCCGAGAGCGTCTCCGCGCTCCGGCTGCGCCGGATCGAGTCGCTGCGCTCCACTGCCTCAAGCACCGTCCTGCGAACCTCGTCCAGATTCAGGGGCTTTTCCACATAGCTTACCGCCTGCAGACGGATGGCAGCCTTCAGATACTCCTTGTCCGAGTAGCCGCTCATAAAAATAAACACGGTATCCGGGGCCGCAGCGTGAATGCGGTTCATCATCTCGATACCGTCCATGCGCGGCATACGCACATCGGACAGCACAATATCCGGATGATGCGCCGAAGCCATGCGCAGTCCGTCTGTGCCGTCGACCGCCGTGTATACCTGGTCAATACCCAGATCCATCCAGTCAATCGTATTCATAAGACCTGTACGCGTCAGGTTTTCATCATCAACAATCAGAAGTTTGATACCGATACCTCTTTCATTACATGTCCGGCGGAGATGCCGCCTGTTTCTACTTAATGAATACACATACTATACGACCCTTTCGTCGTAATTTCCAGTTCGAGCGGCATTAAATGCGTCATTGGCGACGAGAGGCCCGCCTTTAGCACTTTCGAAAAATTTACCCTTTATAGAAAAAAATTCCTCTTAAAACGCCTCTTTCCCCGATGCTATACTTTTCGCATATGGAAAGGAAGGAGGAATTGAGTATGTCAGAAGAGACTGTAAAAACGACATCTGCCGGTACGGCATCTTCCGCAGATGAAGATCTTATTCTGGAACTCAAAGGCATTACAAAGATATTCCCCGGTGTCAAGGCGCTGGACAACGTGCATTTCCAGCTTCGCAGGGGAGAGATCCACGCGCTGATGGGCGAAAACGGCGCTGGAAAATCCACATTTATCAAGGTTATCACCGGTGTCCATGCGGCTGAGGAGGGCCACATGTATCTCAACGGTCAGGAGGTTCACTTCAAGGGACCGAAGGATGCACTGGAGGCAGGTATTGCCGCCGTTTATCAGCATCCCACGATTTACCCGACTCTGTCCGTAACCGAGAACATCTTCATGGGACATGAATTCATCAGGCACGGTATGATCCAGTGGAGCACGATGAATAAGGAAGCACAGAAGCTCCTGGATCGTCTGGACGCTGATTTCAAGCCGACCGCTGAGATGGGCGCGCTTTCTGTTGCCCAGCAGCAGATGGTCGAGATCGCAAAGGCACTTTCTACCGATGCGAAGATCATTATTCTCGATGAGCCGACAGCAGCACTGACAGCCAATGAGTCTGAGAAACTCTACCGCATCGTAGAGCAGCTCAGAGATTCCGGCGTTTCGATTATTTTTATCTCCCACCGTATGGAGGATATGTATCGTCTGGCCAGCCGCGTAACGGTTCTCCGTGACTCGAAGTACATCGGCACCTATGACGTTGACAAGATCACGAACGCTGATCTGATCAAGGCCATGGTAGGTCGTGAGATCAAGGATATGTATCCGAAGCCAAAGGTAGAGATCGGTGAGGAGGCGTTCCGTATCGAGGGCATCAGCCGTCTCGGCTACTGCAAGGATGTGTCCCTCAACGTACACAAGGGCGAGATCGTCGGTCTGACCGGTCTGGTAGGTGCAGGCCGTACAGAGACGATGGAAGCTGTCTGCGGTATTGCGAAGGCAAGCGCCGGCAAGATCTTCGTAGACGGCAAGGAAGTTCATATCAAGAACCCGACGGATTCCATGAAGGCCGGCATTGTGCTTCTGCCTGAGGACCGTACCAAACAGGGTCTGATCATGGACTGGGGTCTGGGAGACAACGTTACGCTTCCGATCCAGGATGAGATCGCCAAGGGACCGTTCAAGGTTAAAAATATCCAGCAGGAGCGTGAGATTTCCAAGCATTACCTTGAGGAAGTAGATACCAAGGCACTGACAATCTATGATCTGGGTTCCAGCCTTTCCGGCGGCAACCAGCAGAAGGTTGTTGTTGCCAAGGCTCTGGCGCAGAAAAATATGAAAGTCCTGATCATGGACGAGCCGACCAAGGGCGTTGATGTCGGCGCCAAGGCCGAGATCTACTCGATCATGGGAGATCTGGCAAAGCAAGGCTACGCGATCCTGATGATCTCTTCTGAGATGCCGGAGATCCTCGGCATGTCCGACAGAATCTATACGATGTGCAAGGGCAGGATCACAGGATGCCTGGATATCTCCGAGGCTACACAGGAGAGACTGCTTGAACTGTCGATGGAGCACGGTAATGAAGAAAAGGAGGCGGCTCAGTAATGGAAGAGAAGACATCCGTATGGAAGCGGTTGAGAAGCTCTCGTGAAGTCAGCCTTGTTCTGATTCTCGTGATCATGCTCATCGCGGTTGAATGCATTCAGTATTTCGGAGGAAACGGACATTTCCTTTCCCCGACCAATATCGGACAGATTTTCAGAAATAACGCACTGACCATGCTGATGGCACTTGGTATGCTCTGTGTACTGCTGACAGCAGGTATTGATATCTCGATTGCTTCTACGCTCGGCTTCTGCGGCATGGTTGTCGGTATGCTCCAGAAGAACCATATCTGCCAGAATACACTGCTGCTGTTCCTGCTCGCTGCGGTGATCGGCCTTGGCTGCGGACTTCTGAATGGTCTGATCATTGCCAAATGTCACATTGCTCCGATCATCGTATCGATGGGCTTCATGTACATCTGGCGTGGACTTGCTTACGTCGTATCCGGTAACCAGTGGGCTTCCGGTGCAGATGTTGCGCACTTTGCTGAATTCGGTAAGGACGGATCTGCAGGACCTTACATCGTTCTGATCGTTGCCTATGTGGCGTTCTTCATCATCATGAAGTGGACGCGCTTCGGCCGCAGGATCTACGCAGTAGGATCCAACTCGGAGGCAGCTTCGGTTTCCGGTATCAATGTAGATCGTGTACTGATTTCCGTTTATATGATCATGGGTTTCCTGGCAGGCCTTTCCGGCGCGCTTTCCGTATCGATTTATGCATCCGCTCAGCCGAACATGCAGTACGGCAAGGAAATGGATGTTATCGCTGCCTGCGTCATCGGTGGTGTTTCGATGAACGGCGGCCGCGGATCTGTTGTCGGAACTTTCCTTGGCGCTCTGTTCTATGCTGTACTGGCAAAGGCACTTCCGCTTGTCGGCCTCGACTCGATCTGGCAGAACCTGATCAAGGGCGTTGTCGTACTTGCTGTTGTACTTCTCAATACACTGACACAGCGTGCTATGGACAGATCTAATCTGGAAAGGAGGGAGATGTAATCATGGCAGGAAAATCAGGAAGAACCATAGACATCACCCCGAGAAAAGGTAAATTTTTCCGGTGGGAGACGGGTCTGATCTTCATCTTTATCGCCGTCATTATTTTTGGTAATATCGTATCTCCTTCTTTCAATGTTAAAAGCGTGTTCATGAACATGCCGAAGTACCTGGCTGAGATGTTCATGATGTTTGCCATGGGATACATCCTGATCATCGCTGAGATCGATATCTCCGTTGGATCGATCGTCTGCCTGGCGGCAACCATGACCTGCTTCGCAAACAATGCCGGTCTTCCGATGGCTGCACAGGTGATCATCTGCCTCGGCGTCGGCACCCTCTGCGGTGTTCTGAACGGCGAAATCCTGACACATTTTCAGGAGCTGCCGTCGATGATCGTAACGCTCGGTACACAGATTATCTTCCGTGGTATCGCTGAGGTTTCCATGGGAAGCGGCGGATCGATCTCTCTGTCGGATACAAAGGGATTTGCAGCACTTGGCGGTTCCATCGGTATCGTACCGATTGCCTTCATTCTGATCATCATTGCGGCTGTATGCTTCATCTTCATCCTTTCGAAGACGACGACCGGAAGAAAAATGTATGCGATCGGTTCCAACCATACGACTGCTCTCTATTCCGGTATCAAGGTACAGAAGATCCGCAGAAACTGCTACATCCTGATCGGTGCTATGGCCGGTGTCTGCGCCATGTTCATGCTGGCTACCTCCTTCGGTGCCAACACGACGACAGGCCAGGGCTTTGAGATGGATGTCATCTCGATGTGCGTATTCGGCGGCATTGCCACGACAGGCGGCAAGGGCAACCTGATCGGCGCATCGATCGCAGGTTTTACGATCGTTCTGCTGAAGATCGTTCTGTCCCTTCTGAATATCTCCGGACAGACCATCCTCGTTATCATCGGTATCCTGCTGATCGTATCTGTCATGATCCCGAGCATCAACGAGCAGATCACCAACAAGAAGAAAAAAGCTGCTCTGGCAGCAAAGGCATAATCTGCGAATTTGAAGATTTATGCAGGAAGAACGCCATGTGGACACAGTATGTTCACATGGCGTTCAAATTTTGTTCAGAAAATAATACCGATAATCGAAGAATTTTACCATTTTACGTTTTTGGGGCGGATGCTAGAATTCTCTCATGGAGTTGAGAAAACTCTTATGGTTACCCGATTGGAGGGGTACAGATTTACAAACACAGGAGGAATTGAAAATGAAAAAACAGGTAGTTAGTGTACTGCTTACAGCAGCAATGGCCACCGGAATGCTCGCAGGCTGCGGATCTTCCACAACTGCAACATCCAGCGCAGCATCATCTTCCAGCACTGCAGCAGCTTCCAGCACCGCAGCAGCTTCCAGCTCCAGCGCAGATGAGGAGAGCACATCCTCATCCAGCACTGCAGCAGTTTCCAGCGCTTCTACTGAGGCAGTAAAATCTACTTCCGCAGCAGCTTCTACTGGCAAGGCAGATGGCACCTATGCACTGGTTCCGAAGTCAGCAGGTAACCCGTTCAACGAGAGAGAGGCTGATGGATTTACACAGGCTGTTGAGGCTATGGGTGGCACCGCTGTTGTCAACTATCCTGATCAGGCTACCGCTGATGCACAGATCACCGTTATCCAGTCTCTGATTTCTCAGGGCGTTGATTCCATCGCTGTTGCAGCTAACGATGCAAATGCTCTTTCCGCAGCTCTTCAGCAGGCTAAGGATGCAGGCATTGCAGTCTGCACACTTGACTCCGATGTTAATGCTGCAGACCGTGCAGTATTCTGCAACCAGGCCGGCGTTCAGGAAATCGGCCAGGCTCTGATGGATGCCGTTCTTGATATCTCCGGTGGCGAGGGACAGTACGCTATCCTTTCCGCTACTTCTCAGGCTACCAACCAGAACGCATGGATCGATGCCATGAAGCAGATCGCAGCTTCTGATGACAAGTACTCCAAACTGGAGCTCGTTGAAGTTGCTTACGGCGATGATGAGCCGCAGAAGTCCACTGACCAGACCCAGGCTCTGCTGACCAAGTATCCGGATCTGAAAGTTATCTGCTCTCCGACGACTGTAGGTATCGCAGCAGCTGCTAAGGTTCTTCAGGACCAGGGATCTTCCGTAAAGCTGACAGGTCTTGGACTTCCGTCTGAGATGAAGGAGTACATCGGCGACGATGATTCTCATTCCTGCCCTTACATGTTCCTGTGGAACCCGATCGACCTTGGAAAACTTGCAGGTTACACTTCCATCGCTCTTGCTAACGGAACCATCACCGGTGCTGAAGGCGAGACCTTCGAAGCTGGAGACCTTGAGGGATCTCCTTACACCATCACTGCTAACTCTGACGGCGCTACTGAGATCATCCTTGGCCAGCCTTTCAAGTTTGATCCGAGCAACATCGATGAGTGGGCTGAGGTATACTAATCTCACCTGAGATGTATACAGCAGAAAATTAACTCGAATGAAGGACGCTCTCCGGTTTCCCGGAGGGCGTCTTTTTTGCGGGCATTGA
>ONKP01000034.1 GCA_900318405.1 uncultured Eubacteriales bacterium | reverse complement strand
GACCGACTACGTCGGTCTGACGCGGCGCTCGCCCCACCGCATCACACTTCGTGTGTGCGGATGTGGCTCACTGCTCGCGCATAAGCTTCGAGCTTCCCTGCGGTCGCTCTCAGCAAGTGCTCATCGCTCTGTTGCGGGTGGAGGTATCTGTATTCTGGAATATTATCATCAGACGATCATATATGGCTGCTGCACGTGTGCGCCGCGAATTTCCAGCTCCGGATACATCCGGCTGAGCTTCCTGACCATGTAATCGATAAAACCGTATTCCGTGCCGTAATGTCCTGCATCGATGATGTAAAGCCCCTGCGCCAGTGCATCGATACCTGTATGATAATCAATATCCCCGGTGACGAGAATATCCGCCCCCTCGCTGATAGCTTTGTCTACGACGCTCCTGCCGGATCCGCCGCAGACAGCACAGCGTTTCACGCGCACCTTTTCCTCCGGCGAACGGTTTTCCTCATCGTCAGAGAGCCCGTAACAGCGCACGGTGGGCAGCCCCAGTCTGCTCCGCACAAAGGCCGCCGCGTCCTGCAGCGTCATGGAATGCGGAAGGTCGCCGATCCGGCCGATGCCCTCCTCAACACCCTGGTTCTCACCGGTCACGTCGAGCACATGCGTATTGGTCAGCTCCAGCTGTTTTTCATTGATATGGGCCATTCCTGTCACATCAAAATTCGTGTGCATGGCATAACAGGTGATGTCGTTATCGATCAGTGTCATGATCCGGCGCCCGATAAAATCGTCGTCGTTTATTTTTTTCAGCGGGTGAAAAATCAGCGGGTGATGCGTAATCATCATATCCGCGTTGAATTCCACCGCCTGGCTGATGGTGCTTTCCGTCGCGTCGAGCGCCACGAAGATGCGCTTCACCTCACGGCTGCGCCTGCCAACCTGCAGGCCGGGATTATCCCAGTCCTCCGCACATGACAGAGGGTATTCGTCTTCCAGTCTTGTAATAATGTCTTCACTTCTCATATCGTTTCTGTGCGGTCGCTATGAGCCGCATCTCCTCCTTTATCTCAGAATATCGTTTCTCCGCGGCGGGCGACAGACCTCCCTCCGCTCTTTTTTTCGACAGACTCTCCAGCAGTCCCGCGAGGACCTCCTGCCTGCGGCAGAGAAAACGGTATAGAACCGGATTCCTATGGGCCAGCAGATACGGCCCGAAGTTCAGCGCAGCGAGCTCCTCCATGTTATTCCGATACGCATCAGGAAGTGCTGTCGTTTCTGCAGTATTTATTTTTTTCGGTATCTCAGCCCTGCGATCCCGCCGCAGCCGGATCAGCACATAAAACTTTCCGTCCTCTTCAATCATCTCTTCCCGGTCGATGGCAAAACCCATCTCCGCAGCGCATCGGCGGACGTCTGCCGGTTCTGACTGCGGACCCAGGATCAGCTCCTGCAGCGAGTCCACGGTCTCAGCGCCGCGCCTCAGGATATCGCAGATCAGAAGCCCACCCATGCCGGTAATGACGGCCGTCTGCACTTCGCCGGGCCGGATGGCAGAAAATCCATCGGAGAGCCGGCATTCGATCCTGTCCTCCATCTGTGCCTCCCGCACATGTGCCTCCGCACGGGAAAGCGGGCCGGGCCTTACATCTGCTGCGATCGCAGAGGGCGTGCGTCCCGAGCGGCAGCGCTCGATAGGCAGAAAGGCGTGATCGGTGCCGATATCCGCGAGAACCAGTCCGTCGGTCACCAGGGAGCAGGCACAGGTCAGCCGTTCAGACAAATGCCCCGCCATCAGGTCAGATAACCTCTGAGCTTCTTGCTGCGGCTCGGATGATGCAGCTTGCGGAGGGCCTTTGCCTCGATCTGACGGATACGCTCACGGGTGACATTAAACTGCTTTCCGACTTCCTCGAGCGTTCTTGCGCGTCCGTCGTCCAGACCGAAACGCAGACGGATAACCTTCTGTTCACGTTCCGTCAGCGTGTTGAGAACCTCATTGAGCTGCTCGGTCAGCATCATATATTCCGCAGCTTCTGAAGGTGCCTGCGTATTGTCATCCGGAATGAAATCACCGAGATGGCTGTCTTCCTCTTCACCGATCGGTGTCTCGAGGGAAACGGGCTCCTGAGAGATCTTCATGATCTCGCGAACCCTCTCCACCGGCACGTTCATCTCGCTTGCAATTTCCTCCGGGGTGGGTTCACGGCCAAGCTCCTGCAGCAGCTGTCTGGATACCCGGACCTGTTTGTTGATCGTCTCGACCATATGAACTGGGATACGGATCGTTCTCGCCTGATCGGCGATGGCTCTGGTGATGGCCTGACGGATCCACCATGTAGCATAGGTCGAGAATTTATAGCCCTTGCGGTAATCAAATTTTTCCACGGCCTTCAGCAGTCCGAGGTTTCCCTCCTGGATCAGATCCAGGAAAAGCATACCTCTGCCCACATATCGCTTTGCGATGGAAACAACCAGACGGAGGTTGGCCTCAGCCAGTTTCTTTTTCGCCGCTTCGTCTCCCTGCTCCATGCGCTGTGCGAGCTCTATCTCCTCTTCGGCTGTCAGCAGCGGTACCTTGCCGATCTCCTTCAGATACATACGCACCGGATCTTCGATGCTGACGCCTTCCGGAACCGACAGATCGATGTGTTCGAGATCTTCTGTCTCATCATCGCTGTCTTCCTCTTCCATGCGGATCATCTCATCATCATCCGGCTCGTCCAGATCCTCCATGCCCTCGCCCGATGTGTTTTCAGCGATCCGTACCACGTAGACGTCATGCTCCTCCAGATACTTCACGATGGCTTCCATCTGCTTGTCCGTGATCTTCATTTCTTTGAAGGTTGTCAGGATCTCGGAATATTCGAGTGTATTGTCCTTCTTCGATGCTTCCTCCAGGAGCGCCTTTGCTTTTTCAAGAATTCTGCTGTTGTCCTGTTTCATATTTTGTATGTCTCCTTTCAGACCTGAATATCTCATCCGGCAGACCGGAAGCTGTCAATCTGTCCAGTTTCTTTCTCTCGTCCATGACCTTCATAAAGCCCTGCAGATCCGACGGATCCAGAGCAGCCGTCCTGGCCTCGAGGCTCTTTCTCTTCAGCCGGAACAGCACATCTTCAAAAGCCCTTCTCTTCTCCTCATCGGATTCCAGACTGAGCTCTGTATGAAAAAGCGATGCCGCCTCCGACTGCTCCTCAGCTGTCTCAAAATGATCGATGATTCCCGCCTCGTTGATCGTGCCGGAAGGCGCCTGCTGCCACACCATGGCGGCGACTTCCCTGCAAAGGGGATTTGTGAAATCCTCCGGCGTGAGGTAACTGCCGATCTTTTCCACAATCCACGGGCTGTCCACGATCATGGTCAGCATCAGCCGCTGCTCGGCGTCCGCCCGGCCCTCAGCCGCAGAAACCTTCGGCCGCAGCGATTCTTTTTCTTCCTGCTGCCGCCTCGTCTCCGTCCCCTTCATGAGCTCATTGCCCACGTAGGTCTCGATGGTCTTTCTGCGGATCGCATAGCGCTCTGCCAGGTAATCCTCCGCAGACTCTCTCTCTATTTCATCCGGGATCCCGGCCGCCTCGGCGCAGGCCTCGTGTACGAGCTGCGATTTCTCGCCCGGATCGTGGGGATCGTATTTTGTCTCCAGCTGATCCACGATAAAAGCAAAGCTGCCCTCCGCACGGCGCAGCCGCTCTTCGAAGGCCTCACCGCCCTCGGCCTGTATGAATTCATCCGGATCCTTGTGCGGCCTCAGATTGACGACGCGCGTCGTGATCCCTGAATCCCGAAGCATCGGAATCGCCCGAAGCGCAGCCTTCACACCAGCGCCGTCCATATCGTAGATCACGAGCACTTCTTTGGTGAAACGGCTCATCAGCATGCACTGCTCTTCCGTCAGTGCCGTGCCGAGTGAAGCGACCGCGTTTGTATAACCCGCCTGATGCATCGAGATGACATCCATGTATCCCTCGCAGATGATCAGGTAATTTTTTCTTGTACGGCGCGCCACGTTCAGCCCGTACAGATTTCTCCTCTTGTTGAAGATCTCCGTCTCCGGTGAATTCAGGTATTTGGGCTTTCCGTCCCCCATAACCCTGCCGCCGAATCCGATCACACGGGAATTGGCATCCATGATCGGATACATCACGCGATTCCAGAATTTATCCGTAAATCCGCTCTTCGGGTCATAGCGGAACAGCCCGCTGTCCTTCAGCAGGTTATCGCTGAACCCCTTCGATTTCATAAAACGGTAGAGATCGTCGCTGTACCTGTCAGAATAGCCAAGGCCGAAGTTGTGCATGGTTTCCTTCGAAATGCCGCGCTTCGTCAGATATTCCATGGCCGTTTTGCCGCAGGGCATCCGGAGTTTCTGATAAAAATAAGTGGCAGCGATCTTGTTGATATTGAGCAGCAGGCTTCTGCGGTCGGCCTCTGCTTTTTCAGCTGCCGTCTGTTCCCTCTCCGGCAGACGGATCCCCGCCCTGTCCGCCAGATATTTCAGCGCCTCCTGAAACGTGTAGTTCTCATATTTCATGATGAACGTGATCACGTTGCCGCCCTCGTGGCAGCCGAAGCAGTAAAAAATCTGCTTGTCAGGGCTCACGGAAAACGATGGTGTCTTCTCGTGATGGAACGGGCACAGGCCGAAATAATTGGCGCCGCGTCTCTGCAGTTTGACGCGCTCCGACACGACATCTACAATGTCGTTCCGGGCGCGGACTTCTTCAAGTATTTCTTCCGAATATCGCATAGCTCTCCTGATTTTCAGCTCACGTTACGGTTCATAACAAATTCAGGAATACAGATAAACCCAGCCCGCCAGTACCCGCCAACCACCGGCGTCTGCGGATGGTTGCTGGCTGGAGGCGTCTGTATCTCCGGACATCCCATGGTATTCAGAATACATCCCAGGACCTTGGCTCATAAATCTTACGGAAGCAGCGCACACAGTAGGCGTCGGTCATGCCGGAGATGTAATCTCCGGCGACGCGTTCCGGTGTCTCGCCCTTACGTATCATCCGCACATACTCAGCCGGCATTTCCTCCGGATTTTTCGTGTAGTAATCATAGAGACAGCGGATCATGCGGTTGACCTTGACTTCTTCCGCCTTGGCGACCGGATTCATATATACATCGGCGAACATGAGCTTTCTGAAAAGCATCATGGCATCATGAATCGTGTCGGACTGCAGGATATCATTTTTACCCTCGCTGGACCGGATGACATCAAGAACGAGCGTGTTCAGGCGCTCTTTGGATGTATAGCCGAGTGTCATGCGAAGTGTAATGGGAATATCATCCTCGGATATGATGCCCGCGCGCTGGGCATCATCCATATCGTGATGAATATAGGCAATCTTATCGGCGATACGAACCACCCGTCCCTCCAGCGTCGCCGGCGTGGTCTCCAGCTGATGATTGATGATGCCATCCCTCACCTCCCAGGTGAGGTTCAGGCCCTTCCCGCCGTTCTCCAGCCTGTCCACAACGCGCAGACTCTGTTCATAGTGCCGGAAGCCGCCCGGCATGATGGCATTCAGCGTCCGCTCACCGGCGTGCCCGTAGGGTGTATGCCCGAGATCATGACCGAGCGCGATGGCCTCGATAAGGTCGTTGTTAAGCCGGAGTGCTCTCCCGATCGTGCGCGCGATCTGCGAGACCTCGAGCGTATGGGTCAGGCGCGTGCGATAATGGTCTCCCTCCGGATCCAGAAAGACCTGTGTCTTATCCTTCAGCCGCCTGAATGCCTTGCAGTGAACGATCCGGTCTCTGTCGCGCATATATTCGGTGCGTACTTCATCCAGATCCTGCTTTTCCTGACGTCCCCTCGTATGGCTGCTCAGCGAAGCATACGGACTCAGCAGCCGCTCATCATCCTGTTCAATCTGCTCTCGTATATTCACTCAGTCACCTCTGTGCAGTCCTGTTGCTGTTCACAGTGTTCTCATTTCTGCGTTTAAATCGGCTCAAATTCCGAATTCTGAGTTCTGAGCCTCATACACAGCCTTCATTAAGTTATATACGATGAAAAAAAGAAAATTCCTTTTTTTCTTCCGCAGGTTCCGCAGGCATTTGGTGATAACAGTGAGCAAGGCTGGACGAGAGCCCGGGATGAGGGAGGATCGCGGGAGCGCGAAAAAAAATCCTGAAACCCTTTCATTAGGATTTCAGGATCTGATCCTGCGGAAGATGGGACTTGAACCCACACGGTACGAATACCACAAGATCCTTAGTCTTGCTCGTCTACCAATTCCGACACTTCCGCATGCTGCCGATTTCCGACAACGAAATGTATTCTATCATTACGTCCTGCTGAAGTCAACTGTTTTTTTCAGACGAGTCATAAATGTTTTTTTCAGACGAGTCATATATACCGAAAAATATCATGGATCGTGACATAGGCAGAGAATGCCAGGAGCAGAACAAAGCCTGTCATCTCCACATAATACAGCACCTTCTGGCTGACGGGTTTATGCCGGATGGCCTCGATCAGGTACGAAAGCAGCTTTCCGCCGTCCAGCGCCGGGAACGGAATCAGATTCATGACGCCCAGATTTGCTGAGATCATACAGAGCATTTCCAGCAGCGTCAGAAGCCCGGCAGCCACGGAAACCGTCTGTGCGGTCTCTGCATAGGTATCCCCAACCATCTTGACGATGCCGACAGGGCCGGAAAAATCATTGATCGTAAACAACCCGCTGACCAGACCGCCCAGTGTCTTCCAGACCGTACTGATCCAGTATCCGAGTTCTATGAAGCCGTACTTTATCACGCCGAAGAGATTCTGCTTTTCCGGTGTCCAGTCGATGGAAAACTGATTGACAGCGGACAGGGATTCCCTCGGTTTCACATTTTCCAGTGTATACGTCCGGCTGCCGCGTCTGACCGTTACATCCACGGCGGAGCCGTCCAGAGGATTTTCCTGAAGGTAAGTCTGCAGCCCCTCACTGTCCGTGATCTCTGTTCCGTTGATCGCCTTGATCACGTCACCGGTCTGGGCGCCCGCATCCCGGAGCGCAGAGTCCTTTAGCAGCTGCGTGATCTGTACGCCGTTTTCTTCGGATGCGTCAGCATAATGGAAGCCGAGCATCCAGCGTGTCTGCGTTTCCGGCGTGTAGAACAGATTGATTTTTTCCCCGTCTCTTCTGACTGTCACGTCGACCGTATCCGTCGATGTGCCGTAGAGAACCAGGTTGAGATACAGGTCCTCAGCGTTCAGGACGCGATGGCCGTCGAAGCGGATAATCTCATCTCCAGCCTGGAGTCCCGCTTCACTCTCCGGTGATCCGGTCTCTACCGATCCCACGATCGCTCGCGTCTCTCCCGTCGCCGCCACAATAATGAATGCGGCCAGAAGCGCAAGGATAAAATTAAAAACAGGACCGGCCGCAACGATAATCGCACGCCGCCAGAGAGCCGCCTGCTGAAATGTGCATCCTTTGCTGCCTGTCCTCACAGGAGCGTCATATCTGTTTTCAGAAAAATCTTCGGATATCGCCGGCTCTTCACCGTCATCTCCGTGAGCATCACGTTTCTCATCCTTCCCGGCAGTATCAGAGCCGGTATCGCGCGTCGCCGTATCCTCTTCGACATTTTTTTCATCATATCCGTCTTCCTCATCATCATATTCTCCCAGCATTTCGCAGGAGCCGCCGAAGGGAATGAGTTTCCACGAATAACGTATCCCTGACTTTTTGCTCACATGGGAAAGCAGCCGCGGACCGAATCCGAAAGAGAGTTCGATTACGGCAACACCGTTTTTCAGGGCCGCCAGGTAATGGCCGAATTCATGAAAAAGAACCACTACCCCGAGCATAAGGATGCCAAGCAGATATCTCACTGTATATGTCAACCTCCAAAAATCATCAGGACTCAAAAGCTAAGAATATACACCCCATCGCATGGAGATCAGTCAGTGCCGTAATTACCGCGTATCTTAGCACGCACCTCCGCCTCCGTGGCGAGAATCGTATCCAGATCCGGATCAGGAATAACTGTCTCACTGTCCATCGCCTCACGGATGATCCGGTAGATATCCAGAAAACCGATGTGGTGATCCAGGAAAAGACGGACAGCCTCTTCATTCGCGGCATTGAAAACCGTCGGCATCGTACCGCCCGCCGTTGCCGCTTCAATGGCCATGGGCAGACCTTTGAAGGTCTCCATGTCAGGTTGATCGATCTCAATGCTCTTCAGTTTCGTGAAATCCAGACGATCACCGTTCAGGAAGCGTCTTTCCGGATAACAGAGCGCATACTGGATCGGCAGGCGCATATCCGGAACACCGAGCTGCGCCATCACCGCACCGTCCTCAAACTCGACCATGGAGTGGATAATGCTCTGCGGCTGCAACACGACCTGAATCTGCTCGAGGGATACGTTGAAGAGCCAGTGAGCCTCCATGACCTCCAGGCCTTTATTGACAAGCGTAGCCGAATCGATCGTAATCTTTCTGCCCATCGACCAGGTCGGATGCTTCAGTGCGTCCTCCGGCGTGATATGTTCCAGCTGCGATGTCTTCATGCCGCGGAAAGGTCCGCCGGAAGCTGTGATGATCAGTTTATGCACCGACCAGTGCTCTTCCCCGTGCAGGCACTGGAAGATCGCACTGTGTTCGCTGTCCACAGGGAGAATGCGCACATGCTGTCTGGCAGCCTCGCGCATGATCAGGTGGCCTGCCGTTACCAGCGTCTACTTGTTCGCAAGGGCAATATTTTTGCCTGCTTCGATGCCGGCCAGTGTGGGCCGGATGCCGATCATACCGACAACCGCTGTCACCAGTACGTCAGCGTCCGTCATCGACGCCATCTCAACCAGTCCGTCCATCCCTGAGAGGACACGCGTATCCGTATCGGCAACATGCGTTTTCAGATCCTCCGCCGCTTTCTCATCGTACAGTACGGCGATCTCCGGGCTGAATTCCCTGATCTGCTTCTCCAGCGCATCGACAGAATGTCCCGCCGCCAGCGCGGTAATCTTCATATCCGAATTGTTTCTGACGACATCAAGCGTCTGTGTGCCGATCGAACCCGTCGACCCGAGAATGGCGATTCGCTTCATTACCTTTATTCTCCTCATAACCTGCATAATCACATGGAAACCAGATAAGTCAGGAAGTAGATGACAGGCGCTGTAAAAATAACGCTGTCAAATCTGTCAAGCACGCCGCCGTGTCCGGGGATCAGCGTGCCGAAATCCTTGATCTCCTCATTGCGCTTGATGGCCGACGCCGCCAGATCACCGATCATGGAAATGAAGGCTCCGATCACACTGATGATCATGAAGGCAGGCACATCTTCATGTGTCAGGAAGGCAAAAATCATGCCCAGAATGCCGGCACCGACAACGCCACCGATGCCTCCTTCTATGGTCTTGTGCGGGCTCAGGATCGGCGTCATCTTGTGACGGCCGAACAGACGTCCGAAGACATAGGCGCAGGTATCGCAGCCCCAGGAGCAGATAAAAATAAGCCACACGGCATATTTACCGTTCGGAAGTATGCGTGTCTGATAGACAAAGGAAATCATGACGCCGACGTAGAGAATACCGAAGAGCGCTGTCATCACCTGACCGATCCTGTACGTCGGGAAAGTAAATACATAGACTGCCATCATCAGTGTGACACAGAAGACCACACTGATGATCCTCGGAATCAGTCCCTCTGCGATCAGTGACAGGTAGAACAGCACGACGCCGATATAGCCTGTGAGTTCCAGCGCATTTATTTTTTTTGTCTTCTGATGGAGGCCCATGGCCCGGTAAAATTCAAACGCGCCGATGAGGGAAAGCACAAGACAGGTGGCATACAGAAGCCATCTGCCGTAAATGATGACGATCAGCGCCACATCAAGCAGAATAACGCCGCTGATGGTGCGCGTCATGAATGAATTTTCGATTTTTCTGGTCAGATACTGCACGATGAGCATGACAGCGATCAGAACCAGTCCGGCGGTGAGCCAGAGTACATGTTTATCCATGAAAATAACCCTTCCTGTTATGTCAGGTCAAATCGAAGCAGGGATTATCTGCATAATTACCGAAGGAGCATTTCTCCCTCTAAGGCGTTGCTGAAGGAACGTTTCTTCCTCTCAGGCGTTGCCGAAGCGTCTGTTGCGGTGATCATAGGCCTCGATGGCTTTGATCAGATCCTCCTTGTGAAAATCCGGCCACGCCGTATCCGTGAAATAGAATTCGGTATAAGCCAGCTGCCAGAGAAGAAAATTGGAAATTCTCTGTTCGCCGCTCGTCCGGATTAGCAGATCCGGATCGGGAATGCCCGCCGTATCCAGATATTTCTCAAACGTCTCGCCCGTGACGCGTCCTTCCGGCAGTACACCCTTTCTCGCGTCATCCGCCAGTTTCGTCACGGCGCGCTCGATCTCATCGCGTCCGCCGTAGTTGATGGCGATCTGGAAATACATCTGATCATAGCCGCTTGACATTTCTTCCAGATAGTGGATCTCCTCCTGGAGGTCAGGTGCGAGCGCCGTCGGGTCTCCGATGATGCGCACGCGCATATGGTTCCGCACTGCCTTCTTTTCACATCGCTTCAGATATTTGCGAAACAGGTTCATGAGAAGCGCCACTTCATCCTGTGCGCGCTTCCAGTTTTCCGTGGAAAAAGCATAGACCGTCAGATATTTAATGCCCATATCGGCAATTACATCACACATTTTTTCCAGGTTGTCCGTGCCGACGATATGCCCGTAACTCCTGGGCATATTTCTTTTCTTTGCCCACCGGCCGTTGCCATCCAGAATGATTGCCAGATGGTTCGGGAGAATCAGATTGTTTTCGTCCATACCAAATACCTGCCATTCTATATACTGTATAAGCTCTTCGAATCGCAGACAGACTCGTCACACGCGAAGCGTGTGTAAGAGGCTGTCTGCGGTTTCGAAGGCAACAGGTATGAGCACGAAGTGACGCGACAGCGGAACGAAAGTGCGAATACCTGTAGGATTGCGGGAGTGCGAAGCACGAAGCAATCCGTAGCTTATGCATTATAATATGAAGACCCCGTTCTGCACGCGGGGTCTTCTCAAAAATTATACGGTCATCAGTTCCTTTGTCTTTGTCGCGATCATATCATCGATCTTCTTGCCGTATTTGTCGGTATCCTTCTGCAGTTTTTCCTGAAGCTCCTTGATCACATCCTCTGAGAGATCCTCGGACTTCTCCAGCTTCTTGAATGCCTCGTTGCCATCACGGCGGATATTGCGGATCGCCACCTTGGCTTCCTCGCCTTTCTTTTTCACCTCTTTGGTGAGCTGGATACGGCGCTCCTCCGTGAGCTCAGGGAATATGAGCCGGATGGTTTTTCCGTCCGTATTCGGGTTGATGCCCAGATCAGAGGTCTGGATTGCCTTGATGATCGGCTTCACCATTGAAGCTTCCCAGGGCTGGATCTGGATCATTCTGGCCTCGGGTACGGTCACATTGGCTGCATTTTTGATCGGTGTCGGCGTTCCGTAGTAATCAACCATGATGCGGTCGAGTACATGCGGATTGGCACGTCCCGCGCGGATGGTGTCAAGCTCACTGCCGAGATTGGCAAGCGTCTTGTCCATCTTTTCCTGATAGGGTTTGATTCTCTCGTCTTCCATGGTAAAAACCTCCCGTAAACTTATGCCGGCCTCAGGCCGTGATCACTGTACCGCTTGTCTCTCCGTGTGCGGCATGGATGATACTGTTCTCTTCCGCCAGACCGAAAACGATCATCGGCATATGGTTCTCCTGCGCCATCACCGAAGCTGTGCCGTCCACAACCTTCAGCTGTCTCGCCACAACCTCGTCGATACTGAGTTTGTCAAACTTCTTCGCATCCGGATTTTCCTTCGGATCGGAATCATAGACGCCGTCTACTGCCTTTGCCAGCAGCAGCGAATCTGCCTCAATCTCGATCGCACGGAGCACAGCCGCCGTATCTGTGGAAAAATACGGATTTCCGGTGCCGCCGCCGAAGAAGATGACAATATTTTTGCTGAAATACTTGCTGCAGCGGTCCTTGGAATAGAGCTTCGTCATCCCGCCGATCTCCATCGGTGTCAGAACAGAAGTCATCATACCCTCAGACCGGAAAATATCCGATACATAGATGCAGTTCATCACGGTTGCCAGCATACCGATCTGGTCAGCCTTCACGCGGTCGATCCGTTTGCTGGATCTTCCCCGCCAGAAATTGCCGCCGCCGATGACGATGGCGATCTCATAGCCTTCCTCTGTCAGCTGCTTCACCTGCTTTGCCACGCCGACGATCACATCATCGTCGAACCCGGTTTTCTTATCTCCGGCGAGTGCCTCACCGCTGAGTTTCAAGAGCAGTCTCTTCATGTATACACCCCTTTGCATTTACATCCGTTTGTATATCCTTATCCATCGCCTGTACGACGCGTTTACTTCATGTCTGTCTGTTCAGAGAATTGTTCTGCCGAATGCGCTCCGTTGCCCGGCACACATCCCGAATCAATACAGATGAAACTTATCTGATCAGAGCTGAGAGATGACAAAAATATCATAAATAGCCCGGATCGCCGTCTCAAAATCACGGTTCTCCACGCCGATGATGATATTCAGCTCGGAAGAGCCCTGGTCGATCATTTTTACATTCACATGCGCATGCGCGAGGGCGGAAAAAATACGTCCGGCCGTTCCTCTCGTCCTTCTCATGCCACGACCCACAACGGCGATCAGTGCCAGATCGGACTCCAGCTCGATGAGATCCGGATGAACCGTGCGGTGCAGTCCGGCGATGATGGCCTGCTCATGCGGCTCAAATTCCTTCTGGTTGACGAAGACGGAAAATGTATCGATACCGGAGGGAATGTGTTCAAACGTCATGCCCTCATTCTCGATCACCTGGAGCACCTTGCGGCCGAAGCCGATCTCGGCGTTCATCATGGCTTTTTCAATGGTGATAGAGGCAAAACCCTTCTTACCGCCGATACCGGTGATCGTATATCTGGGTTTGCTGCAGGTGCTCTCTACGACCATCGTGCCCGGATCCTCCGGACGGTTCGTATTGCGCACGTTGATCGGAATGCCTTCTTTCCTGAGCGGGAAGATTGCATCCTCATGAAGCACCGTCGCACCCATGTAGGAGAGCTCACGCATCTCGCGATAGGTGATCGTGCTGATGGTCACAGGGTTGTCGATCACGCGGGGATCCGCCATCAGGAAACCGGAAACGTCAGTCCAGTTCTCGTACAGATCCGCATGCACTGCCTTGGCTACGATAGAACCGGTGATATCCGAACCGCCTCTCGTAAAGGTCTTGACAGAGCCATCCGGTTTGGAACCGTAAAATCCGGGGATTACGGCATAATCCATGGCACGAAGTTTTTCTCCCATGGTCCTGTCCGTGAGTACGGCATCAAATTCTCCGTTCTCATCAAATTTAACAACCTCGGCAGCATCCACAAAAGGGAAGCCCAGATAAGCAGACATCACTTTGCCGTTCAGATACTCACCGCGCGAAGCCGCATAATCTCTTCCGATCTTATTGCTGAAATTCTCATGGATCACACGGAATTCCTCATCCAGAGAAAAATCTCTGATGCCGAGTCCGCGGATGATCGCGTCATAGCGGTCCTTGATGTTCTGCAGTGCCTGAGAGAAATCCACTCCCTGCTCCGCCAGATCGTAGCATGCATAGAGCATGTCCGTTACTTTGGTGTCGTTTGAAAATCTGCGTCCCGGCGCGGAAGGAACCACATACCTCCTGCTCTCGTCCGCGCGGATGATCGCGCCTACCTTCTCAAACTGATTGGCATCCGCGAGTGAACTTCCGCCAAATTTCACTACCTTGATCTTCTTTTTCTCCATTTTCCGCATCCCCTGCATCAATGTACTGTTATTTTTCCTTCAGGTAAACGTTCCGGATATAGGAGATCGTCTTATCTTCTCCCTCATCTGCAAGCATCTTCAGCAGGAACCCCAGTTCCTTCAGGGACTGTTTATCGACAAACCAGAGCTTGTCACTTCCCTTCTGAAAATACTCCCAGGCAGACCGGTCAGTGTAGGCATCCCCCTGATAGACGCGGGATGCGCTGATCCTGTCTGCGACCATTTCCGCGATATAGCGCCGCGGAATCGGAACGCCACGAATGATTGTATCACAATTTATACCGTAATCAATCCAATATTCGAAATGATGGCGGTTGTGCCCCTTGTGATGCAGCCATGCCTCGGAGTAGCCCTTGACCTCCCTTGCGCGATTATTCGGGCTCCTCGTCCCCTGCCAGTACTCGGCACCCTCCAGGAATTCTGTCGGTGAATATTTGGACAGATCGTGCGTCAGTCCCTGTCGGTACAGGCCCATGCGGAAACAGTAGCGCATGACCATGTTTCTGTGTTTTGTGATCGTTTTAAAATGCTGCCATGCATATGGATGTCTGCCCATTGGTTTCATGCTCCCGCGATCAGGATGACTGCTGATCTTCCGCCCACCGGTATTGACTTGTCTCTGTCTGCAGGAATGATTTCCTCCTGCCCGTCAGGGATGAAGGCGTCCTCTCTCGACGTGTCGGCCTTGAGATACCATCTGCCGCCGCCCGGCAGATGAGGCAGAGCGAATTCCTGCTCTTTCCAGTACATATTGTAAGCGATATAGATCGTCTGATCCTTCGTGCCGTCTTCTTTTTCCGCATATTGGCCGCAGTACATGACGGCAAAGCCGACTTTCGTGTCGCCGGTTCCGCTCATCCACGCGATCCGGCTGTGATAGGAAAGATCCGGAAAACCGCAGCTCTTATAATCACTCATTCTCAGGAGGTGCGGCTGATGAAGAACAGGGTGTTCGCGGCGAAAAGCAATGCAGTCCTTCACAAACTCTCTGAGCTCCGCCGCGGATTTCGACTTCGACCAGCTCACCCAGCCCGTCTCATTGTCCTGGCACCACGCATTGTTATTGCCGTTCTGAGAATTCATCACCTCATCCCCGGCATAGATCATCGGGGACGGCTGCCCGGTCATCAGCATAAGAAATGCATTCCTGAGCAGCTGCATCCTGAGTTTTTTCACGGCAGATTTACGGCTCGCGCCCTCGGCACCACAGTTCCAGGAAAAATTCTCCGTTGTGCCGTCACGGTTATTTTCTCCGTTTTCCTCGTTGTGCTTCTCGCCGTAGCTCACCATGTCATTCATCGTGAACCCGTCCTGGTCGGCAAAATAACTGATCTTTGTACAGCAGTCACAGTCATTGCGCATGGCTTCCTGCACGCCGGTAAGCGGCAGATCGGTGTCTCCCTTGAGGAAACGCCGCATGATGTGCTCATAGCCGAGGTTCATGCAGGCCAGATTGCGGTAGCGCGGTTTGCCTTTTCTGTAAATTCCCTCCGTATCAAAATAAGTATAGATCAGCTTGCATCTGACCAGCATGGGGTCGGACGTCACGGCCTGTATCCAGTGCCCGTCTCCCACGAGATGAAATCCATCCACGTGATAGACAAACCGCCAGTAGCGGAGCACATCTGTGACAACGCGCGGGTCCTCATCCGTCTCGAAATAGAATTCCGGGATACATTCCAGCCCGTTCCTGTGCAGCGCATCAACCAGATCGCCGAATTCACGCACCGGATCATCCGAACTGCTGTAGGATGCCTTCGGAGCGAAATACAGTCCGCTGCTGTATCCCCAGTAATTTTTTTCCGGATGGTCCTCCGTGTTCATCACCCGGACATCGCTGTCCAACAAATAGCTGGATTCCTTCGTCTCTTCTGTCGTCTTAAATTCGTAGACCGGCATGAGGATGACGGATGTCACGCCCAGATCCTTCAGGTCGGGGATTCGTTCGCACACACCGGCAAACGTCCCGGGATGCCGCACGCCAGCGGGTTTTTTCATCGTATACCCACGCACATGCAGTTTGTAAAAAATGCAGTCGGCCATCGGGATCTGCAGCGGTTCCGTTTCTGCCGTGTAATCGGTGGGAATCGCACAGAGCCAGCCCGTCTGTTCCGTGCCGGGAATGCTGTATCTCACAGCGCTGACAGCATACGGGTCCGGAACGATTTCCCCGTCAACGCGGTAATTATACCATGCGTATTCCGGATCCACGTAAATGCTGACCGAGCTGATATTTCCGATCCTGTTTGAAGCAGGATACGGAATCTCCCGGGCCGGTGTGGTCTCATTCTTTTTATACAGAAGAAGTTCCAGATTCTTATCCTCGGGGACCCGCATGGTGAAGCATACCCTGCTGCCATCTCTCCTTACGCCATCGCGCATCGGATCTCCCGGATATACACGAAAAGTCTCATCCAAGCTGCTCATTCCCCCCTCTGTCTTTCTGCGAGACTATATTATCTCACAGCTTCCGCAGCGAGCGGCTCACTGTACGTTTTTCTGTTCGTTCGCACGCGCT
>ONKP01000033.1 GCA_900318405.1 uncultured Eubacteriales bacterium | reverse complement strand
TGACAATATCCGCATCACGGTTGTCGACTGCGCAGCAGACGGTGTTCGTCTGGCGATCGATGCTCCGAAGCAGATCTCTATTCTCCGTGAGGAGCTCTCCAAAGCCGAACTGGAAAACAAGAGTTCCGTCGCGCCGGATTTTGATACGGTGTCGAATCTGCAGAATACGCTTCTGTCCCGTCTGAAAAAAATGCCGGCATTAGCCGATGTTTCCGGATCGGACGCAGACAGCCCCGGCGCAGGGGCTGCGGGTTCTTCTGCAGATGAAGCGGCGAATTCCAGTCAAAAGAAATCAGATGCCAGGTAAATTGTACGAAAACAGGAGATCCGCATGTGCGGGTCTCCTGTTTTCATACATGACAATACATGCATGTCATGTTTTCTATCATGTCTGTCTGATTTTATATCGCATCTGTCATATCTATCATGTCTGCCACCTATGTCGTGTCAGTCATGTCTGTAAGTATCTGCCATGTCTGTCATGTCTGTGGTATCTGCCATGTCTGCCACCTCTGTCGTATCTGTCATGTCTGTCGTGTCTGTCGTGCCTGTCATGATCGATCAGCTGATACCTGTGATCAATATACCAGAACTGTCAGAAACATCATGCGATGCACGGCCGGGCGCTCACATCGTCGACTGCTTGTACTCCGCCGGCATATTCTCCGTCTTCCAGCCTGCGAATCTCTCCAGCAGGTTGACATTTTTGTTTGACGGCTCGTTGACCGGCGTCAGCGAGCGGATGATATTATCTCTCTCCGCCAGCAGGCTGTTGTACAGGTCAAGGTCCTCGTTCTCGGCAATCCCCTCGCTGTAGACAGCCACCAGGTGAAGTTCATACTCGTACCTGTCATCCATGTGCGTCAGACGGCCGATATAGTGATTTTCCTCCTTACGCATCACTTCGACGGAAGCATTCAGCGGATCCGCGTAAAGCAGAAGGTCCAGGACGGGAAGCGGATCCCCCTCCTTGGGTTCAAAGATCAGGTGGACGGCATAGGCATCCGGATCTCTGGCATCCAGACTGAGCTCCGTGCGTCCGAAATCCTCATCCATAGACCCGGCCGAATTCCGCCCAGCGATAAGGCAGCGTAAAGGAAAAATACGGCGTCTGCACGGCGATACCATAGCTGCGCACATAGGACTGCACATTGCCATCTTTACGCAGCTCGGGAATCTCTTCCTCCTGCTGCTGCGTCTTCCTGAAACGCGAGAGAAAGCCGATTTTTGCCTTGCCGGCCATTCTTTTTTCTTCTTTGCGGCGGAGTTTCTCAGCCTGCTTCTGCGCTTTTTCCGCTGTGTGCCGGATATCCTCTCTCAGTTCCGACGCCTGGCCCAGTTTCTCCACTGTTCCGGTAAGGCCGTTGCTCAGGATACGGTTCTCCATGTAATCATAGACGCTGAGATCGTCCTTCGGCCCGCTCAGCAGCGGATCATTCTTCGCACCGAACCACATGGCCGCAATCTGCAGCAGGCAGTCGGCAATTTCATTGATCCGCATGCGGCCCAGACGGTCGGTGACCAGGTCCATATCCATGTCATCGCGATAAGCGCAGTACATCTGAAAGGTATCAAGCAGGTAACGGATCGTCAGATGATCGATGCAATACAGGTAAACGGTCTCCGTCATGCGGTAGATATAGCCATATTCCATGGACAGACCGCTGATTCCCTGAAAATGAGGATCGCGATAAGCGCCATCGATCAGCTTGCGCATATTGGTCTGGATCAGTTCAGTTTCCATCGGGATCCGACGGTAAATCTCCAGCGGAAAGCCGGCGGCATTAACCATATGCTCACCGTGATTTTTGAAATGCTCATCCACTTCATACCCGATATCAATCAGATATCCCTTGGCTCTCGGATAGTCTTCCTCACTGAAAAGCAGACGCAGCGGCGTATTGCCCGCGGCTTCCGGTATCTCATAAAATTCGCGGATGGAGGAAGAGCCGAGGATCACGCACTGCACGGCATTTCTGTCGAGCATGCCGAGGACAGCCGCTTCCTCTCCGGAGCAGGTGTCATTCATGCGCATGGCCGTACGATAGCTCTCAAAGAATTTTTCCTTCCAGAACGGATCCATCTCCTCGGACGCGCCGAGAATCCCCAGATAGACGATATTCGCCACCTCATGGTAGTCTGCCGTGCGGTAAATCCTCTCCCAGTTCAGCTTTTTACTGTGCACCGGAAACAGATGGTCCTGTCTCATGATGCCGCCGACGATATTGACGATCAGTCTTCCCTCGTAAAAACTGCGATCCATTTTCTTCCCCGTTTCTGTGATACCGTATTACCTGACGCAGCCCTTCTCTGCACGCTGATCATGGCTGATCAACTCACCTGCTTGTACGCAGCACCGGTACAATTACCAGTCGTTGTAACTCCTTATGTGTACTGCAATGCACAACAGCAGTCATCATCCGTACGATCCCCAGGTGTCGCAACTCCTTATGTGCACTGCAATGCACAACAGTAGTTTGCCAGCCAGTCTTCAAACTCCGTTGTCAGCATATCATCATGGTTGATAATATACAGACTTCTCATGTATGGACTGCAGATTGACGATACGGTCCTTCGTCTGAATCTGTCGGATGATCATGCGGCATTTGCGCCGGAGATCGTAGAGCTTTTCCTCCCTGGGAAGGCTGCTGTGCGCATGCTCAGGATCCTGCAGGACGAGCCGCCGGAATTCGGCTGCCGCCTGTGCATCCGTCTCCCCCATAAGGCAGATCTCCTGCCAGTTGTCCTCGCACTGCTGCAGATGATCCATCCGCATCTCCAGCTCCAGATCCGTCGATACGCCGTCGTGACGCGATGCGGCTTCCGCAAGGTCATCCGTGTCATTTTTAATCTCTCTTAAAATATTATATCGTCTCTGAAACAGAAGCAACAGCCGATCTACATTCAGTGCGGATGCAGCTGTTTTTTCTTCCGCCGGCGCAGAAGCTTTCACCGGCGGCACTGATGTCACAGGGGTCACAAACCGTTCTCTTCCGTATGGATCTCTCATATGCTTTTTCCTCTCCTGCTCAGACAGGGGCGCTGTCAGCGACAACATCCTGCCCTATAGCCCCGGGGTGTATGCTCCGTCTCCAGCCTGCCGTAAGCTGATATACTGGGCCAAAATACGATTCGCGCGTTTATCTCGGTATTTCGATGTTCGCGTAAAACAAAGCGGACTGTCATGATCAACAGTCCGCCGTTACTTTTTTATACGCTCACGCCTCTGTCCTCCACCGGACGCTCATCGTGCACCTGTCTGCTCGCACCTTCGAACCCGTCCCGTAGATCCTGCATGATGCCGATCAGCTTCGGAATCTCATCTGCCATTCTCTCTCTAGCGGCTCTCACACGTCCGATATCGTAATTGATATAGGTATACAGCTTTTTGAGATCCCAGGCGATGGGCTGGCTCAGATCAAGGGTATTATTGAGATAACGTATGATCCTGATAAAATAATTGAGCTGATAATCAAATCCTGCATAATCCTTGTCTTCCAGCGCCAGCTGCGCTCTCTTCAGATCCTTGATCGACTCGTCATAGAGCGTTACCAGCAGTTCTCCCTGGCTCATGCCTTCAATACTCTTATCTTTGTACTTCTTGTAAGGATTCATCTGTACTCTCCTCTGTCATGCATGGAAACCATGTACTTATTTGAACACAACCCCTGATTTAACGCAGTCCCGGCAGATATCTGCATCTTGCCAGCGCAGTTATGACGGCCACCGGAAGCAACCGGCACATCCCCGGCGGATATCGCCGTCGTACAAACACAGACGCAGCAGAATTCCCGTCTGTTATGAAGACATGCCCATTATATATGAGGACTGGGAATTCATGTTGTTAATGAGCGTCTCCAGATTTGTAAACTCCGTAATGTAACGATCCTGTTCCGTCTTCAGCTGGCTCTTCAGCGTGGCCAGCTTCGTATTCATCTCCTGCAGCGACTTGTAAATCTGGTTCGTTGTCTTGGAAAGGCTCAGTTTGGACGATCCGCCTTCCTCCACCAGCCTGCCGTAGGAGTTTCCGTTTCTTGATCTGTAGCGCGTGGCAAAAGGCGTCATCGTATTTTCAATCGTCTGTACCAGTCCGGTCTTGCCGTTTCCGCCCGCCATCACCTGGGAAACCTTGTCGGGATCCTTTTCCATGGCCGCTTTGAAGGCATCCTCGTCGAAAACAATCTTGCCGCCGTCCGTCGTATCGTCTGAAAAAGTAATGCCGATACCTTCCAGATCGCTGTTGCTGAAGCCGTTCCGCAACATCGAAAGGTTAACTGTCTGCAGCGCATCGCTGTAATCGCGGATCGTGGAGTTGCTGTTCAGAATACCGGCCTTGGCCTTCGTATTCCACTCCTCGATCTGCTTCTCGGTCATCTCGTCTTCCTGATCTTCTGTCAGGGGCTTATAGCTGCTGTCCGGTCTCGTCCGGACCTGGTCGTTGACCGCTGTAATGATCTCGTTATAGGCATCGATAAACGCTTTCACGCGCTCCGCCGCCTTGTCGGCGTCGGCTGTGGCGGAAAAAGTAACGCCCATAGAAGAATCAATGGTATCCGTCAGATTTCCCGCACTGTCCTTTTCGTAGCCGAAGACACCGCTGACGGTGACGGACAGTCCTTCGATATTGAAGGTATTAGAGCTGCTGGTAACCGTCTGTGAAATAGTACCGCCGTAGCTGTACTGCAGCACAGCGTCCTGTCCGTCGATCGATGACCCGCTGCTGCCGTCCGCGGCGACACCGAAGATCGTAGATGCCGCATCTCCATCCAGGGATATGGTTCTTCCTGATCCGGTATTCGTCGCAATCAGTGCGAACTGATTGGTCCCGCTCAGATAGGTAGCCTTGACGCCGGCCTCCGTATTGCTGTTGATCGCCGAAAGCATCGTATCAACAGATGTCGAAGAGGTAACGCCGGTGATGTGCACGCCATTGATGGTGAGGTTTTCCAGCTTGCTGTTCAGCTCATCTTCGGTGATATCCGCACCAAAACCGAGTGCCACGCGGTTATCATAGATGCTCGCCGTCCTGCTGACCTGGGTGGAAGCATTCTCGGCAATACCGAGGTTGTCACGGACAATCGGATCGCTCGAATTGACAGAGAGCGCCCGGGTCTTGTCTCCCGCGAAGGAAATTGTCTCGGACGTCGTTCCGTCCGCATTGGTCGTTGTATTGGCGGAAACGGTTATTTTTCCGCTGCCGAACGCCTTGTCAATGCTGGTCTGCAGAGCGGATGCGTAACCCGACACGCTGCTGATGCCGGCCTGCGTAGTGCTGTCCAGCGTAACGGTATGCGTCTCGCCGCCGTAGGTAAAGGTCAGGCCTTTGCTTTTCAGATAATCGATCTTGGACGTAGCGGTGTTCACAAGGGACGTCTCCAGCTTCGTATCCACTGCACTGTTCAGCTGTCCCATCGTCGCGCCCTGTGCCGCGTAATTGGCATTCGCGGTCTTGAGGGTATCCATATTGACACCGAGTGCCTTCAGAACGGTATCCGATGCCTGAATGCTGTAGCCGCCGTCCGTCGACGTCTCGGTGATATTGCCCTGCGTATCCTTCTTGACTGCCTGCATCTGCAGCTTGCCGTCACTCGTCAGGCCGAAGTGAAGCAGTTTGCCGTCGCTGCTGACCTTAACGCTGTTCTGGTCCAGATAGGCATTCAGCTGGCTGACAACGGTGGAAGCGTCCTTTGTGTAGTCGATGGTCACCGTTTTTCCGCTCGCATCCGTATACGAGGAAGGAAAAGTAAATGTCCCGTATGTCTGGAAGGACTGTCCGCTTGTCGATGACGTAGAGGTATATGCGCCGAATTTAATCTTCGAGGATCCGGCCGAAATATTGGAGAGCGTGGCATTCCCGCTCAGGCTTGCCGTCGTGATCGACTGCGCCACGCCCTTGGTTCCGGACACAAGCGTGGCTGACGTGGCGAGCTGCTTCACGCCCTGTACCGTCAGGTACTTGAGCATGGTGGAGGAACCGGAGGCCTTCACGTACTTGGTCGCATCCGCATTGCCCTCCGCTGTCACGACATTGGCCGCATACAGACTGGTATTTTTCAGACTCGAGGAACTGCTGTAGGAAAAATACGTGTCTTCCAGATCAATCGTCTTGTCCGTGATATTCTGAATGGCTTCCTGCTTCCACTGCTCCTTGGTAATGGCCTGCTTCTGGTTGGTAATTTTTTTTGAGGTAGCCGCTGTCAGCTGTTCGATCAGGGCATCACGGTCCATGCCGGATACCAGGCCACCGAAGCCCTGCAGGGATGTATTACCGAGGCTCGATGTACTAGTGCTGCTGCTTGTTGACGATACCTTCATAGTGCTTTGCTCCCTTCATGCAGATGATCATCCGGAAGACGTCCCTGTCTTCCTCCGTGTTGTCCGATGGTTCTGCGTTCTTTCCTGATGCGTCCTGTCACTCCTGCCGCATCTCGTATCTACATAATTTATCGTCTGACTCGCCGAAATCATAAGGATGCATAAAAAGGCCGGGAGAAAAAATTCTCCCGGCCGCAAATCCATTATTTCGAATGCCGTGGATGGTCCCTGACCATAAGGCAGGAGCGCATGATGCTCGATGTAATCTCTGCATTATAGCGCTGATCATAGAAATTGATCAGCGGTGACTTGTTGCTCCCGCTTGTGACGCAGTACTTGGCGGGGAGCGCTGAGAGCGTCATGGCGATCACATCCGCCTTGCAGCGGCTGCAGGTGCAGCAGCCGAGGCGTTCCATGGTCTTGGGGACATTTCTCTGGCGCAGGATCTCCGCCATGACATTCACGATGCGAAAATCATCTTCCTGTATTTCCGCGCTGTCTTCGATCCCACTGTCCTTCGCAGGTGTTGCAGCTGCCTCTGTATTCACGTGCGTATCTGCCTGTCTGCCGCCCGCTTTACTTTCCATCCCGTCTGCGTTCATAGGCGCTTCTGTCGCGTCAGCTGTTCCCGACGCAACGGTTTCGTCTCCGTTACCAGCCGTACGGTCTATGGAGCTCTCGTGAACTGCGTTTCCACCGGCTTCCGTTCCGCTACCTTCCGCCCTGCCGTATACACTCTTCTCAAGGCTGCCGCGGATCGTTTCCGCCAGCTGATCGTCCTCTGACGCGTGATCCACGACCTCGATATGAGAATTATTCTCCAGATCACCCATTGCGTTGTCCCCCTGCAGGATCTCTGCTTCCTGTGGCAATCATATGATGTCTGTCCTGTGCCAATCTGTCCTGCGCAAAGCCCTCCTGTGCAGGGATCGCATCTGACGCATCAGGATTTGAAGCCGTTGGCCCGGTTCTCTCTGTAGCGCGCCAGCAGTCCGTCGATCACCGTGACAAGGTGGCCGATCTCCGGCTTACTGAGCTGTTCGTCGGCGCCCACTTCCTTGCCCTTGAGGAACATCTGCTCGTTGATCAGCGACGAGAAGATGACAACCGGAATATTTTTCAGCACCGCATCATCCTTGATCAGTTTGGTCAGCCTGTGGCCATCCATCATCGGCATCTCCAGATCGGTGATGACGAGATTGACCTGATCATAGACGTGAGGATCGGATGCCAGCGACTGCAGATAGTTCCAGCACTCAAAACCGTTATTGAATACGGTTACATTGTCGTAGCCGGCTTTGGCAAGAGAATCCCTGATCATCTTCTGCAGGAGAACGGAGTCCTCTGCGATGACGATCGGTGACTCGTTCTGGGGTCTCACACCCAACTTGTCGATATCAGAAACCTTGATCGAGGTCTCCGGTGCGATCTCCGCAACGATCTTCTCAAAGTCGAGGATCGTGACGAGCTCATCGTCGCACTGTGCGATGCCGGTGGCAATGCTGTCATCGCCGTTCTCCAGCGTTTTGTCCGGTTTGCTGATATTTTTCCACGAGATACGGCTGATGCCCTCGATGCTGTCTACGCGGAACGCGACCATCATCTTGTTAAAGTTCGTGATAATGAACAGATCACGCGCGCCTTCCTTCGGCTTCTGAGGCTCTCCGGAGAGGTAGGTGGCCAGGTTGATGACGGTGATGAGGGTATCCCTCGGCTTGAAAAATCCCTCGACGGCCGGATGAGAATGCGGCATGGGTTTTACGCGCTCGGTCATCATGATCTCCTTGACCTTCGCCACATTGATTCCGTAATATTCTCCCAGCACGCAGAACTTCATAATCTCGATTTCATTTGTACCGGTTTCAAGAAGAATTCCTTCCTTCTTATTAGCCATGCCATCCTCCTTCACTTACCATTATTACAGCATTTTTGTCATCCCTGTCGCGTTGCGGATCTTCACTTCTCCGGTTCCCACATCAAGGGACATTGTCCGGGCTACCGTCCCACCGACGTCTTCCGCAGATATCCTGAAACCCTCCCGGGCCAGTGCACGTTTCACGCTTTCCACGTTCCTGTCACCGATTTTCCCCAGAACACTCTTGCCCGTATCATGAAACATACAGGCGCCGCCGGCTATTTTTACCACTACCCTGTCCATCCAGAAGCCATGCTGTCTCATCTGCCGGATCGTCTCATGGACGCCGGAATCCGCGTACTTCATCAGATTGCTGTCCCTCTCATCCATTCTCTGGGGGAGCAGTACGTGAAGCAGCGCTCCCTTCTGCTGGAAAGGATCATAAAAGGATACTCCCACACAGGAACCGAGAGCGTAGGTGATCAGCTCTTTATTTCCCTGTGTGATCTTCATATCGCTGATACGGACCACAATCATCTCTTTCATAGAATAGTCATCTGTCCATCGTGTATCTGCTGTTATTATGCTCTGCGTGTGGGCTGTGTTTATTGTTTTGCTATGATTGCATGTACAGGTCCACGCGTCGCTAAGCCATCATCGGCCTTGCAAAACCTCCGGGTTTGCAGACCGATCCTGGCCTGCGACTGGCCTTGTACATTTATCTGAGACTGTTGATCGTCTGCGCGATCTCGTCTGATGTGGTGACCATGCGGAGGGTGTAGGAAAATGCCCGCTGCGCCTCGATCGTGCTGACCATCTCGCGTGCCATGTCAACGTTGGACTGCTCCAGCGCGCCCTGGATCATCTGCGGATCCTGCACGAGTGTGATCGGATTGTTGTCGCCCTCACGGACCTGATATTCATTGTCTCCCACATTCAGCAGGCGGGACGGATACGGAAGCGTATACACACCGATCTCCTGTCCGTCAGCCAGCACGCCTTCTTCATCGGCTGTCTGCTCGTCCATATTCATGACGACCGGCTGTCCTTGCGTATTCAGGACCATTTTGTCGGAATCCGTCATGAGAACGTAAGATCCGTCCGGTCTCTGTCCCGCGTGGAAGTGACCGGTTCTCGTGAGCATCCGCTCCCCGGTCTCCTGATTCTGTACGAGAAAAAATTCATTGTCCGCCGTCAGGGCATAGTCCATATCCCGCTCTGTGTTCGTCAGAGCCGCGGTGGAAAAATTCGTCGGTGCCTCGGAAACAATGGCGCCTGCTCCTGCCTGAAGATCGGTCTTCTCTTCTCTCGGGCCGTTCAGGTTGTAATTGATCAGCTCGGAGAATACCGGGTTCTTTGTCTTGTAGCCGCTGTTGTTGATATTGGCCAGATTGTTGGATACGATATTGAGCTTGTTCTGTGCCGCGTCTGTGCCGACGGCGGCAGTCCAGAAAGACATATCCATAATGCATTTCCTCCACGATTGCCGGATAAATCCGATGAAATCGGGCTACCCGAAATTTGTATAAATCCGATGCAGCCAGACGCATATGATATCTGCGTAAGTCTGATGCAGCAGATTCATGCAACATATATATATGTATACCGCGATCAGACTCTTCCGACCGTGTTCGATGCCTGATCCAGTACATTGTCGTACATCTTCAGCATCTGCGCCGCGCCCTGGTAGGCGCGTTCCGCCGAGATCATATCGGTCATCTCATCGATCATATCTACATTCGACGTCTCCAGATAGCCATAGAGGATGTCCGTCTGACCGGTCGCATCCGTGCCGCCGTCTGTAGTCGTCGTGTACATACCGTTGTCTTCCTTGTGGAGCGTTGCCGTGTCAAATGTTGTCACACGGAGCTGTCCCAGAAGCCGGCCCGTCTCGGAATAGATCCGGCCGTCCTCACTCACCGTAAAGTTCTCATTATCGATGGTGATCGTGTTGCCATCCGCGCCGAGTACCGGGCCGATATTGTCAAGCATGAGCGTACCGTTATCGCTCACGGAAAAAGCGCCGTTTCTCGTGTACTGCACGCCGCTGTTTGTCCTGACGGAGAAAAATCCGTCGCCGCTGATGCAGAAATCGTACTTGCCGTCCGTCTCCTGCGGACTTCCCTGCGAGTAATCGGTATATGTCTGATCCGCCTTCACGATCGGTGTCTGCGTGCCGAGCTGCGTGTTGTTCCCCTTGGCAACGCGGCCGGTGCGGAGCAGCATCTGCTCGTCGAAGGTGCTCATGGTCATCTTGTCACTCTTGTATCCGGTGGTCTCGATGTTGGCCATGTTGTTACTGATGGTGTTCAGATTACGCTGCTGCGTGATCATGCCGGATGTCAGTTCATAAAAGCCCTGGTACATGTTGTCTCCCCTTTCTTCGTCAGTTTACCCCTTCTCTCACTGACGTTCTTTTCGCCTTACCCGCTGCCATTGTTCAGCATCCCGTCTGCCGGGCTGCGTCGCGCTTCCATCAGCCTGTGTTAATCAGCCATCTTCCTGCATACTCTTCTTCAGCTTTTTGACTGCCTGCGCGTGAAGCTGGGACACTCTCGGCTGGCTGATGTTCATGATGCCTGCTATCTGGCTCATAGTAAGATTATCGACATAATACATGGAAATTATCATTTTTTCTTTTTCCTGCAGACCGGAAACTGCCCTTGCCAGCGCACGGGAGGTCTCTCCCTGCATGAAGCTCTGCTCCGGCTGCTCGGATATATTCTCCGTCGGCACCTGCAGCATGGCCTCGTTGTTGCCGTCGTAGGTCATGTCCAGCGAGAGAACGTTCACCATCGTCGTCATGCTGCGGATCTTGCGGAGCTTCCTGACGTCCATAGACAGGTATGACGCTGTCTCCTCATCGGTCGGTGCGTGGCCGTTTTTCTCCGTGAGTGCGGTCTCCGCCTGCTCGATCGCCTTGTTGTCGCGGTGGAAATTGCGGGGCATCCAGTCATTTTTCCGCATGAGATCGATGACCATGCCGCGGATCCTGCGCGAGATGAACGTATCAAACTTATTGTCCCTCTCCGGATCGTAGCGGTCAATCCCCTTCATGATCTCCAGGACGCCCTCGTTAATGATATCCTCCTGCTGAGCGAATCCGATGTACATGTCACGCATCTGATAGGCGATCGCCCTGACAATGTAGACATACCGCATGGTGAGCTCCTGACGGATCAGGCGCCTGTCGTTTTCATCCTGTTCGCTACGGTACATCGCAAATAATTCATCATTTGTTTTTTCGCTTAGCGCCGCTTTATTCATAGTCAACTCCGTTACGCTTGCATAGACTCCGTTTTCCGTTCTGCAGCTGTTCTCTGCTGTCTTACCATGGTGCGCAAATCTGTGTGACGGCCGGAACGTCGTTTCCTGTACTCTGGATCACATGTCAGCCCTGTATTTGCTGTCAGGTCGGCTGAGATTCAAGTTTCAGACTACCGATGGACTGGATCTGCACGTTATTGGCCACCTCATTAAACGAAAGCACGCGGACATTCGGATAGAACTGTCCGATCATGTGATAGAAGTGGACACGCATAACCTGGGAAACCAGGATAACCGGCTGCTGATCCAGACCGTTGAATTTCTTTATTTCCGCCTGTGTCTGACGAACGACGCTCTGCAGGATATCCGGGCTGAGCGCCAGGTAATAGCCGTTCTCGCCCTTCGTGAGGGAGTCCACCATAACTCTCTCGAGATCCGCATCGAGCGTGACAACCTTCATGTTGCCGTCCTCGCAGAACATTCTCGTGATCGTCCGCTTCAGGGCGATACGCACCTGCTCGGTGATGCTGTCGATGTCGCGCGGGTTCATGCCCTTGTCGGTGATGGCCGAAGCCATCGTCTCGATGATCGTCTCCAGATCCTTGATGGAGACACCCTCTTCCAGAAGCCGCATGAGCACATGCTGCAGCATGCTGTAGGTGACGACGGGACCGATAACCTCCTGGATCAGCTCAGGCGCTTTTTCTTTGAGGTTGTCGACCAGACGGACGACCTCCTGCCTTGTGATCAGCTCGTGCGCGTGCATCTTGATCACCTCGGAGAGGTGGGAGACCATAACGGACAGCGGATCGATAACCGTGTAGCCGTAGAGCTCTGCTTTTTCCCTGTTCTCCGGGCGAATCCACTTGCTGGGGATACCGTAGGCCGGCTCGATGGTATCAATACCGTCGATCTCATGCTCCACGTCATCGGATTCCAGCGCGAGAAAATAATTGGTGAGGATCTCGCCGCGGGCTACCTCCTCGCCCTTGATCTTGATGCAGTATTCGTTGGTGCCGAGCGTCGATGAATCACGCAGACGCACGGATGGAACGATAAAGCCCATGTCCTGGGCGTACTGCCGGCGGAAAATAACGATACGGCTGATCAGCCGCCCGCCGACGCTCTCATCCGCCAGCGGGATGAGACTGTATCCGAAATCCAGCTCGACGGGTTCCACCGTGAGCAGCTTGTAGACATTGTTGACATCCTTGAAGTAATCCGCCTCGTTGACCGGCGCCGCCTGTTTCTCCGGCGCGGCTTCCTTCGCTGCGGCTCCCTGTGCGCCGGCCGGCGGTGCTCCTCCGCCTTTTCCCGCCGGTGCCGCCGTCATGGCTCTGCCGACAGCCGGCTGATTCCTCATCTGACGCATCAGGTAGAATCCTGCGGCTGCGACACCGCCGCCCACAACGAGACACGTGGCAACGGGAACACCCGGCACCACAACCAGCAGCATGATGATCAGGCCGGAGATCATGAAAGCTCTCGGCTGCGCCAGGAACTCTCTGGAGATATCTTCGTTGAGGGACCCCTCTGCCACGGCACGCGTAACGATCATGCCCGTCGCCGTAGAAACCAGAAGGCTCGGGATCTGTCCCACAAGGCCGTCGCCAACCGTGGCAATCGAGTAGGTCTGCGCTACTGTCGCGAGGTCACCGCCGCCCTGCACCATACCGATGATGATACCGCCGACCAGGTTGATCACGGTCGTGATCAGCGACATGACCGCATCGCCCTTGACGATCTTCGTGGCACCATCCATGGATCCGTAGAAATCGGATTCCCTCTGTACGTTCATACGGCGTCTGGCCGCTTCCTTCTCGTCAATCGTTCCCGTAGACAGGTCGGAGTCGATGGCCATCTGTTTGCCGGGCATGGCATCCAGACTGAATCGTGCGGCAACCTCAGCCACACGCTCGGCACCCTTGTTGATGACGAGAAAGTTCATCAGGACAATGATGATATAGATGATGATACCTACGACGATGTTGCCCTGCATGACGAAGTTTCCGAAGGCCGCAATGACCTGGCCGGAAGAACCTCCGTTCGCGAGAATGTTTCGTGTCGTGGATACGTTGATTCCCATGCCGAACAGTGTCGTGATCAGCAGGAGCGTGGGAAAAATAGAGAACTCCAGCGGATCATGAATCGACATCGTGATGATCAGGATCATCATGCTCAGCGACCAGTAGAGCAGGATGACAAAGTCGATGATCGATACGGGGATCGGGATGATCATCATCAGGATGATGACGATCACCATGAGTGTGACTGCATTGGATAATAATTCTTTGAAAAATTTCCGCATCCGTCTGATCCCTTGTGTCAGTATAGTATCTGTATGTATTAAGCGTCGTTCAGGCATGCAGTTTTCTGTGCGTACTTCGTACGCCCAAAAACCGCCTGCCCGACGACGGCTTAATACAGTATATCTTCCCTGTTCTGCTGGCGGTAGATGAATACCAGCAGCTCCGCGACGACGCTGTAGAATTCTGCCGGAATCACATCGTTGATCTCACACGCGCTGTAGAGCGCACGCGCCAGAGCCACATTTTCCACGCAGGGCACGTCGTTTTCCTCCGCGACGCGGACGATGCGCAGTGCCAGCGAATCCACCCCCTTTGCGAGGACGACAGGCGCCGTCATTTTGTGCGGCTCGTATTTCAGGGCAACGGCATAATGCGTAGGGTTTCTTACAACGACATCCGCCTCCGGAACCTGCTGCATCATGCGTCGCTGCGCGATCTCACGCTGCTTTTTCCTGATGCGGCCCTTGATCTCCGGGTTGCCCTCGGTCATTTTGTATTCCTCTTTGACTTCCTGTTTGGTCATCATGAGGTCTCTGGTATACTGTCTTCTCTCGAACATGTAGTCTACGAAGGCGATCACGGCGAAGGCCATGATGATCCGGATGATCAGATCATACATCATCGAAAAAAGCTGCGTCGCGCCCTGGGAGACCGGCATATCCATCGTTCTCGCGATCGGGATGACATCATCCCGGATCATGGTATAGGCAAAGTAAAAAAGAATGACAATCTTGACAATATTTTTCAGCAGATTCATCACGCCGCGAACCGAGAACACACGCTTGATCCCGTTGACGGGATTGAGCCTCGAGAACTTCGGGCGCGCTGCCTTGGAAGAAAAATTAAATCTCGTCTGCACGCCTGCGCTGAGGATCTCCACCAGTGCCGCGATGACCGCGATGGGCAGTGCACATACGGCCGCTGTCCGGATGAATTCGATGAACAGCTGGCGTGACAGCATATCCGCAGGATCGCCTTCCATCAGCGTCAGCACATGCCGCATGAAGGTCCGAAGCTGATTCTCGATATTCGGAAGCGTGGCCCGGATGAGCAGCGTGACGACCAGAAGGACTGCCACTGTCTCAATATCCCGGCTCTGGAAGACGTTGCCCTCCGAACGGGTATCCCGGATCCGTTTCTCGGTGGGCTGCTCGGTTTTGTCTTGATCAGCCAATCTTTTTCCTCCGGTAAGCTTTCTGCTGTCTCAGTCCGGCCGAATACTGTCACCGAAACTGCTCCGCTGTCTGCCCGGATGCTTTCAGTCCGGGATGTTTCAGGACATCAGCCCCACCCACTGGTAAATTTCATCAAACATCGAGGACCAGGCTTTGTCGATCATATCTGACATAGGTGCAAACAGGATCAGCAGCATCAGCAGGCCGACAATGATCTTGATCTGAAAGTTGACGGCAAAAATATTGATCTGCGGAACCACACGCATCAGAAGTCCCACAGACACCTCGATCAGCATCTCAATGATGATAATCGGCATGGCGAACTGCACGCCCATGATGATGCACTGGCAGAAAAAGCTGATGATGTACTGCGGCAGCTGGAGGTTCAGCGTCACCTGCCCGAACGGGATCGTGTCCGCCGAGCCAAAAATAATCTGCATGAACCGCAGATGCCCGTCTTTCACCATGAACACCAGCATCATGAACGCGAAGTAGAGCTGCGATGACACGGTCGACTGATTGTTGGATGTAGGATCATAGACCTGCGCCATCGAAAGTCCCATGGTAAAGTCGATGATCGCCGTGCCGTAACGGATGACCATGACCGCGAGCTGAAACCCGAAGCCGAGGACAAATCCGAAGAAAAGCTCCTTCAGCGCCATCACGGCAAATTCCGTGATAGAACGTGGCATCTCACCCAGCGTCCCGCCTGTCCACATGTACATCATGATGGTGAAGACAATAACGAGGGCGCCGCGTATCGCCGGCGGTATATTGTTATGACCGAATACCGGATTAAACGCCACGGCTCCGGTCATGCGCATGATGATAAACGCAAGCAGAACAACGATCTGCAGACCCACGGTTTATCCTCACTTCCTGTCATTTTATCTCACGGCTTATCTCACGGCTGTCCGGCCTGTATCCCATCTATTGCAGATTTCAGATATCCACCCGGCCTGTATCCTGCTGCAGCAGATTACAGACCACTGCCCTGCCTGAAGTATTTTCGGCCTTTTGTCCTGTTCTGCTGAAAATTAAGCCGGCTATCCGGCCTGTATCATGCCCAGGATGTCCGTGAAAAAGCCCTGCATGGTGGCAAGGACCGAGCTTCCCAGAATAAAAATCATAACGACAATCCCCACCAGCTTCAGAACAAACATCAGTGTCTGTTCGTTGATGGAGGTCGCGGCCTGAAGAATGGCCAGCACCAGTCCGATCAGCATACTTACCAGCAGAAAAGGAAGTGCGATCCTCAGCGCCAGCATAAATGTCTGCCGGACGACGTCCAGCACTTCGGCATTTGTCATTCCTCTGTCATCCTCCCGGGTGCCTGTAGTTTATATAAACAAGAAAAGCTGATCTGCTAATGGAAACTGTTGATAATTGTCGAGAACAGCAGATCCCAGCCATCCACACTGACAAAAAGAAGCAGCTTGAACGGCATCGATACCATCGTAGGCGGCATCATGGCCATTCCCATGGACATCAGCGTCGTCGCCACGACGACATCGATCAGCAGAAACGGCAGATAGATCAGGAAGCCCGCCATGAATCCTCTCTTCAGCTCACTCGTCATGAAAGCCGGTGTGATGATGGTCAGCGAATAATCCATCGGATCATCGAGTGTCTCCGCATCCGCCATCTTGACGAATTTATTGAGGGTATCCTTCTCGGTATTTTTCAGCATGAATGTCTTCATGGGCTCCACTGAGCGTTCGATGGCCTCTTCCTGGGTGATCTCACCCTGCTGATAGGGCTCGTAGGCCTCCGTCCGGATATCGCTGAGTGTCGGCGACATGATAAAAAGCGTCAGGAACAGCGCCATGCCGGTGATCACGATGTTCGGCGGCGTGTTCTGTACACCCAGCGCGTTCCTTGTGAATGAAAGGATGATGATGATCCTGACGAATGACGTCATCATGATCACGATCGTCGGAAGGAGCGCAACCAGCGTCAGCGTGTAGATCATATCCAGCGCCGGCACGTTGCCTCCGTTCAGGCCTGTGATCAGTCCTGATATTGTTTGGATGTCATCCATTCCTTCTGCTGTCCTTCCTGTGCGTCATATTGTCCGATAATTTTTTCAGGTTGAGCTTCAGCGCATCAGAAAAATTCATGGTGCCGCCTTTTCCTCCCTGCGTACCATTCCAGGAGCCGTAATCCTCCCGCACGGCTGACGGATCAAAATCATCGCCGAGCTCCGCGACCAGCTGGATATTCTGCGGTGTGGAACCGACGAGGTAATAATTATCCTGAATACGGACGATCAGGAGCGCCCGGTCCTGTCCGAGCGGCGCCTGATCGATAATGTCCAGATAGCGTCCCTTCTGCGCATGTGCCCATGTCTTGCCGAGGAGGCGGCTGAAAAGCCAGGCGATGACCAGAATGATCACGCAGACAAGGATGACTGATACGACTGACAGCGCCATCAGAGTTCCTCCCTGTACAGACCCTTGCTGAGGATCTCCGTGATACGGATACCGAAGTTATCCTCAACGACAACGACATCGCCGCGGGCGATGCATTCTCCGTTGACGTACAGATCTGCCTGCTCGCCGGCCATCTT
>ONKP01000030.1 GCA_900318405.1 uncultured Eubacteriales bacterium | reverse complement strand
ACAGCTGTTCCACTCGCCTGCTCCCCGCCGGAACCGGACTGTCCGGTATTTGTACCGGATGCTTCTCCGCCGGAAGTGCCTGCCGAATAGGAACCGGCAAAGCGCATATACCCCTGCAGAGCCTTAATGGCTGTGGATTCGGCGACCTCTGCATTTGCCTTGACCGTAATGTTCCGGTAGACATTCTGTACCACGCCTGCCCCGCCTGCGATCGCAGCTGTCACCAGACCGATGATCATCAGCGTCACCAGCATCTCAGCCAGGGAGAACCCCCGCCTGCTTCGCGTCTTTCGTATGCATTTTTTTCTTAACGTTCTGAAAAAAATGTTCATCACGCAGTAAACCTCTTGTTATTCATGCACGGTAAACCATATATATTCACGTGCTGTTTTCCTTTTCTTTTCAACCACCAGGCTACTTCGTCGTGCGAAAAGCTGTGATATCTGAATAGTCATCATGGTAGATCTGAACACCGGGACCCGAACTGTCGAGTTTTGTCCCGCCTATCTGTGTAACACTCGTATGGGAAGGTCCCGTCATGGTAACCGTTCCGGCGTTGATATTTCCCGTCCCGGGATTACTGTTGCTGCCACTCAGAAACTTCTCTGCCTCTGCCTCGGCGTTGTAAACCGTCGTCATGCCTGTATTCGACGTCAGCACAATCCGCGTGGAGCTCTGCACCATGGAAGCCAGCATCAGCGCGCCGAACGCCATGATCAGGACCGCCACCAGAGCCTCCGCCAGTGATTCACCGGCTGAATGCTTCAAACGATCGCCGATCTGTGCAGCCGTTTCTCTCCGCTGCTCTTTCAGCCTCAGCTGTCGTATTCTTTTCAACGGCTGTAACCTCCTCATCTTTCGCATAGATCTGTCATCCCTTTTCAACTGTCTCACGAATGCATCATGAGCATCCGTTTTCTTCACGTATGCTGTTCTCAGCCTGTAGCCGTAATGCGCCCGCCGGACCAGGTAACCGTCGTTATCGTCGTCACGTGTACCACCGTCGTCGTATTACTGCCGGAAGCCGCCGATTCACCACCATTCTCACCGGTGCCTGTACCCGCGGCAGGAGATATTTCAGTGGAAGTAGGTGTCTCCGTGGTGGTGATTGTCTGCGTATCGATGTTGTAAGGAATCACGAGCGACAGTTTATATCCATCCGCAGTGGTAATCACTGCCTTAATCTCATAATCGTCCGTGCACTGCATCGTTATATCTGCTGTTACTGTATTATCAGAAGATGCATTATTTTGTGGAGCCACCTTCATTTGATACTTTACATCCGGATCCTCCGCCGTATTCAATATCAGCCTGATCAGTGCGTCACCCGACTTATCCGCTTTCACCCCGTTCATGGTATAACTCGGATCCTGATCATCTGTCTTGCTGATCTGAAACGTCGCTCCCTCGATGCTGTCCTTCAGAAACTGCGCCACAGAACCTGCGGCGTAATAACCCTTTTCTTCTTTTCTCAGGCTGCTGAGCCGGCCGCTGGCCGCTGTTGCAGCCGTCAGGATGATCGATCCGACCACCGCGCACATCATAAAGAAAAGCAGCGCAACAAGGATCGTCATTCCTTCGGCGGATGTGAACTTTTTTATCACCCTGGCACGCATTTTTCTCATCTTCCTACCCGGACTTCCTGTCAACTCAGATGGTCTTTTACCCGACACTGTTTTCATGTCTCGCTTCCGTGTTCGTTTCCTGCGTCACAGCAGCTTGTTACAGTTCAGACACTGCCAGAGCCACGGAACACATGGAGAATCCCAAGCCGAGGACAAGCGAAAGCGCGTCGAGGCTGGAAGTCTCCATGTGTGACAGTGGCTGGCAACGAGTAAACAGTAACGGTGCTTATGTATCTTCCTTGCGCTGACGTATCACGCGCGATAAAATAAGCATAGTTTCTACACGTAACATTATTATACAATATTTTTCCGCCAAGGTCGAAAAAACAAGACATTTTTTGCCGTATTCGCGCTGTTTGCCGGCATTTTCCGCATTCCGGGGACCGGAACGGCAGATGTTACTATTCTTTTACAAGGAGAATGATGATGAAAATAGAATGCACGACGCTCTGCTATCTGCTGAAGGACGACGCCTGCCTGATGCTGCATCGTGTGAAAAAGGAACATGACGTCAATAAAGACAAGTGGATCGGTGTCGGTGGTCACATGGAAGCCGGCGAAAGCCCTGAGGACTGCGTGCGCCGCGAGGTAAAGGAAGAGACGGGCTATACGCTTCTCTCATGGAAATTCCACGGCATTATCACATTTGTGTACGGAGATGTGACGGAATACATGATGCTCTATACCTCGGACAGCTTTACAGCGGACGACACAGCCTGTTCGGAAGGTGAAACGCCAGTAAGCTGTGGAACAGATGATGTCGGCAACAGGGTGCCGGCCTGCGATGAGGGTGTCCTCGAATGGGTACCGCTCCGTGAACTGCCGCACCTCAACCTGTGGGCGGGCGACTATATTTTTCTGCAGATGGTGGAAGACGGACATCCATTTTTCTCGCTCAAGCTTGTCTATGACGACGGAGGCATTCTGCGCGATGCTGTCCTTGATGGAAAACCGATGGAACTGTTCGACGTGCTCGACGATGACGGTCATGTGACCGGCTGTGTGCAGGAGCGGCAGGTTGTTCACCGGCTCGGTCTGCGGCACAGAACCGTCCACCTGTGGCTGCATCGTGTAAAGGATGGACACACACAGCTTCTTCTCCAGAAGCGCAGTGCGCACAAGGACTCCAATCCCGGCTGCTACGATATTTCCTCCGCCGGGCATATCGACGCCGGCGATGAACCGCTGCCATCCGCCATCCGGGAGCTCTCCGAGGAGCTCGGTATTCAGGCCGGCCCCGACGACTTCCGTTTCATCGGGCTCTGCCCCAACTACTCCGAGAAGGCGTTTTACGGTCACCCGTTCCGGGACAATGAGCTGAGCTATGTATATCTCGTCGAGAAGGAAGCCGACATCGCCGATATGACACTGCAGCCCTCCGAGGTGGAATCCGTCATGTGGATGGACATCGATGAGATCATCCGCCGGCAGCGCGACGGATCCCTCAAAAACTGCCTGCACGATGTCGAGCTGCAGATGGTCAGGAACGCACTGGACAGGAGGCATTCACATGCACAGAACAAATAAAAAAGCCGGCTTTTCGCTGGCCATTTTGCTGATGATCCTCGCCATTGCGGCGCTCATCGCTTTTATGATCATCTCCGCTGCCATCTCGCGGCATAAAGCTTCGATCCTGTCTGCAAACAAAGAAAATGCCAGAAAAGCCGTCCACGCCGCAGTCATGCAGCAGCAGACGGACAAATCCGGCTATATGTGTACAAATGCTCTGTTATCCGAATCCATCTTCCAGTGTTCCTATGACACTGTCACGCAGACCATTTCTCCGGACATCACCTACAGCAGAGACTACGATATCACCAGCGATATCGCCAGCTGGTCTGACAATCCGCCTGAAGGCACAGAATCCTCCGTCTCCGATATCTGGTACGTAGGCATCGAATCCGACGGAACCATTCTGCTTGCGGGTGATTATTCATTGAACAACTGAACGCCCTGCATCGGTATTTTTCCGTCCATACATCCACAATGTCTTCGGACAGCAGACAGCTGCCCCAGATGAGCGGCAAACAGAAAAACGTCCCATGAGCCACTCTCTGTGACAGCTGTTAAAAGTCAGATCAGGGAACACCGGATCAGCTCATATTGGTCTCCGCTCTGATCAGCATGTGATCGAACGTCTCGCGGTCCATCGGTCCCTCGTGCACTTCATATCCCATAATTTCCCGGATGCCCTGCACAAGGCATCCGTTACGGATCTTCTCCATCTGCAGTCTCACTCCCGCTTCGTCCATGCTCTCCTCAATGACCATGAACTCATCGCCGTCCAGTCTTGCCGTGTGATCTTCATCGGCAGAATGCTTCAGCAGCTCATTCAGACGGCAGAGGATCGAATCGCCCACTGTATACCCCTGCGTGGCATTGATCTCCCGCAGGTTGAGGAGCTTCACGACAATGATCGCCAGGCTCCCGTTATCCTTCCTCTGTGAAAAATAACGCCGTATGCCTTTCCGGTTCAGCGCGCCTGTCAGATCATCCCGGCAGCTCTCTTCCTCTTTTTCTGCGATCACATTTCTGTGGCGGATCAGAACGGCCAGGAAATTGGTCAGCGTCGCCAGCATATACCCGTTGGCGCGGAGATTCGCCGGTGAGGAGTTCAGAACCATCGTAAAACCGATCGGCTTTCCCGAATCCGTCAGCATACCGGAGATAATATTATGCACGCCCGCGACCGGCAGGACGAAGTCCGGATGATTCTTAAAAAACGTCTCCGCATCCGCGACAATAGCTACCCGGTGCTTTTCAAAAGCACTGTACAGCGGTGCCATATTTTTTTCCGGAATGCCCTGCAGCTCGTATTTCATCGGTGTAAAGCCATAACGAACCCACTCATAGGTACAGCTCACGGCATCAGCCTCACCCTTCTCAAAGATCAGGAAGCGCTCTGCCCGCAGATTCTGGGCGATCAGCATGATCGATTTCTGAATACCCAGAACCGGATCCTGCTCCTCAATGCCCTGTGTGATGACGCTGTCTGTCCAGGCCTCCACATCCAGCAGCGTATCCTTTTCCGGTACAGCTGCCGTCAGCTCAGGCGTCACAGCCTTCTTCTGTCCGACAGTACAGGTCTTATTCGTTTTCTCATCAGCAGCGGACGGCTGTGGACACTTCTCATCCTGCGATTCCACAACATCCGTTCTCACCGCCACGCTGAATGAGGAGGCAAAAATCGGAAGCAGGCCGGCTCTGTTCCTGTGCCGCTCCCAGAGATCCTCCTGCTCGGAGATCAGGATCATATTTTCCTGCCCTGCATCAGCGAGCCACACCGCGCGGAAAACCGTCCAGCGATAATTGTCTTCCTCCGTATTATTCCTCACGCGGAACAGATCCTGTGCCTCACCGCGCCCTGAATCTCTCGCCTCCGCCCGCAGATTATGCACATCCATAAAGGCGAAAAAGCGCTGACAGTCCTCCGGCAGGACGAACATTTCGGCAAACCGGCTGATAAAAGCATCACTTCCCGCACATTGCATGCCGAGCGAATAATCCGCATGCAGGGAAGACAGCACCTCCACCTCCCCGCTGTCCGGATGGATGCAGTACAGTCCGTCATAGAACTGCACCATATTTTTGATCATGCTGTTGATTTTTGTCGATGCTTCCCGCTGTTCATCCGTGGAGATATTCATCAGCGACGACTGTCCGATCCAGTTATCCCGTGAGCCGGCAATCCTCTGTGCCCTGAACTGCATATAATGACCGTTCTTTGAATACACCAGTGTTCTCTGCCCGCCGTCATATGCCTGCGAGATATAATTCCGCAGCCGGACGCTCAGGCGGCAGCTGTCATCGCAGAGCTGACGGTTGGCAGCTTCCAGATCCTGTGTGCCCTCTGTACGCATTTCTCCGACAAACGCATCGTTCATCGTGAGCATATGCGGATACCTGCCATCGTAGATAAAAATAGCCGCCGGCGAATCCTTTGCAATATTGACCAGTCCGGCCGCCTCGAACAGCGGCGCTTCTGCCTCCGTCTCCATGGTCATATTTTTCTTCGCTATCTCCATGAGTCCGAGATCGGCCTGCATGGGTTTGCCGTAATAATATCCCTGGATCCGCTCACAGCCGATGCTGTGGAGAAAGTCGACCTGTTCCCGGGTCTCCACGCCCTCTGCCAGCGTATGCATGCCGAGACGCTTGGCCATATAGACAACGCTCTCGATGATATTTTTCCCCTTCTCATTGTAGTTGGAGAAAAATCCCATATCGATCTTGAGCATATTGAAATCATAATTGTGGAGTGTCTTCAGGGATGAATACTCAGAGCCGAAATCATCGAGCCATACCTCATAACCGGCCCTGCTGAACTCCGTCAGCTGATCCGCGAGGTCGTCTCCGCTCTTCGCGAGCACCGTCTCCGTAATCTCCACATGGATATACTTTTTAGGGATCTGATAGCGCTGTGCCGCCTCCTCGATTCTCTGCAGCGGCTGAATCAGCGCAAAATCCAGACGCGAGAGGTTCAGCGACACCGGCAGTACGACACTGCCCGACGCCAGCCTGTCATGCATCAGACGCATGACATTGTCGATCACATAGGCATCCAGTCTTCCCACGAGATGTGCTTCTTCCAGAATGGGCACAAAAATACCCGGCGAGATAAAGCCCTTCTCCGGGTCCTCCCATCGGGCCAGCGCCTCATAGCTGCAGACCTTTCCCGACAGAACGCGGACCACCGGCTGATAAAATACCTTGATGTAGCCTTCCTTCAGCGCGCGGTCGAAATTGTCGAGGATATACTGCCGCATCTCGATCCTGTTGCGCATACTGTCGTTGTAGATGGCCCAGGAGGCCTGCGCATTATTTTTGACCGAGGCGCAGGCAATCTTCGCCATATCGAAAGCGTGCAGAATGACCGAAGGGCTGACCTGCTGGTCAAAAGCCACGATGCCCGCCTTCAGCGAAACACTGCCGCTGCCGAGATAGCGGTCCACATCATGGCATGCGCCCGAAACACCGGCGAATACCGTATCACGCGGAAGGATGGCCGCAAAGTTGTCCCCGGAAAAATGACCGATCAGCGACTGCGGAAATGCTGCGACCAGCGTATCCGCGACAAAGCGCAGCGCGCGGTCCCCGGCCTCAGTGCCATGCATCCGGTTGAATCCGCGGAAATTTGCGATATTGAAATAAACAGGGCAGAATTTTGTGAAATCTCCCTCATTCTTTTTTTCTCTGGACAGACTGATGGCGCGCTGATAGAATTCACGCTCTCCCGGAAGTCCCGTCAGCTCATCGGATGTCATCTTCTCATCCTCAACCGCCTGAATCCGGATCTGCAGAATATAGACGGGATGGCCTTCCAGCTGATCTGTGCTGACGATAGCATCCGCCACGCGAATACGTCCCTCCCGGGTTCTGAACTGATACCTGATGTAACCCGGCCGCTGTCTTGATGCGAGAATATTGACATGTAGATCAGATTCCAGCGTCATGCCGCTGAAACGGCCGCCGCAGAATGTCATAAATTCTTCTTCATTCGAACAATCGTAGTACTTCAGAACATTTTTGTTTGCAAAAAGGACGCTCTCCACGGTGTCAGAATCAATGATGCCTACGCCCGTCGCCAGGATATCATACATCCTGTGCATATTTTCAAGATCTAACGACACGCTCATAAATGGCTCTCCTGCATAACAATGCCCATCAGGCAGGGCATTCCCCTTTACACCGGATGTAACACGCTCCAGATACGTGCGGATATCTCTTTCGATATCTCCCGCGCAAGCCTTCACATTCGTCACCGGAATGGAGTTTATCATATCCATTTCAGCATGTAAACTGACATGTTCACGACAGTATTATATCATTTTTGTCACTTTTGTGGTTCGTTCCTCCCACCGGAAGTAAAAGCGGCTATTCCCTCACAGCCTGCTGCTGTTGCAAATGGAGATTTACCGTCGGTCCCAGAGTTTCCTGTAGCCCTCCTTTTTCTCAGACATGGCTGCTGTCTTCTGCATATTCAGATGCTCGCGGAAGAGCTGCGGATCTGCCGTCAGTTTCCTCATGCAGCGGCACAGTTCCTCTGCCTCGTTAAAAATATGTGCCGACGCCACATACCGCGGACGGTGCAGGGTTTTCGCAAAGCCGAGGATCAGCTGGTCATTCAGGAACGCGCGTTTGACAGAAGTCAGGATCTCGCTGCCGTGATTGATATCCAGGTACCAGTCACATTTCTGATACAGATCATCAACGACAGAATTCCGGACGGTTGGATACAGAAATACATTCGCATACTTTCCAAAAGCCAGCAGTCTGGCCGACATCTCGGTGACAGCGGCGATGTGAAACGTCATCTCCGGGAAAGCCGTAACCAGCTTTTCCAGCTCTTCGATCTGATCCGAATTCGTGCAGATCAGGACATCCTTCCCGCCGGTGTTCTGTCGACAGAACGGGTAGACGAAGCCGAACGGATGCACTTTTTCAGCCGATGCCCCCAGGGCGATCAGTTTTTCATAGCTCTCCCTGTTCTGCACAAGGATCTTCGACGTATGCGTATCGCCGTCCAGAATCAGCTGCATATTGCCGGGAATATCCTCTCTCGGTCCCTCCTGCCAGAACAGGATGTTATCCGCCTTCGGTGCTTTCAGCTTCTCCGTGACAAAGAGCGGTGTCGAGAGGGAATTGTAATACATGCGGCTGCCCGCAGCCCCGAGCTCCCGGATCATGGCTGTCGCCAGCTCTGTACGATTCCGGTACAGACTGACCATTCCGTTCCTGTTGACAAGGATATCCCGGGTCACGTAATTCTCCACCACCCGTTCTCTTCCCTTATCATCGAACCATGAGCGGCAGAACTTCTCGCCTTTCTTATTGAAGATCGTCCGCGCGTACAGAAAGCCGCGCCGGTCATAGTGATCCGTGCAGCGGGCGATTCCCTGCTCGTTCAGCCAGTCCACGTCACTGACCTGACGTTCTCCGGACTTCGCGTGATAAAAAATCCTGCCGCGCAGTTTATGCAGATCATGCACCTCACCGGAAGCCGCACTGCCGCTGATCTCCCAGTAATCCGGCAGCTCAATCTGATCAAAATACCGCGGCTTTCCCGGCGTCCAGCCGGCGTGCGAAACGCGGTAATCTGCGGATGCACTCACAGCCGCCTCAGCACTGTCCACACTGTCTCTGCAGAACCACTGATACAGCGAGAGTACATCCTCCGGCAGAAATCCGTCATCCTCCAGCGAGATGATTTCCCCTTGAAAACCAGAAGCCCTGAACGAAGCCCTGAGCATCTCCGCCATCTCATCATAGTGATCCAGAAGCAGCACACCATGCCCGTTATGTTCCATCATTTTTCTTTCCTTTACACGAAACGTACAGTGAGCCGGTCGCTGTGGCAGCTGTCATTTTTTATCTGCAATCAGATTCTTCCAACGCTGCTCCACCCGCTCCGTCAGATACCGCGACGCGACTTCATAGGCGTGCGCATGAAACTTCCCCCGGTCCGCCTCCGTGAAATAACGGACGATTGCATCCGCCAATGCCCGGACCTTCTCCCGCTGCGGCTGATAGATGCCGCTCTCCACCAGATAGCCGTCCTCGCCATCATCGACAAACGTGGGATTCCCGTAGGGCACATCGAAGCCGATGATCGGTAGTCCGCCGCCGACCGCCTCCATCAGGCTGAGACCAAAGCCCTCGCTCGTGGATGCCGACAGGTACAGTTCATACCGCTGATACATATCCGTCACATCCTGCTGTCCCAGCAGACGGGCCCAGCCGCCCGCCTTCTTCTCTGCGATCAGCTTACGCAGTGTATCGCGCTCGCCGCCCTCGCCGCAGATATCCAGCGTCAGCTCCGGCACCCGCTCTCTTGCCAGTTCACAGGCCTCAATCGCCCAGTCGATATGCTTTTCCGAGGCGAGGCGGGAAACCGTGATGATGGAGAAAGGCTTCCTTCCCTTCTCTGGATCCGGATATCTGAGCCGGTCCAGACTGCCCACGGGGATCGCGGCGATCTGCGGTACCGTGCCCACATATTCCCGGAACTGCTCCTCCATCCGCTCCTTCTGTTTCTCCGTCGAAGCCACGTAGAAGCTGATGTGCCGGTGCATGTCAAAGGAATATTCATAGTAATTGTTCCACAGCACATGATCCCGGTTCGTTCCGCCCGCACTGTAATGATCCGCGTGCACGACGATGCCCGTCCTGGCCTCGCCGCAGTTCTGCAGAATGGCCTGTCCGATCCCGGTCGTCCGGTCGATGATCACCACATCATCCTTCGTCAGTCCGAGCCGCCGCACCATATACCCGACCAGCTCTTCTTTCGAGTAAAAGATCTGATCCGGGAACCGGTACATAACATCGCCGTCATCCGTGATTTCCTCATAGGCCACGGAGCCGTCGGTATTGAAAAAACGGCGGAGATACAGATGCGCTTTTCCATCCAGCGGCGCATAATACTCGGCATATACCCGGCCGAAGGTAAAATAATCCTTGCGGATCAGGTACCCTTTGGAAACATATTCCACGCGGTGCAGCAGATTGCTTTTCTCATCTTCAAAATACAGCGTACAGTATCGGGAAACACTCTCTCCGCGATCCGACGCAGCTCTCTGTCTGCGCTGGCCCTCCTGCGCATAAAAGACCATCCGGCCGGTCTTTCCGTCTCTCGTGAAGCGGAAGGCCTGATTCCCGATGGTCTTCTGAAAATCTTCCAGTGTCCAGGTCACCGGCGCGACGGGAAAATCCGTGAAGAACGTGTACAGCCAGATGATCTCCTCATCCGGAAATCCCATGTGCCGCGTGTATCTCTCGATATTCTCGTGAGGGAACATATCGGTAAAAATAAACCGGGCCGGCGCGTGGATATCGCGGAACATCCGCGCACGGTACATCTGCGCGTACTCCACGCCGCTCGAAGCCCAGCCGATCCCGAGATTAAAATTGTAAATCATTGCACTACCCTTCCGTCCATCAGTGCTGCAGCCATTCAGACACACAGCGGACTGCAGCCGGCAGATCGATGCCTGCTGCATGCATTACGGAAAGAGAATCGACATTTCTCCGTCCGCGCCGATCTCCGGGTCACCGAGGAAGAAATTCCTTGCGATCCTCTGCTTCATGGTGACCTGCATATCCTGGAAGGATCTGTAGGCCTCCCGGCTGTACTCGAAGATCGGATTCCTCTGCGCGGTTCCTCTCGTTGTGATCGCATACTGGATCTGCTGCAGGTAATCCACCTCATCGACCCAGCCGTCGTCGAGTGCGCGCAGCATGCATTTCCGGATGTATTCCTGCACGCTCTCTTCGTCACCCAGCGAGCTGATCTTCTTATCGAAGAGCTGGTCCGCATATTTTTCCATCTGCTCCAGCAGACTCCGCTGTTCCTTCCTGCCTTTGCCGGTGATCGTGATCCGGCCCGGATCGAGCGAATAGGTCAGGTTATCCAGCACATAGCGGTTCAGCACGCTCCTGTCCGGGGCGGGGTTATCCTTCAGGAACTGACAGAGGTTGTCCCGGATGATCTGCCGCATCGAATCCCCGCCGACCTTCTCACGGTCCAGGAGTCTGTCCCTTGCGCCGTAAAAAATATCCCGCTGGCGCCGGAGAATTGTGTCATACCGGACGGCCTGTTCACGCGAGGAAACCGTCTGCTCCTCCATGGTTTTCTGCGCCGCGTTGATCAGATGCCGGATACGGAACGGCGAAACCGCTCTCTTCCGCACGAGACAGCGCTCGACCTTTTCCTCATACATGGCTGTAACCGTCTCATCCTCGAGCGATACAAAAAACTGGCTGGAGCCCGGGTCGCCCTGCCTGCCCGCGCGGCCTCTTGCCTGCCGCTCCAGGCGGACATTTTCCATACGTCCTATACCGATGACCGCAAGGCCTCCGAGCTCGCTCACACCCTCGCCGAGCCGTATATCCGTGCCGCGTCCTGCCATGCCCGTGGATACCGTCACAGCATTTTTCTGCCCGGCGGCAGCGATGATCTCCGCCTCCCAGTATGCATTGTTCGCATTCAGAACACTGTGCGGCACCTGTCTTCTGAGCAGCATACCGGAAAAGATCTGCGTATCCTGAATGGTCGCGGTAACGATCAGCACCGGCTGTCCGCTCTGATGAATCTTCAGCGTTTCCTGCAGTGCCGCCTGATACTGTTTCTCCGCGGATTCAAAATATCTGTCCGGACGGTCGATCCTGCGCAGCTTTTTATGCGGCGGGATCACGGCAACTCTCTTGTGGTAAACCGACCACAGCTCTTTTCTCGCATCCGAAATAGTGCCGCTCATGCCACACATCTCCGGAAACATCAGAAACAGATTCTGATAAGTGATGGAAGCGACGGAGCGCTGTTCCTTTGACAGTTCCAGATGTTCCTTCTGCTCCAGCGCCTGGTGTTCGCCGCCCCGGAGCTTCATGCCGGGCAGGCTTCTGCCCGTACTGTTGTCGAGCAGAACGATCTCGCCTTCGTCAGAGATCACATAGTCCTTCTGCTGTTCAAAAAGCACATGCGCGCGCAGCGCCAGGATCACATGCCGGTTGAGCTCGAAGTTTTCATGCGCATAGAAATTATCCACGCCGAAAAACCGCTCCGCGTAGTGAATACCCCGTTCCGTCAGCCAGACCGCTTTTTCCCCTGTCTCATAATCTCTGTCCCTGCGGAGCGTCGATACGAAAAAGTCCGTCATGGCATAGAGATTGGACTGTACACGCGGCGATCCGGAGATAACCAGAGGCATCTGCGCGCCGTCCAGCAGAACCGAGTCGGCCTCATCGATAATGACGAAGCCGAATGTCCGCAGGAAGCGGTCCTCCGCACGCGTCACCAGATTGTTCAGCAGATAATCAAAGGCAAGTGCACTGTGCGTCGTATAGAGGATGTCAGCCTGATAGCTGACTCTCTTCTCATCATTGGTCAGCGTTTTGCCCGGCGTATCCGGCACGCCGGCTCTCTCGCTCAGGCCCATGAAATTGAATACAGGCCGCATCGTATCCGCGTCACGAATGGCGAGGTAATCATTCGCCGTCACCAGGATCGTGCTCTTTTCCGTCAGTGCATGCAGATACAGGGGAAGCGTCGCCGTCAGCGTCTTTCCCTCTCCCGTATTCATTTCCGCCAGAAAGCCTCTGTGCAGCGCCGCCGCACCCAGGATCTGAACATCATAGGGATACTCGCCGAGGATACGCCGGTCCGCCTCGCAGATTGCCGCAAAAGCCTCCGGAAGGATCTGATCCAGACTTTTTCCCTTTTTCAGTTCTTCCTTCAGCTTCGGCGTCTCCGCCTGAAGCTTCTCATCCGGAAGTTTTCTCATCCGATCAGCGTATGCCTTAACCGCTTCTACTGTATGATACAAACGTCTGTCCGTCATAATTCCTCAGCTTCCTTCTGATAATCAGAATACAAGGTCTCAGAGATACAGATGCCTCCAACCCGCAGCCATCCCATCATTCCTTCAAGGTTTCTGTAATGGTAAAGGAGTGAAAATGAAAGTGATGCGCACCCGCGCAGATCAGCTGTGCCTCATAGCTGTACGCCTTGATCGGACAGCGCAGCTCCATCTCCGGCTGATCCACGATCAGACTTCCGGCCTCTTCGCCATTTTTCCCCCGGAACACGAGCCGGAGAAAAATACCGTCCGGCTCATCGCTCTCGATATTCACGGCGATCCGGTAATATCCCTCTCCGTCGATGATCGGGAGCGTCGGCTCAATCCGTCCCGCCTGATAATTCACCATGGCGTACCATGTCTTGATCACCGTGCCCGGCGGCATGAGGAGATTTCTGAATTCCACATCGTCCTTTGCGTGAAAGACGATCTCTGTGCCGTAGAGATATGCGTCGCTGGCATATTCATCCCAGTACACCGTCCACTGCTTATTCCGTTCCGCCATCCTGCGCCTGCTTTCTGTCGAATCCGTCCCGGATCACATGCCTGTACTGACGGATGAACCAGCTGACGATGCCGCTGGTGTTGTCGTTATGCCGTCCGGTCAGTCCCTCGCCGATCACACTGGCGCCCCTGCCGCGCATATGCGTCAGAAGTTCCTGATACGCGCCCGCGTCGTAGTCATCCTCGATCATGTAGGCGATGTAGAATGTCCTGCCCGACCAGTCCGTATTGTCAAATTTTTCCCAGAATTTCCGGTTCATGCGCTCCGCCGCCTCGTGGTCGAGACTCCGCATCTCCTTCCACAGCACATCCAGTGATGTGGGGAAACCGTCCGGGCGGTCGATGCGCTCCGCCTCCGCGACCTGACCCAGCCGCACAAGCGGCTTGCCGACGATAATGTACGCCGGCCGGATTCCGGTGGCATAATACAGGGCGCCGAATGTTCCCATCGACAGACCGGAAAAAATAACCTGCTCCTCCGTAAATCCGAGTTCTTTCATGGCATCCCGCACCGCGGAGCTGACGAGCTCCTCATACGCCGGCGAGCCGATATAGAAACCGCCGCCCTCCAGCCGTGCATCGCTGATCAGCAGGAACGGGCAGCCCGTCCGCCGCATCATGCGGTAGCCCTCAAAGCCCTCCTGCGTCTTATAACCGGAGAAATACACACAGAGCGGCGGCTTCAGATCCCCTGGATCCAGATAGGTAAAAAGCTCTTCCCTGTCTTCCGTCACCAGCCGTCTGCCGCCCGGAAGAAACGTTCCTTCTCCATGCCTCGAATAGCGGTCATGCAGCGCAATGATCTTCAGCGTTCCGCTGCCCCTTGCATTGACAGCCACAAAAACCGGACCGTCCTTTTCCGTATTTTCTATCGTCACCTGATGCTGCAGCTCGTCCTCTGAGAATTTCCAGACCTTCTGCACCGCCGCCACGCTGCCGCTCACAAACTGCGTGACCTCAAGTTCGATGGTAACGCCGGGATTCTTTTCATATTCCAGCCACAGATCGATGGCCTGGCCCTTTTCCACAGGGATATTGGTCCGCCAGAACGCCGCCTGACGCATCTGCTCCCCGAACCGGCCTTCCATCACCATCTCCGTAAAGCCGTGCCAGCTTATGCTTCCGTGGAAGCCTGGCGCAGCTGTCAGCATGTGCGGGTCAAATTTTTCTCCGTAGGGACGGCCGTAATAATCCGGAAGCTCTTCCTCCAGCAGACGCCGGAGCTCATCATCTCCGATCCGTCTGCCGCACCGGCTTATCATCAGGAAGTCCATTCTGTCGGTCATCTCCGTGCGCTCCGTCACAAACAGACAATATGCGCGCACGATCCGGGACAGGATATCCGCTTCCTCATCCGTCAGTTTACGGTCGATGACCGCAATATCATATTCCCGGTCCTCCCGGCTGAGTTTCGGCTCGTAATGCCATTCGGCATCCGGGCAGATCCGGTACCTCCGGGACAGATCATTACTTCCCAGCTGAAGTGCTCTGATGTTCAACGTTCCGGATAACCTCCTCCCAGGATTTGACAAGCTCATCGGTTGTGAACCGGCTGCCGATGCGGTAGGATGCGATCTTTGCCTCGTTGTAGTTTTCAATACTGCCGAGGTAGTAATCCACCGCATCCGTCAGGTCTTTCACATGGTGGATCACGCGGCCGTTCTCTCCGTCCGCCACATAGGTCGTTTCGCGCGATGTGATCTGAGGGATGCCCATACTCATCGCCGATATCTGCAGGAACTGATCCGGATCCTCCCGGTAATCCACGAGGACTCTCTGCTCGCGGAGCACCCGGTTCACAGTCATCTCGTCCACACACTGCTCGACAGAAAAAACGCAGGGCACCCGTCTGTCATCATCGAGATCACTCTCGGATTTGCCGGTCGTCTCCATGGCCAGCTCCGGATCGAGTCCGGCCTCCTGCAGCGCCTTCTGCGTCCGTGCCATCAGATTATGCCGTTCGTTATAAACCGAAGACCTCGTAAACAGACAGACACGGGCCCGTTTATTTTTCTCAGATGCATATCTGGCAAGTGCAGCAACCGTTCTGTTGAAGACATCCTCTTCCATCTGATCCACTGCCAGAAGGATCTTCTGCACATGCAGCTGCTCGCTGATTCCGTGATCCACCCGGGAATCATACGGCGTGATCACGGCCAGCGGCGCTTTGATCCGGCCGGCTGTCCGTTCCACCTTCTTCACTGTCTCATCGTTGTCCGCAACCACGTAGTCAGCAGCCTCGAGCAGCTCTCTGTCAGCGGCCTCGGCGCCGTGCTCGCGCATGCGTCTGTCGAAGAAGGACAGGATGATCCTGTGTCCCCGGAGCGTTTCCGCCAGCACCCCGGAGTGAACCGGATCCATGGCGACAGCCAGAATATCCGTCGACGACGTCTCCTCCAGAAACGCGCGCAGCACCTCGGCGATCATCTGATCGATGCTGTCATACTGCTGTTTCTGATAAGGGATCTTCCGCTCTCCGGACTGTCCCCTGAGAAGATACCAGCTGCTCTCCGGATTGACGACCACATGACCGTCGCGCAGATACCTCGCGAACTTCCACACGCCATGGTCATCAAAATACTGCTCGCGGAAGGGCACTCCGTTTTCACAGGCGACCATGCAGGATAAAAACCCGCGGTCATCATAGTAATTCCGGCCGGTCAGCTGATCAGACTCATACATATCCACGCGGAACATATTCCCGTCTTCCGCGAACTCCACCTGCGCATATTGTTCTTCTCCGCGGTTCACGATCACCGCAAAGGGTGAATAGACAAAGGACACGTCCTCCGGCCACGTCAGATCATGGAAAGAAAAAACCTGCATATCCTCCGCCGTGATCCCCTGCATGGCATCAAAGCAAGACCAGTACGGCGCGTGATATACACCCTGGCGATGCAGAAAATGGCGGAAGTTCGGTGAAAAACCGAGCGTCAGGATCCGGAACGGAGCCACGTGTTTCCGAAAGAACAGCTGGATCTGCTTGACGGTATCGTCAAACTCCGTGACCGTACGGGACCGGTACCAGACCTCCTCGCTCTCTTTCCAGTCGTCCTGCTGATACCACGCAGGAATAAAGTAAAGCATAGCGCCTCCTGATTACTAAACTGCATAAACTTCAGATCAGGCACCATGTCCCCACAGCATATATGTGGGAACTTTGCTGCCCGCTGCTCCTGTCAGATACGCCGTTACACCCGCAGCAACTGTGGGAATAACATAGTCCGAAGAGTTCATACAAAGAATTTATAAGCATCATACCTGCAGTAAACCGCAGATTCCTGCGCAAGGCTGCACGCGATGCTGACCACGATCATGATCGAAGCCGGTACCATGGCAAGTCCCGCGGGGATTACGCCCGTATAGGCCAGAATGAGAGAAACGGCCATACAGCCGGCCTGCAGAATCGCACTCACAAAGCTCCACTTCAATACGGTCTTCGCCAGAAAATGTGCCGTATCTCTGCCGGGATACATGCCGATGATGCTGTCCCCGTTGCGCTGCAGCTGATTTGCCGTTTCCCACGGATTCAGCATGATCATGGAAAAAGCAATCGTCAGAACAAAAATAATGACCAGATATACGACAATGCCCTCCGGCTTCGTCAGCTGCATATTCTCATAGATTTCCACGAGCGACGCGCTGTCCGGAAAGAAAAACATCAGCATGCGGATGAAATATCCGGGAATCACAAATGCGGTTGCCGCCAGCATCACAGGCATGATGCCCATAGGCGTCCTCTTGTAGGCCAGATAGTTCTGTTCCGCGTGAATATTGTGAATGGACACCCGCTGCATCGGGATTTTGATGATGGAGTTCTCCATGAAGATCGTAATGGCGATGACAGCAAGAGATCCCACGATCAGCCCCGCATACCGGAAATAATGGTTGATCGCCAGCGTAGCAGACAGGGAGGTGAGAATATTCACCAGGATGATCGGCATGGATACGCCGATGCCATGTTTTTCATTTTTCATGCACAGAAACGTGGCAAGCATGGAACCGCAGAACATCTCCGCCGCAGCGATGGCCCGCAGGGCAGCGAGCGGCAGAGCATCCGTGCTGTAGTCCATGTCGCAGGCCGTGATCACCGCCATGAATCCGGCGATGATGATACCCGCGATCATCAGCCATCGGTCAGATTTCTGTTTGGAAACCTTCGTTCTGGACGCAGCGCTTTTCAGGGCAGAAATGATCTGCACCAGCAGAGATGCATTGATATAGGGGATGATGCCGAGCGCCATGATCGTATTCCGATAGCGGTCACCACTCAGCATCATCTGAAAGATGGACTGCGCATCCGCGCCGTTCCCGTCATCCGCTGACACGCCGAAAAGCAGGATGGTCCTTGCCAGTAAATAGACGATCAACACAAAAACCGTAAAGATCACGCGGTTTCGAAGCTCATGCGTTTTACTGATTTTCATGCTGAACTGAACCTTCTTTCATCAAGATGTTTTTCCTCCGTATTCAGCGTTTTACCTGCAGCGGTACAACACCGTTCAGATCCGCAAGCTCTGCAGAGGACGCACCGCCATTCGATAACTCTCTGGCCGCCGCTGCCGTTCTCGAAGCACTTTCACCACTTTCCTCCACCGTTCCGGTCTCTTTCGCGGTCGCACTGGCAGAAGCACTGAAGGACTCCTCCAGTGACATCCTGATGCTGTTGGAGATACTGTTGCTGGTCTCTGTCTCAGATTCCGAGGCCACCGTAGAAGCCGATGCCGACTTGCTCTCGCTGGCAGCTGCACTCGCACTGTCACTGGAGCTTGCCCTCTGGCTGACTCTCTCCGATGTCGACTCAGAAAGAGAAGCAGACTGGCTTCCGGAAACCAGAACACTGTCCGGTGTATTTTCCGCAGCTGCCTCAGGAAGTCCTGCCGGCGTTTCGACCTCCTCCACGATTGCCACATTGTCCGCAGGTGTGTTGTTGACTGGCGTATTGCCATTGGTGACAACAGGATTCGTCACCGCGGCAGTAACCGCTGCAGGCGTCACCGTGCCCGGCACAGGCGTATTGGCCGCGGCGCTCCGGCTCGTCGATGTGCTGATGCTCACAGAGTCACTCGCCGATACGCTGTTGCTTGCTGATTCGCTCTGAACAATC
>ONKP01000029.1:18639-20390 GCA_900318405.1 uncultured Eubacteriales bacterium | reverse complement strand
ATTTAAACTTTTGAATTTTCGAGGATGTGTTCTACTGTTCAGTTGTCAATGTTCATCTGTGTCCTGAAGGCTTTTGTTTACTGCCCTCAACGACAGCTTCCTCATAATACTTCGGAGGTCTTCGGTTGTCAACACCTTTTTTTATTTTTTTTAATTTTATCAGTACGTTAACGCGGTGAAACGTCTGTGTAACCACCCATCAGTGCAATGGCCTCACGCACGTTCTCCACCGGGAGCAGACGTACATGATATTCTTCACGGCTTCTGGATAATGCCTTCATGTTTGCTTTTGGCAGGATTACCTGGGAGAATCCGAGCTTCTGTGCTTCTTTCACCCTCTGCTCTGCCATAGCTACGGAACGGATCTCACCCGACAGGCCTACCTCGCCGAATACAACGGTACCCTCGGAAACCGGTACATCTTTCTTACTCGAGGCGATGGCAAGCAGGATGCCGAGATCGACCGCCGGCTCTGACATGCGGACGCCGCCCGTGATATTCACATAGGCATCATCCTGTGACAGGTTGATATGCGCACGCTTCTCCAGTACAGCCATCAGAAGATTGACCTTGTTGTAGTCTGTTCCGTTGGTCGTCCTCCGCGGAAATCCGAAATTTGTTCTGCAGACCAGAGCCTGAATCTCGATCATGATGGGTCGTGTTCCCTCCATGGAGCAGGCAACGACAGATCCGGAGGCGTCTTTCGGTCTGCCCTCCAGCATAAACTCTGATGGATTTTCGACTTCCGCGAGGCCCTCCGTGCGCATCTCAAAGACTCCGATCTCATTGGTCGAGCCAAAGCGGTTCTTGGCCGCGCGAAGAATACGATATGCCTGCGTGCGGTCGCCCTCGAAATACAGAACCGTGTCCACCATATGCTCCAGCACACGCGGACCAGCCACGTTTCCGTCTTTCGTCATATGTCCGACGATAAAGATCGGGATCTGCATTGTTTTTGCCACACGGAGCAGTACACCGGTTGACTCACGCACCTGTGATACACTTCCCGGCGAAGACGTGACGGATTCATTGTACATGGTCTGGATCGAATCGATCACAACCAGCTCCGGCTTCGTCCTTTCTATCACGGACTCAATATCATCCAGATCCGTCTCGCAGAGCAGTTTCAGAGAATCTCCGAAATCGCCGACGCGGACGGCACGCATTTTGATCTGCTGCAGCGACTCCTCGCCCGATACATACAGCACACGGCGATTCTTCAGGGACAGATTCCGACATACCTGCAGCAAAAGCGTAGACTTGCCGATGCCCGGATCACCGCCGATCAGGATGAGCGAACCCTGCACGATGCCTCCGCCGAGGACGCGGTCCAGCTCACCGATCCCCGTGGAAATACGCGCACCCGATTCCGTGCTGATCTCCGAAAGAGCCTTCGGTTCCGCAGATGTTTTCCTTCTGGCAGTTCCCGAGGAAGCGGATGATCCCGCTCTGGCAGAGACCACTTCCTCCGCGAAGGTGTTCCACTGGTGACAGGCGGGACACTGTCCCAGCCACCTCGTGGATTCATATCCGCAGTTCTGACAATAAAATACGCTTTTTTTATCCTTTGCCATATCAGGTCAATCCTTCTCTTTATTTGCCGGGTTGCTGTTACCCGTAATGCCATGCCGTTTTTTACACTTCCTGCACGATCGGCATCTAAGTATTGTTTCAGGACGTCCAGAGATACAGATGCCTCCACCCCCACTACATTCGCAGCCACCGACGTACGGATACTTCCAGTCTGCAAA
>ONKP01000029.1:0-18622 GCA_900318405.1 uncultured Eubacteriales bacterium | reverse complement strand
GCAGTGAGCCACATCCACACACGAAGTGTGTGAGTGTGGCGAACGCCGCGACAGTGTGAGAAACCCAGCGGAGCTGGTTTCTCACACTTACCACCGCTACTGCGAGGACGAGCGAAAGCGTGTTTGCAGACGGAAGTATCCGCACTGTCTGGTATTGCTGCGAGTACAAAAATCTCCGGAACAGTGTTCTGCCCCGGAGCCAGTCATTCACATATCCATTGACGGAAATTTTTCAGACGTTCTGCGTCTCCCGCCGTGAAGCCATAAAGCTTTACTTCTCCAGCCGAAGCACGCGCACATGAACAGGTCTGCCCGGTGTCAGCTCAACACTGAAGGAGAGTTTACCGCCCATACCCGTCATCATGTGACCTACATTGACGTCGTCCAGCTGTACCTGATAATCCGTATCTTCCTCTACGCCGAGGGTGATCTGCGCATCTTCAGGTCCTTCTACGTCAAAGCTCATGCCGATATCACTCATCTTCATCTCGGTGACAGCGGTTCCGGGCACGGATTCATAGACAAACGTCTCGTTGCACTCCAGTTTTGTGATCTCTTTGTAGGTTTTTACCTTGTAAAGTCCGCCCTGATATTCGTAGTCCGAAAGCTTCTGTTTTGTCTGCTGCTCATAATCGCCGAAGCTGAGCGTTCCGTCAGGTTCCGTGCGAAGCAGCTCCTTAACTGCACTCATTTCATGTATCCTCCTGTGTCTTTTTCAGGCTGATTTCAGTATACAAAAAATGTTATGAATTTTCTACCCGGAAGGTGATTTTTCCTCCGTGAAAACCGGCTGTCACCGTGTCTCCCGCTTTGACATTTCCGCTTAAGAGCTCCTCCGCCAGCGGATCCTCGATTTTCGTCTGGATAGCGCGTTTCAGCGGTCTTGCGCCGTAGCGGGGATCGTAGCTGTCGTTGATCAGGTGCTCTTTCACCGTCGGCGTGACCTTCAGCCGGATCTGCATCTGGGACGAACATCTGCCGATGAGATCCTTCATCAGAATGCCGACGATCTGCTTCATATCGTCCTTTGTCAGGGCGTGGAACACCAGAATATCATCGATACGGTTCAGAAATTCCGGCCTGAACTGCTGGCGCACTTCATCCATGACCTTTCCCTTCATGGATTCGTAGTCCTGTTTCTCACCGGATGCCGACATGAAGCCCAGCTTCTTCGGCTGCACAATCCTGTTGGCTCCCGCATTGGAAGTCATGATGATGATGGTTTCCTTGAAGCTCACCTTCCTGCCCTGCGCATCGGTGATATGCCCGTCATCGAGCACCTGCAGAAGGATATTGAAGACATCGGGATGCGCCTTCTCGATCTCGTCAAACAGAACGACGCTGTAAGGATGACGGCGTACTTTTTCCGAGAGCTGTCCGCCCTCTTCGTAGCCCACGTATCCGGGCGGCGAACCGATCAGTTTGGAGACGCTTGCTTTTTCCATGTACTCGGACATATCCACGCGGATCATCGCGTCTTCGCTGCCGAAGACGGCCTCTGCCAGTGCCTTGGACAGTTCGGTTTTACCCACGCCGGTGGGCCCCAGGAACAAAAATGATCCGATGGGCCTCCTGGGGTCTTTCAGCCCGACACGTCCTCTGCGGACGGCTTTGGCTACTGCAGCCACCGCCTCGTCCTGCCCGATCACTCTTTCATGCAGGATCTTCTCGAGTCTGCTGAGACGTCTGGACTCTGCTTCGGCAATTCGCTCCAGCGGGATATTGGTCCACACGGATACCGTGCGGGCGATATCGTCCCGGTCTACGATCAGTTTTTTACGGGAGGGTTCACGCGTGGTCCTGTCCACGCGGATACCGGTTTCATGGCGCTTTCTGCTCACCTCATAGAGGCGGGACAGCTGGTCAAAGCGGCCCTTCTTCAGGGCTTCATTCTCCTGCTCTTCCAGTTCTTCATCCGTCAGTTTTTCCGGATCCTCTTCAGGCGCCTGGTTCTTTGCCGCCTGATTCTCCGCTGTGCCGGCCTTCTCAGCCTGTACTTTTACAGAAGCCCGCCGGTCACCTGCTTTTCCGGTTTTTTTCTCAGCATTTTCATAGACGCCGAGGCGCACATGGGAAGAAGCCTCGTCGATCAGGTCGATGGCCTTATCGGGCTGGAACCTGTCATTGATATACCGCGTGCTCATCCGGACAGCCGCTTCCAGCGCCGCATCGGTGATGGTCACGCCGTGATGCCGCTCATAAAGCGGACGGACGCCCTTCAGGATCTGAACGGTCTCCTCTTCATCTGGTTCTTCTACCGTCACCGGCTGAAAACGGCGCTCCAGCGCCGCGTCTTTTTCGATATGTTTGCGATATTCCGTGATGGTCGTTGCTCCGATCACCTGGATCTCGCCCCTCGCAAGGGACGGCTTCATGATATTGGAGGCATCCAGGGCACCCTCAGCACCGCCGGCGCCGATGATAGTATGGATCTCATCGATAAAAAGAAGCACACGGCTGTCCTGAGAGGCTTCGGCAAGAACTCTCTTGATCCTCTCCTCAAACTCGCCCCTGTACTTGGATCCCGCCACCATACCGGACAGATCCAGTGCCACCAGGCGCTTTCCCTGCATGCTCTCAGGCACACTGCCTTCCACGATACGGATAGCGAGTCCCTCCACGATGGCCGTTTTGCCGACGCCGGGCTCTCCGATGAGGCAGGGATTATTTTTCTTTCTGCGGCTCAGGATCTCGATCACACGGGAAATCTCCCTATCTCTTCCCACAACAGGATCCAGCTTGTGATTTCGTGCCAGCTCGGTCAGGTCCCGGCTGTACTGATCCAGTGCGGGTGTCTGCCTGGGCTTGTCCGCCGCCGAAGAGGTGTGATGCCGAAGGACACTGATCTCCTCACGCTGCTGCTCTTCGTTCATTCCCTCTGCCTGCAGCAGGGACATGTACAGACGCACAACGTTGGCGCCGATGACGCGTAGCAGGCGATACGCCTCGCAGGTATTCTGACGCAGGATCGCCATCAGAATATGCTCGGTGCCCGCCTGTCTCTGCCCGTGATCTCCCGCAATGGCAAGCGCATCGCTCAGTGCACGCGATGCCCGCGGTGTCAGGGACGGTTCGACCAGTGTAGCCGGATTGCTTTTGCTGGTGATCAGCTCGTCTGTCAGTTTCATGATCTTTTCGGCAGTGACACCGGCTTCTCCCAGAACGACCGCAGCTGTTCCGCTGCCTTCTTTCAGGAGACCGACCAGCAGATGCTCTGTGCCGATATGCGGATGTCCCGCATCCACAGCTGTCTTTTTCGCCAGGTTGATCGCTGTGCGGGCTTGTGATGTAAACACCTGATTCATAAATAATATCCTTCCATGTACGAGTCAAGGGTGCGCTGCGGACTGTATCCCGTGATCATTACGCACGAACGCCCCGAGATCGGATGTGGCTCTCTGTTCGCGTCGATCACGCATACAGTTTTCTGTGCATGCTTCACATGCCCAAAAACTGCCTGCGTGTCGACGTCTTAATACATTAAAAATCAGGCCGCCGCTTGCGCGACGGCCTGAATGCATGCAGGTTAACCCACCGCTTTCTTCCGTCCGCAGCAGTTCTTATACTTCTTGCCGCTGCCACACGGGCACGGATCATTCGGATAGATCTTCTTCGGCTTTACGATGGTATTCATCTTCTTTGCCTTCATATAGAGGCTCTTCTTCGTTGTTTCATCAAAAATATTGTCCCATGCCGGAATGCCATAGAGCCAGTCTGCTCTGGCATCGACCATGTTCATGTAGAGTTTCTCTTTGTCGAAGGCGAGGCTTACGACAGTGTCCTCTGTCATGTCATCGATAGGATTCGGGATCTTGAGGGAATCATTGATGCCGTCGAGGAATCCGACCATGTGGAGGACATCCATGTCATATTTTTCTGCGAGCTCTTTGACTGTTCCCTTTACTTCTGTATCCGGGTCAGCGAGGAGTTTCTCATAAACCCCTTTTTCCATGACAAAGTACTCGTTCCAGAATTTCTTCAGCTCGTTTCTGTCTTTCTGTTCATCGTAGGCGATAGCCTTCCAGTCGTCTAAAAGTGCCATTTGTTTCGTGTCTTCCTTCCTGTGTTAATAAATATTGTGTTGCTCCTGCAAACCGCATCTGGTCCTCTGCGCACATTCTGCGTGGGATGAGACCGGCTGTGATTTAAAGTACTTATTCGGTGAAGTAAGCGACTCCACTTCTGAAGATCTTCATATCCTGCTCACCGACGATATTGATGGAGACGCCGTCTCCGCGTCTTTCTGCGTGGCACATCTTGCCATAGATTCGGCCGTCAGGACTTGTGATGCCCTCAATATTGAAATAGGAGCCGTTGATGTTCCAGTATTCGTCACCGGTGATATTGCCGTCGGCGTCGCAGTAGCGTGTCGCGATCTGGCCGTTATCCTGCAGTCTGCGGATCCACTCGCTGTCTGCTACAAAGCGGCCCTCTCCGTGGGAAGCGGGCATCGTGTAGACACCGCCTTCCTCGCAGCCGGCAAGCCATGGTGATTTTTTCGATACGACACGGATATATGCCATCTTCGAAATATGCCTGTGTACCGTGTTGAAGGTCAGCGTAGGAGAATCCTCCTTCTGTCCCACAATCTCGCCGTAAGGCACGAGGCCGAGCTTGATCAGCGCCTGGAAACCGTTGCAGATGCCGAGCGCGAGTCCGTCGCGCTTATTCAGCATGTCCATAACAGCCTCTTTGATCTTTGCATTGCGGAATGCCGTCGCAAAGAACTTGGCCGATCCGTCAGGTTCATCGCCGGCAGAGAAGCCGCCGGGGAACATGATGATCTGAGACTGGCTGATTGCTTTTTCAAATTCATCAACAGATTCCAGTATATCCTGTTCGTTGCGATTTCGGAAGACTTTTGTAATCGTCTTCGCGCCGGCCTCTTCAAAAGCACGTGCGCTGTCGTATTCGCAGTTTGTTCCCGGGAATACCGGAATAAATACCGTCGGCTGCGCCAGCTTGTGCGGGCAGACTGCCACCGTATCGCCGTGGTAGAATCCCTTGTCTTCCACGCCCGTATCCTTCGGCTCAACCTGGGAAACCGGCTTGAACACGCCGCTCAGCGTCTTCATCCAGGTATCAATAGCCTCATCCACAGGGATCGTCACATCTCTGTAGGAGAAGGTACCGTCATCCGTCACCTCACCGATCACCGTATAGGTGGAAGCAAGCTCGCCGACCTTATCCGCAGGAACTTCAAGGATCAGATCGCCGAAGTAAGGTGTAAACAGATCGCGCGGATCCACATTGTGTTCGATCTTCACGCCGTTCTTGTTGCCGAACGCCATCTTCGATACAGCTGCAGCGATACCGGACCGTTCAACGACATAGGCCGCGGATACTCTTCCGGCCTGCTCATCCGCATGTACGCAGTCGTACAGACGCATAACCTCATCATATACCGGCAGCTCGTACTCGTCCTTCGGAATATGGATCCAGACGAGACGGTCTCCTGCCTTCTTCAGTTCCGGTGACAGCACATCCTTGATATGTGCCACATCGACAGCGAAGGACACAAGGGTCGGCGGTACATCGATATCGTTGAAGGTTCCGGACATGGAATCCTTGCCGCCGATGGATGCAAGACCGTAACGCATCTGTGCCTCATAAGCACCGAGCAGAGCGGCAAACGGCTGGCTCCAGCGCTCCGGATCCTCTGTCATTCTGCGGAAATACTCCTGGAAGGTAAAATGAATCTTCCGGAAATCACCGCCGGCAGCCACTATTTTTGCCATGGACTGCGTGATAGCGTAAACAGCACCATGATAAGGGCTCCAGCTGGACAGGTACGGATCAAAGCCATAGGCCATCATGGTCACGGTCGTTGTATTGCCCTTCAGCACAGGCACTTTGGCAACCATTGCCTGTGTCTCGGTCAGCTGGTATTTGCCGCCGTAAGGCATGAGCACACTGGCTGCACCGATGGAGGAGTCGAACATCTCCACAAGGCCCTTCTGAGAGCAGGTGTTCAGATCCGCCAGGGTATCCAGCCACTTCTTTCTTACATCGCTGATGTCGTCACTTCTCTTCAGCGCGGAATCCTTCGGATCCGGAATGTCGACAAAGACATCTGTCTCCTGATGTGCGCCGTTCGTGTCAAGGAAGGCACGGGAGATATTGACGATATCCTTTCCTCTCCAGTTCAGCACAAGGCGGGGCTCTTTCGTGACGACAGCCACTTTGACAGCCTCAAGGTTCTCCTCAGCCGCATAATCGAGGAATTTATCCGCATCCTCCGGGCTCACGACAACAGCCATGCGCTCCTGAGATTCGGAGATCGCAAGCTCTGTACCATCGAGGCCGGCATATTTTTTCGGAACCTTGTCCAGATCCACGGTAAGGCCGGGTGCCAGTTCGCCGATGGCAACGGAAACACCGCCGGCACCGAAGTCGTTGCACTTCTTGATGATCTCAGACACCTCAGGGCGGCGGAACATTCTCTGCAGCTTGCGCTCGGTCGGTGCATTACCTTTCTGCACCTCTGCGCCGCAGGTCTCCAGCGACTCGGTTGTGTGAATCTTCGATGAACCCGTTGCGCCACCGATACCGTCGCGTCCGGTTCTTCCGCCGAGCAGAATGATGATATCGCCCGGATCGGAGTTCAGTCTTTCTACATTTTTTCTCGGTGCGGCGCCCATGACAGCGCCGATCTCCATACGCTTGGCCACGTAATTCGGATGATAGATCTCCTTGACATAGCCGGTCGCCAGACCGATCTGGTTTCCGTAGGAGCTGTAGCCGTGCGCAGCCTCACGCGTCAGCGTCTTCTGCGGAAGCTTGCCTTCCAGCGTCTCCGATACCGGACGCGTCGGGTCGGCGGCACCGGTCACACGCATCGCCTGATATACATAGGTACGTCCTGAGAGCGGGTCACGGATCGCGCCGCCGAGGCACGTTGCCGCGCCACCAAAAGGCTCGATCTCTGTCGGATGGTTGTGCGTCTCATTTTTGAAATTGATGAGCCATTCGTCATACTTGCCGTCCACATCGACGGGCACGATGATCGAGCAGGCGTTGATCTCATCTGACTCCTCCTGATCTGTCAGCTTGCCCTGCTTCTTCAGCACTTTCGCGCCGAGGCAGGCCAGATCCATGAGGCAGATGTACTTGTCATCTCTGCCCTTGTAGAGGATATCGTAATCATGACGGTAGCGGTCCCAGGTCGCTTCGATCGGTGCCGCGTAATCACCGTTGCCGAATTTTACATTTTTCAGTTCGGTCGCGAAGGTCGTGTGACGGCAGTGATCGGACCAGTAGGTGTCGAGCACACGGATCTCGGTGAGCGTGGGATCTCTCTTCTCATCTCTGGAAAAATAATTCTGGATGAAGAGGAAGTCCTTGAATGTCATCGCGAGATTCAGAGAATCATAGAGCTCTCTGAGAGACGTCTCATTCATGGAAATGAATCCGTCAAACACCTTGATATCCGCGGGCTCCGGGAAATCCATGACAAGCGTGTCAGGCTTTGCCATCGCTGCTTCGCGGGAATCGACAGGATTGATGCAATGGTGACGGATGACGTCCAGATCGGCGTCACTCACATCTCCCTCAATGACGTACGTCGTTGCCGTACGGATCACCGGCTCCTCGTCGCCCTTCAGGAATCTGATGCACTGCACGGCGGAATCAGCCCGCTGATCGAACTGTCCCGGAAGATATTCTACGGAAAAGACATTTGAACCCTCTTTCATCGGGAAGGTTTCCTCATAGAGGATATCTACCGGAGGCTCGGCGAAGACGACATGACAGGCTTCTTCAAACACCTCGTCGCTCACATTCTCCACATCGTACCTGATGAGGATACGCACGCCCGTGACACCGGACACACCCATGTAATGGCGGATCTCGTGGCTGAGATCACGTGCCGCTCCGGCAAACTCAGGTTTCTTTTCTACATACACACGTCTGACTCTGCTCATTGATTCTTCCTTTCAAAAGAAGTAAAACCATCGTTAGAACGCAGAAAGTCTCCTGCACTGTTACAGAATAGCACACATTGCCAGTTAAGGGAAAGACTTTGTTGACTGGATACATCTCAGGAGTAAGATGAGGAACAGGGGGATTTGTTATGGCTGCTATCTATTGGACAATTGGGATTCTCGCGGGTGTGTTCTGCCTGTTTCTCTGGCTGATTCACCCGGCGATGGGAAGAAAAAATGAATGTAAAAAGTTTACCACATGGGATTACGCGCACCGCGGCCTCTGGGATATGAACCTTGGGATCCCTGAGAATTCGATGCCTGCGTTCCGGCGGGCTGTGGAGAACGGTTATGCCATCGAACTGGATGTACACCTGACCGCTGACCGGCAACTGGTTGTATTTCACGATGATACGCTGAAGCGTGTGTGCGGAGTACAGGGGACGCCGGAGTCCATGGAACTCGCAGATCTGCAGAAGCTCAGCCTCTCCGGCACGCAGGATCACATGCCGACGCTGCAGGATGTGCTTGCTCTGGTGGACGGAAGGGTGCCGATTCTGCTGGAGATCAAGCAGCCTGCGCTGCATTCTGAAATCTGCCGTTACCTGGTGCCTGTGATGCAGACTTATCAGGGACCCTTTCTGATCGAATCCTTTAATCCGCTGGCTCTCCGGGCGTATAAGAAAATGGATCCCACGCCTCTCTTCGGTCTTCTCTCCGAGCGTTACCCGGCTTCCCTGCATGTGAATCCGCTGGTGAAGATTCTTTCTACCTCTCTCATGCTCGATGCCATCTGCCGTCCGGATTTTATCGCCTATAATCACCGCACTGTCAATGGCACCGGATTTATTCTGGTGAAAAATCTGTTCCGCGCGCCTGTGTTTGTCTGGACCGTTCGAAAACCGGAGGACTATCAAAAATGCCGGAAGCTGTATGATGCCGTCATTTTTGAGCGTTTTCTGCCTAAAAGTATAGATAATACGGATGTAGCTTAATAATTGACCTTCTGCAGTTTGGCGAACGATGCGAACATGCGCTTGACGCCGTAATTTTCGAAATCGACGGTCACTTCGAAATCTTTTTTCCCGTCCTTGATTTCCTGCACGGTACCGACGCCGAATTTGACGTGCCGTACCTTATCGCCGACACCGAAATCCAGGTGATCGGCCTTTTTCACGCGGAACTGTGCGGCATTGAATTTCGGCTTCGGCCGTTCTGCGCCAATCGTCGGATTGATATATGCCGCAGAGCCATAGCTTCCCAGCCTTTTCTGTCCGCTGCCGTAACCGCTGTAGGTGCCGCCGTCATAGCCACCGCCCGACTGCGCAGATTTCTTCTGATAACTGCGCTGCCCGCCGCTGAACGCAGATTCCCGGCTTCCGACGAGCAGATCTGCCGCGGAAAAATTCCTGCTCCCGCCGAGAAAATTCCTCGTATCGGTTGTCTCGCGCTCTAGCTCCACATATTCCCGCGGGATTTCCTGAATAAACCGGGAAGCCGTCATCGGTGTGCTCTCGCCGCGGATCATCCGCCAGTGCGCTGCCGACATCGTCAGATCTTTTCTGGCTCTCGTGATACCCACATAGCAGAGCCGCCGCTCTTCCTCAAGATCATCCGGATCACCCGTTCCGATCGACATAAAGCTCGGGAATGAACCTTCCTCCATTCCCACCATATAGACGTTGTCGAACTCCAGTCCCTTGGCGCCGTGCAGTGTCATCAGAAGGACGTAGTCACTGCCCTCTTCCACATCATCAATATCAGCGACAAGGGAAACCTGCTGTAAAAATTCCGTGAGCGACGGATGCAGCGCCTCTTCGTCATACGCCTCCGTCTTGGAGATAAATTCGTCGATATTCTCTATTCTGGCCTGCGCTTCATCCGTACCCTCTGCTTCAAGCGCACGCACATAGCCGGTATCGTCGATAATTTTTTCAAGGAGACTGCGCACCGTGAATTCGCTCTTACCAGCCGCTTCACCTGTATTTGGTTCTGCCATATCCGTGGAATCTGATGTCAACCTGTCGGAAGCTGCCCCAGGAGCCGGGACAAGTGCTTTGTAGGCTTCGATCTGATCGGTGAACTGCCGGATTTTTGACACAGCTCTGCCAAGCCCCGGGACGTTGTCAGCATGAAGCAGTGCCTCATAGAAGCTCAGGCCGTTGGCGAGGGCGAATACATTTACCTTTGAGATCGAGGCGGCGCCGATGCCGCGCTTCGGGATGTTGATGATCCGCTGAGCTGACAGATCATCCTGCGCACTGTCGATCACTTTCAGATAGGCGAGCAGGTCCTTGATCTCACGTCTGGCGTAGAAGTTCACACCGCCGACGATCTTGTAGGGAATATTTTCCTGAATAAATTTTTCCTCGAAGAGACGGGACATGGCATTGGCGCGGTACAGCACGGCAAAATCCGAGTATTTAAACCTGCCGCTGTCCATTTTGTTGCGGATATCGGCGGCCACATACTCGGCCTCTTCAAAACCATTGTCGAACTCGCGGAAATGGATTTTCGATCCGTCTCCGTTTTCCGTCCAGAGCGTTTTCTTTTTTCTGCCCTTGTTGTGCGCAATGACCTCGTTGGCAGCATTCAGGATATTCTGCGTCGAGCGGTAGTTCTGCTCCAGCCGGATGACCTTCGCATCACGGAAGACCTTCTCGAAATCGAGGATATTTCTGATATTGGCTCCTCGGAACTTGTAGATCGACTGATCATCATCGCCGACCACACAGAGATTCCTGTACCTTGAGGCAAGCAACTGCACAAAGCGGAACTGTGCGCTGTTCGTATCCTGATACTCATCGATCATGATGTAGCGGAAACGATTCTGATACTGCTGCAGAACATCGGGGAACTGCTCAAAGAGCTCCACAGTCTTCATCAGCAGATCATCGAAATCGAGTGCATTATTTTTTGCCAGGCGGGTCTGATATTCTCTGTAGCAGTTAGCCACCTTCTGGTCAAACCAGGAGTCTGCCTCCTTCGCAAACTGATCCGGATCCTCCAGTTCATTTTTGGCTGAGGAGATCCGTGCGAGAATCGCGCGTTCTTTGAACGTCTTCGGATCGAGAGCCAGCGTATGCAGAACCTCCTTCATAACCTGACGGCTGTCGTCGGTGTCATAGATATGGAAATTCCGGTCAAACCCGAGGCGGTCACCGAAGCGGCGCAGGATCCTGCAGCAGGTCGAATGGAAGGTGGACACCCAGATGCTCTGCGCGCCATCGCCCACGAGCGCATTGATCCGCTCCCGCATCTCACCGGCAGCTTTGTTCGTAAAAGTAATGGCAAGGATATTCCAGGGATTCACGCCTTTCCTGTCCACCAGATAAGCCGCCCGGCACGTGAGCACACGCGTCTTTCCCGATCCCGCACCTGCGAGGATCAGCAGCGGTCCCTCCGTCGTCTGCACAGCTTCCAGCTGCTCTTTGTTCAGTCCGTCCAGATAATTTTTCAAGCGATTATCCCTCCGTCATTGCTCGCGTATGCGTCCTTCGGACGCTATCGCGGCTTTCGCCACACCGCAACTCACGCTCCGCGTGATTGCGGATGTGGCTCATTGCTCGCGTACATAAAACAGGCCGTCCGAGAGACCGGACGGCCAAACGCACCCTGTAATCATACTACAGGTTTTTATTTTTTCAAACGCTTTAAAGGAATACTGCGGTTACAAAATCAGGGAAGCCTGCCGAGACGCTTTGCCCTGTCGAAGTAGTCCTTCACCTCAGCAACAACGACGCCGTTCAGTGCGACAAGCGCTATCAGGTTCGGGATTGCCATGAGGCCGTTCACGATATCGGCGATCGTCCATACTGCAGATACGGTCATGTACGGTCCGATAAATACGCAGATGATGTAAAGCGTACGGAAAATCTTCGTCGCTCTTCTGCTGTTGTGGCTCAGATAATCAAGGCAGCGCTCGCTGTAGTAATCCCATCCGAGGATCGTCGTAAAAGCGAAGAACACCAGACAGAGCATCAGCAGGAACGCGGAAAGCTGCTCCGGGAAAGGCAGTCCGATCTGGAAAGCCTTCGAAGTGATCTGCACACCCTCCAGTCCGTCGATCTGATATGCACCGGTAAGTACGATGGTAAGACCGGTCATGGAGCAGATGATCAGCGTATCGATGACAGTACCCAGCATGGAGATCAGGCCCTGACGTACCGGCTCATCTACCTTTGCAGCTGCTGCCGCGATCGGCGCGCTGCCGAGACCGGCTTCATTGGAGAAAATACCTCTGGCGATACCCTTCTGCATGGCCATTACCATAGCACCGAGAGCTCCGCCCGCTGCTGCACGAAGTCCGAATGCGCTCTGAACGATCGTCACAAAAGCACCCGGGATCGCAGGAATATGTGTCAGAATAACAATAAGAGAAATAGCAATGTAGATGATAGCCATGAACGGCACGATCTTCTCAGCGACGCTGGAGATTCTCTTCAGTCCACCGATGATGACCAGTGCAACGACAAAGGTCAGGATCAGACCTGCAATCACTGTAGACCAGGACAGCTGAAGGCCAAAAATATTGACCGTAGCCGCCATATTCGGATCAAAGAAGCCCTGAACGGCACTGGTGATACCATTGATCTGTGAGAAAGTACCGATACCGAAAAGGCCGACGAGCAGTCCGAAGAAGGCAAAGATTTTTGCCAGCCATTTCCATTTGCTGCCCATTCCTTTTTCAATGTAATAGAAAGGTCCGCCGACGATATGTCCGTCTTCCGCCTGTGTTCTGTACTTTACGGCAAGCATGCACTCGGAAAACTTCGTTGCGGTTCCCACGAGAGCAGCCATCCACATCCAGAACATGGCGCCCGGACCACCGGCCGCAATAGCGGTTGCGACACCTACGATATTACCGGTACCGATCGTCGCGGAAAGTGCTGTACAAAGAGCCTGGAAACTGGTCACATCACCCGTTCCGTCCGATGACTTCTTATTGCTCTCCTTTGAAAAAAGGAGCTTGAAACCGAGGCCCATCTTGCGGAACTGCAGTCCCTTCAGCCTGATCGTCAGCAGAAGACCGACGGCCAGAATCGCCACGATCAGCGGGATGCCCCATACATAGTTGTCAATTGTGCCCAGTAAATCGTTAAATGCTTTCACTTTTCCTGTTCTCCTCCTCTTCCAGTAACCTTGAGACTTTGCGATTCAGGCCTCCGGATGCCTGCTTGATCGTGAATATGCACGCCTCAGGTGCTGTCCCCCTGATGGCGGTGCCAGCCTTCCTTTCAATGAACAGGCATTGCACAGCCGAAAGGAAATACGGCAGCTTCCAGCCTGCACAATTCCGCACGGAAGGGTTTCACGCACAAAGAAAAGAGCCGGTCCACGTATGGATCAGCTCTCCAAAGAGTTTAGAACAGTGAATTAAGCATAAACATATTAGCTATGCTCTGTCCTTTTGCCTGAGAGATCAGCTGCTTTTGCATCGTGTGTACTCTTCTGCAACACAGCCTTACACCTTCGGCGCCTCTACCACGAGGACTCTCCAGAGATCATCATCACCTCTGCATACTACTATGCCGAATCCGCTCTGTCAACCAGCAAAATTCAGGGAAGTGCTCATCTGCAAAATTCGGGAAAGTGCTCATCGCTCTGTCGAGGCTGGAAGTCTCCATGTGTGACAGTGGCCGACAAAGAGTAAGCAATAAACTGTTTACTCGCTGAAGCGCAGCGCATCAATCGGCTTCTTCACCGCCGCCTTATGTGCCGGATACAGCCCGAAGACCACACCGATGACTGCCGAGAAAACGACTGCGATCAGCATGACCTGCGTATTCAGGCTCAGCGTGATAGAGGACATGAAATGCTGTACGATCTGCAGGATTCCTATCGACAGCAGAATGCCGAAACCACAGCCCGCGAGACTCACGATCAGTGCCTCCAGCAGGAACTGTGCCATGATGCCGCCCTGCGTAGCGCCGATAGCCTTGCGGATGCCGATCTCACGTGTCCGCTCGGTTACCGATACAAGCATGATATTCATAATACCGATGCCGCCCACGAGAAGTGAGATCGCGGCAATTCCGCCGAGCATCAGAGAAAGTGTGTTGGAAACCTCCTCCTGTGCCTCCATGATCTCCGACTGCGTCGTGATCGTAAAGGCATCGGAATCATTGTCAAACCTTGCCATGAGGATGGACGTCAGTGCATTTTCCGCCGCCGTCATATCGTCTTCGTCTGCTGATGATACATAAAACTGAGAGATATCAAGCACATTGTCGGCGATCCTCGTCATTGTGGAATAGGGAATAAATCCCTCCAGTGTGACCGTCTCCGAATCACTGTCATCCGAAGAACTGTCTGATGTCGTTCCCGACGAAGCATTCTGAATCGTCATGGATGAGCCAGGTGTCGTCGCGTCATCAGCGAGGACCCCGACCACCTCAAACGAATTTCCATCGAGGGATATGGTCTCTCCTACTGCATTCGCGTGGCCAAAATACTCAACTGCCGTATCATATGTCAGCACGATGACATTGGTGTGATTGTTAATATCAGAGATCTTCAGATTTCTGCCATAGAGAATCTCATCACCCATGATCCGGAAATACCCGCCCGTCGTCCCGTAAAGGTTCATGGTGTCCTCTGTATAAGAAGTAGATCCGGTCACGTTCGTCCGAGAGACAGGCGCCGCATCGCCCAGCGCATCGTCATCAAACATGGTCATAAATTCGCTGATGCGGATCGGATTATCCTTGTCATCTGAGATCTGCACACTCATGTAATCCGTGCCCATATCCGAGATCTGGCTGCTCACGGTATTCGACGCGCCGTCTCCGATCGACACCAGTACGATCAGTGCCGTCACGCCGATCATGATCCCCAGCATCGTGAGGAAGGTTCTCAGTTTATTGGCTGTCACAGCGTTCCACGCCATTTTCAGAGTCTGCATGCCGCCTCCATTTCCCGGACCTGTCCGTCCCGGATGTAGATCTTCCGCTCCGCCTCGTCCGCGATCTCATCATTGTGCGTGATGAGAACGATCGTGTGTCCCTCTTCGTGCAGCTCGTGAAACAGGCTCATGATGTCCCGGCTCGTGGCGCTGTCGAGATTGCCCGTAGGCTCATCCGCGAGAAAAAGCGATGGCCGGGTCACGATCGCGCGTGCAATGGCAACTCTCTGCTGCTGCCCTCCGGAAAGCTCCGTCGGCTTATGGTCCATGCGGTGCGCCAGCTGCACTTTTTCAAGAGCCTCGGTGACGCGCTCCCTCCGCTCCGCCGCAGGCACCTTCTGATAGATCAGCGGAAGCTCCACGTTCTCCGCAGCCGTCAGCCGGGGCAGGAGATTGAAATTCTGAAAAATAAACCCGATCTTCCGGTTGCGGATGTGGGCCAGCTCATTTTCGCTGTAATCCTCTATGGCAATGCCATCAAGATCGTACTCCCCTTCATCAGCCGTATCCAGACAGCCGATGATATTCATCATGGTGGATTTGCCGCTTCCTGACGGGCCGACGATGCTGACGAACTCCCCATCGTCAATCTCCAGCGACGCGTGGTCCAGCGCGCGCACTTCCTCATCGCCCATCTGATATACCTTGCTTACATCCTTCAGCTCAATCATATCTGTCTGCCCTCTGACATTTTATCCGTCGTTCTGCTTTCAGTTACTGCATTGCCACGGAAGGCATACCGCCGGATGGTCCTCCGCCTGACGGCTGACCTCCGGACTGCTGGTCTCCGCCCATATTGCCACCGGAAGGCATATCACCTGACGGCATATCACCGGATGGCATGCCGCCCTGACCATCCGAATTGCCGGATGAAGATGTATTGCCTGTCTTCTGATAATAGATGGTATCTCCATCCGAGAGGCCGTCCGTAATCTCTACGGTATCCCCGTCAGAAAGGCCCGTCTCTACCTCCGTCTCACCGGAAAGCGTACCGTCATCATCTACCGTTGTGTACACGTAGGTCTCGCTGCCTTTCTCCTGCAGCGCATCCACAGGGATCGTCACGACATCTTCCGCTTCATCTACCACAATGGTGGCTGATGCGCTCATGCCGATCAGCATGCCATCCTGCTTTAGAACCGAAATAGAGACTGTATACTTGGCGCTTCCGTTGCCGGATGAGCTGGCTGAATTGCTGACAGCGGTTACGGTACCATCCAGTGTCACCCCGTCCAGTGCATCCAGTGTCACCGTCGCTGACTGGCCGACAGATACGGAATTGATATCCTGCTCATCCACGCTGACACTGATCGACATCGTGTCATCGGACTGCATCGTAAATGCGGTAATTTCAGAAGCCGACGAAGATGAACTGCCGGAGCTGGTGGTCGATGTGTCGGTGCTGTCAGATGAGCTGTCCGAGGAGGACGTTGTTGCAGAGGAAGTCGTTGCAGAGGAGGTTCCTCCGGTTCCCGAAGAAACAGAACCCGTTATTCCCGACGCACTGTTCGAAGTGCCGTTTCCCGATGCGCTGCCTGTGCCGGATGTGCCAGACGAAGCGCCGTCCTGTGTCCCTGCGCTGCTTTCGTTCGTTCCCTGCGAGGTCGTTCCGGATGTCGAACTTTCCGAGCTGTCTGTACTGGATGATGCACTGCCCGAACCGGATCCTGTACTTCCCGATCCGGCTTTCGATGCATTGGTCCCTGATGTGCCGGTATTCCCGGCACTGCTGTCCGCTGCCGTAGCCGGCGCCGTGAGAACAAACGTCATCGTTCCGTCATCATGGACTGTGACACCGGATACCGTATACCCGCTCACAGAAGCAATGCTGCTCACATCCAGTGAATAACCGTCAGCAGGTGTTACCGTAACGCCCGCCCGATACGTGGTTCCGGATTTATACGTATCGGATGAAGAGAGCTCGTTTCCAGACGAATCTGTCCACACAACTGAAACGGTCCAGCTGCCATCCGCTGCCCGAAGCTCTGTCACAGGCGAAGCCCCCGTCGCGGGAGCCGTGAGGACGAAAGCATTCGATGCATCCTGACCCGTGGATGCCGCTGCAATGGTGAAACTGATTGTCGACGCAGATACTGCGTCCGCTGTCTGCTCATTCTCTGTTGATGTCAGCACCGCAGAAGCCGTCACACCCGTAGCAGTGCTCTCTCCGGAATCTGACAGCTCTGTCACTGTTTCATAGGAAGATGTCACGCCCGTAGCGCTGCCCTGTGTTCCGGAAGTTCCCGAAGCTGAAGAAGATGAGCCGGACGAAGAAGCCGATACATTGACAGCCGCGATCGTCCCGTCCTCTGTAGCCGTGATCTCATCTGTCTCAGCTATTTTTGCCAGCTCCTGCAGTTCTGAAGTCAGTTCTGAACGCTGCGACATGAGGTCCGCATATTCTTCCGACGTGGAATCGATATCCACCGTCAGGAGCGTGTCGCCGGTATCCACGGTATCGCCCACAGCCACATCAATCTCCGATACAGTGCCGTCTGTCGCCGTCACCTGCACGATATTGTCGGTGTCACCATCGACAGCAATCTCTACAAGCGCGCCGCTCGCCTGCATCGTATCCATGACTGAGGTTCCTTCTTCGGCATACACGGCTGTCACCGTTCCGGACACGCCCGCCGTGACATCCTCTGTCTCCGTATCATCGGTGATCGCGGCGATCTGCTCATCTACAGCGTCGATCTCGCTCTGCACGGAAGACATGGCACTGATCACCGAGCTGTGATCTACTGTTGCCAGCACATCGCCTGCCGAAACCGTATCACCCGCCGATACGTTGACCTCTTCAATCGTCAGCCCAGACGGGATCGTAACGGCATCGCCCTCGACGCTTGCCAGTGTACCGGTACCAGTAATACTGTTGGTTACCGTCCCTGTCGCCGCGGTCGTCTCCTGTACATTCTGTCCCGAGCTGTCCGCAGCCATGATCTGGGTCCTTTTTCCGTTCGAATACAGCACGCCTCCGGTCACAGCCGCAGCAGCCGCAGCGCTGACGATGATATACAGTTTTTTTCTGCTCTTCTTTCCTCTGGTGGCTGTCCTGACGCTATTCTCCGCACCTGTTTTTTTTCTGATGAATTTCTTCATGTCTGTTCCTCCTCGACAGCGATGCTCTTCCATCTCCTGCATGCTGACGTCATTCTAAGCATTCCTCCTTAAACATGCTTTAAAGAGACAGTGGCTATCGATGCATTTTTCAACTTTCGGGTATGCCATCTGATTTCTGTACAGAACCGAAAAATCACAGAAAAAAGGAGCTTCCGTAATTACAGCGGAAACTCCTTTACTGTCATATGGTCATATATTCCTGTATCGATCAGCTCCATCAGGACATTTTTCTGATGTTTATTTCTTTCTGTTTATTTCTTTCTCTTCCGACATTTCAGAACAGCAGCAAGAATAACGCCTGCTGCAGCAATGATCAGAATGTAAAGAGGTATATTCGTTGTATCCCCCGTTTTGACCGCACTGGCCGGCGTTTCCACAGGCCCTGCAGTTACAACCGTCGTCTTCGTCAGGGTCGTTCCGGAAGGCGTCGGTGTATCCGATGGCTTTGGTGTCGGTGTATCCGGCGACCCCGGTGCAGGTGTATCTGACGGCGTCGGCGTATCAGACGATGTCGGTGTGGGTGTAGAAGACGGCTCCGGTGTGAGCTCGTCAATCACAGGAAGGAGCGTCCGTGCCTCTGCGAAAACCGTCTCGTCCGTTTCCGCAATATCTGAAACTACCTGCGGCCTGCATCTACCAGCTTCATCCCCAGCCAGCCGCAGAACTGCCCGAA
>ONKP01000027.1 GCA_900318405.1 uncultured Eubacteriales bacterium | reverse complement strand
CGGGAAAACGCGCGCGGGAACATCGTGATCATTCACGGTTTCTGCGAGTTCTGGACCAAATATCATGAGATGGCGTGGTATTACTGGCAGCTCGGCTATTCGGTATTTTTTCTGGAGCAGCGGGGACACGGCCGGTCCGGACGCCAGGCGGCGGAAGAGGACATGGTCTATGTGAGCAGCTTTGATGAATACGTGGAGGACCAGAAACGGTTCATCGATCAGGTCGTCATTCCGAATGGCGGTGGAAAAACACTGCTGATGTATTCCCATTCGATGGGCGGTGCCGTGGGTGCGCTCTTTCTGGAAAAATATCCGCGCTATTTCCGTGCCGCCGTGCTGAGTTCCCCCATGCTGAAATTCAACCGGCGCGGCATACCGGAGCCGGCACTCCGTATTTTTTATCATCACGTGAAGCTGCATCACATGGGAAAGACGCTCTCTGTTGGTCAGTCGCGTTTTACCGGTGTTCCTGATTTTGAGCACAGCAGTGAACTGTCACCTGCTCGCTTTTATTATCAGTATCAGGCAAGGCTGGATGATCCGAAGAACCGCATGAGTGCGGCCTGCTTTGCGTGGACCTGTGCCGGACTGGATATGGAGCCGGTGGTGCTGAAAAATGCCTCCCGTATCCGCGTGCCGGTGATTATGTTTCAGGCGGGGCGGGATCACCTCGTGGAGCCGTCGGCGCAGGATGCTTTTGCGAAACGCGCCGGACATCTGGAATTCGTTCGCTACGAGAAATCGAAGCACGAGATGTTCAATGCGGATGATGAGATCCGCTTTGATTATTACGGGCGGGTATTCCGCTTCTTCAATGATCACGCGTGACAGCACGGAAAGTCAGTGCCTGCGTGTCGACGGCTTAATACAGTATTTTGAGGTCATACAATGAAAGCTGGCGGCTTTTTTATGGGGAACGACGTTTGTGGCACAGAGTGTGGCGATGAAGAGCCTCGGACCCTTCACGTTCAACATGTGCCGTGATTATGTGGGTGCGCTTTTCCTCCTGCCGCTGGCCATTGCGTCCGGCAGGATCGATCCGCTGGCGGTGAATTACCGCGGCAGCGAAATCCCCGGCGTGTCGACCCCGGTTGCTGAAAGAAAACGCATGCTGCTGATCAGCGGTGTGGTTGTCGGCCTGTGCATGTTCTCGGCCAGCGGCTTCCAGCAGATGGGACTTGTCACCACGACCGCGGGGAAGAGTGGGTTCGTGACAGCACTTTACATCGTTCTCGTGCCCGTGATCGGTCGTATTTTCCTGAAAAAGAAATGCAGTGCGCTCGTCTGGGCAGCTGTCGCGATCGCCGTTGTCGGGTTCTATTTTCTCTGCATCAGGGAAAACTTCTCCATCAATTCGGGTGATCTGATCACGCTGGGCGGCTCCGTGCTCTTCGCTGTGCACATCCTCTGCGTGGACAGATTTGTGACAAAGGTGAACGGCGTTCAGATGTCCTGCCTGCAGCTGCTGGTGGCGGGCATATTGTCGACGATTGTGGCATTTATTTTTGAAACGCCGTCATGGGAAGCCATGGCTGTCTGCATCGGACCGATCCTGTATGCGGGCATTCTCTCCTCCGGCGTGGCGTTCACGCTGCAGATCATCGGACAGAAGGGACTGAATCCCACGACGGCATCGCTTCTGATGAGCCTGGAATCCGTGATCTCCGCACTGGCTGGCTGGGCTGTGCTTGGTGAGAGCCTGAGCGGCCGTGAGCTCGCGGGATGCGCGCTCGTCTTCACCGGAGTCATCCTGGCACAGATTCCGATGCCTTCCAGAAAATGACAGGAAGCGGAGGTGGCCGCATGGGCAGCAAACCGGATTCGCGCAAAAACGGATGGATGCTGACGGACAGACTGGCTTCCGGTGGCGTGCAGCGGTGGCGCTTTGTGTTTCCTGCCATTCGCGACGATACGAGAGACCGGTGCTGTATTTTTATCGAGTATTATGCGTGTACGGAGCCGTCATGGAGAAACAAACCAGAAGATAAGGCGGAAAGCAGGGCTGGAAAAAGAACAGAAGGAACGACAATCAGACCTGCGTATTTCGCGGTTCATGCCGGCATCTGGGGCAGCGGTGCGGTGCAGTACACGCATGTCTTTGATGAAGGGGAGGCGGAGATCCTGCAGGGACCGCCCTTCACGGCAAAGGCAGGAGAGTGCCTGTTCACAGAATTCGAGACCTATGGCAGCATCCCCGGTGGGGATGATCCCGCCCGGCAATCACATAGCGGAGCTGATCCATACTTTGATTTGACTGACGATACGGCGATCGAGTGGGATATTGAATTCGACAAAAAGGTTTCCTACAATGCAGGCGCCAGCACATCGCCGTTTTCGCGGAAAATCCATGCGTCGGATGCATACTGGCATGCAGAAGGCCTTGTGACCGAATACACGGGAACGATCATCATCGGAGACGTCAGCTACCGCACCTTTCCCGATGCCGGATCCGGTTACGCCGATGTGACGTGGGGAAGCGGATTCCCGTCGCCGGGCCTGTGGCTGTGGACGACTGATCTGGCTGACAGCAGCGGATTGCCGGGGACCGGCGATGTGCTCGCGGTCTGGGGCGGAAATATCCGGATGAATGTGCCTTCGGGTCCCGATAAAAAATTTTTCGGTGCCCTCCTCAATGGAAAGCACCGATATGACTTCAACAGCATGAAAACTGCCCTGACCGGAAGTACCTCGCTCAAAACGAGGGAGACAGATGAGGCCTGGACATGGCATCTGATCCTTTCCGGAGAGAAGGCCATGATCGATGCGCGCATCACCTGCCCGAAAAGCAGCATGATCCGTGATGAACTGCCTTCACCACTCAATCGGCTGCAGACGTATCAGCGTTTCACCGGTACAGACGGAGAGGGAAAAATTCTCCTCTGTGTGCGCTCCGGCCTGTTCGGCAGTTATGAAAAACGGGACGAGATCATAGCGAGGCATATCGTCTGTGCCTGCGGCTGCTTCAGACACAAAGCAGGGTAAAAATCACAGTCTGTCCCGCGGCGGAACCCACCGCCTTACATCATCCCCCTGCTTCATCTGCTGCGCTGATTCCTGCACAGTTGTTGTCGCATTCAGTTCGTCAACGGCCTCATCCGCACCGTCTTCCTCCGGCTCTTCCGGCGTCGTCACCGGCGGCTCCACGATACCCGCCGCGTCGCGCACGGCTTTGAGCAGAGCCTTCATTTCCGCGTCGTGACGGCGGAACCATTCCGCTGTCCAGACACGGTAATATTTCCATCCCATCGCCTGGAGGATTTCCCGGCGCATATAGTCACGGTCATGCGCCGTCTCCGCCCGGCGGTATGTATCGCCGTCGCACTCGATGGCCATGAAATAGTGATCGTCGTCCGGCATCCGCACGCCGATATCAATCCGCGCGGAGGAATAGCCGATATGCCGGCCGGTCTTAAAACCATTCGCCTCCAGAAAATCGCAGATCTCATCCTCAATATAGGTATCATACGGATTGTCCGATGCCACCGGCGCGTATTCGCCCAGCACCTCCGGCCCGCGCTCCGCGTAGTCCAGGTACGTCCGGAACAGCCGGATACCTTCCGGCGGCTTATCCCAGGAAGCCAGGTCCTTCGCATGGAGTTCCGTCAGCAGCATAATGCGGTACCTTGCGCGCGTGATCATCACGTTCAGACGGCGTTCGCCGCCCTTCTGACTGATCGCACCGAAATTTTTAGGCAGGGTATGGCGCATCGTGTGTGCGTAAACGGTGCTGATAATGATGATATCGCGCTCGTCACCCTGTACCGTTTCCATATTTTTGATAAAGAAGGGCTCCGCCGTTTTCTGCGTAAAAAATGCCTTGGCGGAAGTATCCCTCGCGCGGCGCCTCGTCAGCAGCTTGCTGATCAGCGTCTGCTGTTCCGGTGTCGTCGCGACGACGCCGATGCTTTTGCCTGGGTACTGCTGAATGCAGCTGAACACCATATTGACAACCGATGCCGCTTCCTTCAGGTTCGTGCACGAATTCGGGTCATAGTAGCTCTCGATATAGTGATATTCGATGCCGAACGAGGACAGCGTGAGATCCGCTTCCGGTGAAGGAAACGTGATCAGCGTGTCGTGGTACAGCAGCCGGTTGGAGAAGAAGATCAGTCCCTCGCGGCGGCTGCGGTAATGCCAGAGCAGGCGGACCTGACGCAGCGACGCACAGCCCAGATCGAGAATGGACTCGTAGGGCACGCTGGCATAGAGATCCCTGCGCTTTGCCCGGCGGCTCTTCTGGCTGTAAAGCCAGGTGCCTCCGTCGCTGTCCCGGGTGTCGTCGGTATCGGCCGATTCCTTTTTATCGCCGGTATCTGCTTCAGACCCGTCTTCTTTATCCGGTTCATCATTGCCTGCAGCGTCAGCCTGCAGCTTCGGGTCGCGCGGCGGCATCTGCTGTGAGTCGCCGACGATGATGACCTGGCTGCTGCGGTAGATCGCACCGAAGCATTCCTGCGGCAGCAGCTGAGAAGCCTCGTCAAAAATAACCGTGTCGAACCGCATTTTTTCCGGATCGAGGTAAGTGCTCACGCTCATCGGAGACATCATGAAGCAAGGCATGATTTCCTGCAGCAGGTCAGCGTACTGCACGATGATCTCGCGCAGACTCCTCGGGTTCTCGGATTTCTGAATCTCGCGCAGAAGCTCTGCGACGGGCTCTCCGGGAGAAGCGGTCTCCACGGAAGGACGGCGCGCTGAAAGAAGCGCGCGGATTTTTTTGCGGTTGATATCGAAAAGCGTGCAGTCTTCTCTGCTGAAGGTGCTGACCGTCTGATCCTGTCCGGAACGGCTGAAGCCCGAGAGCACGGGATCCGCATCAGTGATGGTCCGTATCCATTCGTTGTAAAAAACACGGCAGTAGGCGTCGCCGAACTGCTCGGCGGGCACCAGGTCCGCAATGGCTTCATCCACAAACCCGGTCAGATGCAGATCGTCCAGACAGTCGCGCACATGAAGGAAATGAATCCACGTGCCGAACTGCTCCGCGTGGTCGAGGCAGCCCTGCAGCCATTCGCGCAGACGGAGAAGCGGCATGTGCTCGATGTCCATGTCATCCTGCAGGCAGCTGTGCATGAAGTCGGGATCAAAACCGGTTGACGTCATATTGTCCCTGAAACGCGCATTCCAGCGGACACAGAGATGCCGCAGTGCCATATAGCGCGAGGAGGAAAGTCCTGTGAGCTCCGGCGTGATCGGAATGCTGCCGCAGATTTCCGCTACAGCGCGAAGATTTTTCTCCAGCCTTCCCCAGTCGGTGTGGAGCGGATCGGTCAGCGGGCCGTACACGCTCTCAAAGGGCAGGACAGCCTTCTGGAAAGCTTCCTCTTCCTCCTGAAACGCCATTACCTGCTGAAGAATCCGCACGGCACTGTCATAATCCGGACGAGTGCCGGAGAGCGTGGCAGTCTGGATGCGGTCCAGAATCTCCCTGTATTCGCGGCCGAAACGGCGGAGCCTTGAGGCATAGCGCATCTCCATCTGATGAAGATCGGCCGCCGCGTCAATAGAGAGAATCTTCGCATCGAATCTCTCGGCGAGCCGGTTTTTGGATTCGGTCAGGAGCTTGGCTGAGGCATGGAGCTTCTGCGCCTCCTGCAGGGCATAGGACACCGTGTCCTCGCGGAAAAGCGGAGGTGCAATGCTGTCTGTCTCGGCAATCAGGCGGACCAGTTCACGGGTCGTCTGCATCTGCTCCTCTGTATCACTGGGCAGAAATGGCAGGTATTTCCTGATTTCTTCCGCCAGACGGATTTCGCCGTCCAGATATCTGACGGCTCTGCTGAAGTTATCCATGACGGCGGCACGGAAATCCGGCGCGCTGTTCTGAGAAGCAAAACCGTACCAGTAGCAGGCTCTGTAATCATAGCCTATGATCGGCATGCAGTTCGTGTACCAGCTCAGACAGCGGAGATTTTCCTGCAGATTATCCTCATTCATGCGGTAGATATCGGGAATGTGATATTTCACTTCCGGTGCCGTGCGGTAATGAGCGAAGATCTCAAAGAGCTGATAGATGGATTTATCGATGACGGGGTGCACGGTGTGCAGCGAGTGCACGTAGGCATCCAGCGACTGCTCCGCGGCATTCCTGCGGGCAATGTCGAACTCAGCCTGCGGGCGTTCTCTCCCCGGAGGCAGCTGCAGCGAATGAAAAATATCTCCGGTGACCGTCCTGCGGTTTTCCTTCGTTCCGTGGATGCGCAGGCAGAAGTCGTTCAGGCCGACTGTTTCCAGTTTGTTATAGACGAAGTCGAGTGCCGCCCGCTTGGCAGATACGAACAGAACCGTCTTTCCGTCGTACAGGCACTCGGCGATGATATTGGTGATCGTCTGGCTTTTTCCTGTGCCGGGAGGTCCCTGGATCACAAAGTTCTCGCCGGATTTCGCCATCCGGATCGCACGCGTCTGGCTGGCGTCGGCGTCAACCACATTGTGGAGGACAGGCGCCATGCGTTTTTCGGATGTGCCTGCATCGGCAGGCTGACCATTCGCACCAGTCAGCTGCTGCACGGCGGGACGCCCGTCGGCATAGGCCATGCCGGATACCGGGAGCGGCTCATGCCCGTCGGCGGCGAGAAAACGACGCATGACAGGGTGAGCGTTCACAAGCTCCGCATTTTCCGTGAGATCGCGGTAGATGGTCAGATAGTGATCCTGAAAAAGCGCAAGCCAGCAGGTATCATCCAGTTTCCACCCCACAGGGGTGATGGTCTGGCCGATCTCACCGGCGTAATTGAGAAAAGAACCGCCGGTGTAGGCGGGCAGGGTGATGCCGAATTCTTTTTCCGTCTTGAAAGCAAAAGCCGGGTTCAGAAAGGGCCGGTTTCCCTCGACACGGATCTCGTATAACCGCGTGGAGCTGTCCCTGTGCACAGATACGGGGATCATCAGAAGAGGTGCCTCATTCCACTGATAGGAGATCTCCTGGTCACGCCACTGGATCATGCCGAGCGTGAGGTGCATGGAGCGGATGCCGTTTTCCTGATAGAAAGACTCATCCCGTGTCATCATGTTCCGGATGGTACTGATGGAGACACGGTAGCTTCCGGGTAGAATGATCGATTCGCCGTTCGCGATCTGTTCGGTTTCTGTATTTTTTGCATGGTACGAACCGGCGGATTCTACGTATGCCGGTCGGAAGATGCGTATGGTATTCCCCTTCCGCAGGCGCTGGATCAGAATATCCGGACTGGTTCCGCGGATACCGGAGACAACGGAGCGGTCATCATCGAAATACAGGTAATTGCTCCGGCTGTCTGCGTCGAGAAGAAGGTTGGCGTATGTACTTAATTCTGTCATTGTATCTGTTATCTTTTATCCATGGAAAACCGTCTGAAACGGCTGTTTTTTCAGGGGCAAATGATTTGACGAAAGCAGGTTTCTACTATATTATCTTTCTGTACGATTTTAGCATCAGCGTACAGTAAATTCAATGTGCACCACGGACGGGTGCAGGGGCGATCGTTCATGACGGATCAGGATAACAAGGTAAGGCTGGAACTCAATCCGGAACTGGCTGAAAAAGCTGAATATGATCAGATGACAGGCTGTCTTACGCTGAAATCATTCTGGTCGCTGACAAAGACTGTTCTGGACAGTCTGGACAATGACAGAAAAAAGGATTTTGTCTTTTTCAATATAGAGAATTTCAAGGTCTACAACGAGGAATTCGGTTTTGACAGCGGTAATGACAGGATCTGCGAATTTGCTTTGCTGATCGTGTCACATTTTCCGAAACGGCTGGTGGCGCGGGCGTTTGGCGACCAGTTTTACGCGCTGGTCTATGACGATGAGCTGATGCTGGGGATCGACGGACTGAACAGGGATTTCTGCAAAAAGTTCGTGGAATTTCCGTCCGGCCTGAAGATCGGTATCTACGCAGTCGGCGCGGAGCTGACGGATCCGTCGGTTGCCTGTGACCATGCGCGAACCGCCGGTGACAGCATCAAGAAACAGTACGGTGCTCTGTATCACGTCTACGACAGTGAGATGGACCACCTGATCAGTGAGAAGCGCTACATCATCGAGAATATCGACCACGCGATCGAAAAGGGCGAGATCGTCGTCTATTATCAGCCGGTGATCCGCACGCTGACCAATGAGGTGTGCGGCATGGAGGCCCTCGTCCGCTGGGAAGATCCTGTGAAGGGCATCATCATGCCCAATATCCTGATTGAGACACTCGAGGATGTCCAGATGATCTATAAGCTGGATTCCTATGTCATAGAGCTGGTCTGCCGGGATTATGAGATGGCAAGGCAGAGGAACGAGGAACTTGTGCCCATCTCCGTCAATCTCTCCCGGCTGGATTTTGAACTGTGCAATATTTTTCAGATCGTGGATGACACGGTGCGCCGTCATGGTGTCCCGAAAAACATGATCCACGTCGAGATCACGGAATCGGTGTTCACGCGCGATCCGAATTTCATCAAGAAATATATCCGGGAATTTCATGAGGCGGGATACGAGGTCTGGATGGACGACTTCGGGTCCGGGTATTCTTCACTGAATACCATGAAGGACTATGATTTTGATGTCATCAAGATCGATATGCTCTTTCTCAGGAGCTTCAACATCAAGGCCAAGAATATCATTATCTCCATTGTCAGCATGGCAAAAAGAATCGGCATCCGCACGCTGGCCGAAGGCGTGGAAACGCCGGAACAGATGGATTTCCTCAGGAACGCGGGCTGCGAGAAGGCGCAGGGCTATCTGATCGGACGGCCGCAGCCGTACAGCATCACGCGCCGTGACCTCGTGAACAGCGGCTATACGTTTGAACAGGAACAGCTGCGGGAATATTACGACAACCTGGGACTTGTCAACCTGCTCAGCAACCGTCCGCTGGAGTATGATCTGTCGCGCGCGGATGAGAGCGATCTCAGCAGTGAGCCCATGGCCGGCGGTATCCCGATCGTGCTTTTTGAAATGGTGGGTGAGCGCCTGCATATCCTGCAGACAAACCGGGCATTCCGCAAAACGATGAGCAGTATCGGTCCTTTTTCGCCGCGCTCGATCGAGTTTGACATGAATGACCGGTCCTCCGATATCTACAGAAAATTCCGCAGCTTTCTGGAAGAGCTGCGGGAGATCCGTGGAATCGAGAGCTTTAACTATATTGTCAACGGCAATTACTGCCTTGTGCGCGCGAGGTGCACGTCGATCATTGACGGGCGCAGCGCCTATGTCGCGACGATCGAGAATCTTTCCGGCAAACGGGAGCACGGGGATACCGGCAAGCTGTCCGAGGTCATGCCGGTGCTCTGCTCGATGTTTGACATGATCACGATCCTGGATCCGGAACAGAATCTCGAAGAGATTGTATATATCAACAGCTATTTCACGCTGAACCGTGATATGAGCGTGACGCTGACATCCAATCTCCGGAATTTCAAACTGCATTTTGTTCATCCTGAGGACAGGGAGCGGTTTGATCAGACGATGGATTTCACCACACTCGCTGACCGTGTGGTCTGCAGCCCCAACGGCGAGATGGACTGCCTGTTCAGGATCAGAACGTCCGAGCAGAATTACGAGTGGAAAAATTTCACGCTGATCGCCATGCAGAAGGAGAACACCACCAGAGTGCTGCTCTGCATCTACTCTGCCGGCAATGTCAGCGAGAATCCGTATGAAGAGGTCGGCATCGGCGCACTGAAGCCCACGGTGGTGAAAAATCTGCGTGATCTCTCGAAAGTAAGAAGACAGCTGGAACTGGCATCGATCCGCAGAGATGCGGGGAAGAAAAATGAGTGACAGGACGGTATGGTCAACAGCAGATGGCAAAAAAGAATAGGCATACTGATGCTGGCGGCTGCGCTGACCTGCAGCACCGTGAGCTATGTTTCTGCTGCGCCGGAAGACGGCAGTGCACAGGAGAGCGGAACGGAAAACACACAGACGACTGACACATCCGCCGGGACAGACGGGTCTTCTGCCGACAGCGGCACAGAGGCGGGCGAGTCGGTGGAGAGCTCCTCGGAAGAAGAAAAGTATGATTACGCGTCAGCCCTGACGGAGCTGGAAGATCTGGAAAATCAGCTCGACGCAGCAGAAGCAGACCGTGACGCTGTGCTGGAGCAGGTCCGGGCACTCGATACGAGAAAGGATCGTCAGCTCAGCACACTGAATGAGGACGATCAGAAAAAGGCGGTTGCCATGGCAGCTGTCACATCCGGTGCGGAGACCCTTTCGGGTGTACAGACGCAGATGGATTCGGTCAGCACATCCTATGAGCAGTCGCTCAGGGATAAGGACAAGGCGCTGGATGATCTCCATACCGGAGATATCAGCCTGAAAAAAATTCACGCCTACCGTGACGCCGTGCGCAAAACGGTACAGCTGAAGAAGCAGCAGACGATCCTGCAGTCGGAGCTGGATACGCTCACGGAAGAGCAGCAGGCACTCGAGGACAACCTGAAGAAGCTGCAGCAGGGTACCGGCGCGGAATCGCAGGATACAGCAAAGAATACATCGGCAGACACATCATCCGTGAATTCGGCATCAGCAGATACAGACACTTCGGCGTCACAGACGGCGGAGGCAATTGCCCCGGCGGATGAAACTGTGCTGGAGAAGCGCTCTGACCGCTACCTTGAGCTCACCAAATCGCAGAACGGTCTGATCTCTCAGGCCATCGAGGCGGAGAATAAGGTCGCTTCGCTGCAGAAAAAGGTAGAAGACAAGGCAGATGAGATCCGGAAAGCTCTGGATGATGAACAGAGCAGCTTTGACGATGACCAGCAGGCATTTGACGAGGAGGAGCAGGCGTATCAGGAACAGCTGGCGGCAGCGGCTGCTGCGGTCGGCAGCTCTGTGGGGACATCTTATGCTTCCGGCGGACAGTCTGCCCCGACGTCGTCGGGAACCGGCAGCGGAACGAATGCCGGCGGCGATGAAAATGTCATCACGAGGGATAATAATGGCAACGTGCGTATCGTGACGGTTCACCCGGACGGAACGACATCCGTGGCGAATGGCTCAGCGGATGCGTCCGGTCTCGGTGAGACGACGACAAACGGGAGCATCTCTTCGGGCAGCGGTTCGGGTACTGCATCCGGCAGCACGGAAAATGCCGGCGGAGGAACTTCCACGTCGGATGCTTCCCTCGGTCAGCAGATTGTCGATTATGCCGTGCAGTTCGTCGGTAATCCGTATGTATGGGGCGGCACATCGCTGACCAACGGCTGTGACTGCTCGGGTTTTGTGCAGTCGGTGTTTGCACATTTCGGTATCAATCTCAGCCGCACGACCTATACCCAGCAATATGAAGGAAAGGAAGTTTCCTACGCCGATATTCAGCCGGGTGATGTCATCTACTATTCCGGGCACACGGCGATCTACATGGGCAACAATCAGATCGTGCATGCTGCCAATTCCCGGGACGGCATCAAGATCTCCAACGATCCGACCTATATGACGATCGTAACGATCCGCCGTTTCTACTGATTATCGAAAATCATGCAGATAAGGCCTGTTGATGATAAAGCGAATATGTTGATGCAAAAAGCTGCGAACAGAAAAAGAAACGAATATTCATATTTGTAACATTTATGAAACATATTTCGAATTTCATTCCGGTTATCTGAAACAAATTTTTCAGATGACCGGACTTCTTTTCTGACGGAATTGTGGTCCTGCATTCACTGCACCACAATATATAGAATCCAGCAAAAACGCGCCTTTCAGACACACCTCCCGAAACAGAAAAATTCCCGGAAAATCTCCAGAAAACGCATTTCAGGCATTGACAAAACAATTAACAAATTGCTATTATTTATTTACAAAAAAGTTACGAAATACCTGCGGATTCTCAGGGAGAGGGAAAACGCAGAGCTGTATTTTTCAGGCGGGAGAGTGATTGAGAATGAGAGTTGGCAGCATCACCGGTAATACACCATTTATTACACCGATGAAGACGTGGAAGACAGGCGTTGGCTCACTGTCATCCACTGACAATACGACGAACGTATCCGGAACCGGTCAGGTTCCGTTTCAGGATGTGTTCCAGACTGCTGTCGATCAGGTAAAGACTACCCAGGCGGACGTTGAGAACAAAGAGTATCTGCTTGCCACAGGTCAGCTGGAGGATGCACACAGCCTTCCGATCGCCGAGGCAAAGGCGGCCGTGTCGCTGGATATGCTGATATCTCTGCGCAACAAGGCACTCGAATCTTATAACGACCTGCTCAAGATGAATATCTGACGACGGCCTGCCGGCGGAAAGCGGCGGGCTTTCATGCCAGTCCTTCCGGGAGTCCGGACCAACAGAAAAACGTAAAGGATGGGATTCTGTGCCGGCCGTTCATGCGGCTTGTGCAGGATCCCGTCTCTTTTTTGAAAAAAATACGCAAAACACCCCGTATTCTGAAAAGGATGTTTGCAGTCTATTTACTTAAAGATGTATAATATAATAACCTCTGGCAATTCAGCTTCAGGTTCAGAGACTAAAGCTTTCAGTTGAGGTTATTACATTGGACAAATTGAGGGAATCCTGGCAGGCACTTGCGGCAGGAACGAAGAGACTTCTGATCATTCTTCTGGTCGGAGCTGTGGCCTTTGCCGCCGTCGGTGCGATTCTGCTGAATAAAAGTAACAGCAAAGTTGAATATACCACGCTTTTCACCGGACTGAGTCAGGATGAGGCACAGGAGATTGCCGGCGTTATCACCGAACAGAACGTCGAGTATATCTACGACGCTGCGACGGGGACGATCCAGGTGCCGAAGGATCAGGAGGATACGCTGAGGGCGCAGCTGCTGAGTCAGGGATACCCGAAGAGCGGATTCACCTACAGCACGTACATCAGCAACTCGGGCCTCATGGCGACGGAGTCGGACAAGAAGCAGTACACGCTCTACGATCTGCAGGATCGCCTGGGCGCGACGATCCGGCTGTTTGACGGCGTGCAGGATGCCAAGGTCACGATCGCCAGGGGCGACAGCGATTCCTACGTGCTCAATGACGACGGCACAACAAATGACGGTTCCAACAACGATGTGTCAGCATCGGTTGTCGTGACGATGCAGCAGGGAAGCACTCTGACGACGGAAAATGCGGATGCCATCCGCAACCTGATCGCACGTTCCGTCAACGGACTGAACTTCACCAGCGTTTCCGTCTTTGATGCGGCGACCATGACAGAGGTCGGCGGGAACACGGATACCGATACAGCGACGAGCCAGCAGGTCAGCGACCTGACCTCCCAGGTGGAAGACAGCATCGCGCAGAATGTAAAGACCGTCCTTGGAAAAATATATGATCCCGACAACATCGAGGTTTCCGTCAAGGGGAAACTCGACACCACCAATACCGTCACCGAGGACACGACCTATTCGGTTCCGGTGCAGAGCACTTCCGACGACAAGGTAGGTCTTCTCTCCACGGAAGATGACCAGACCTCCTACACCGGAAACGACGCATCCAACGCTTCCGGCGTTGCGGGCACGGATTCCAATGCGGACACGCCGGAATATGTGGTTTCCGCAAGCAACATCCCCGACGGGACCGAGAGCTTCGATACATCGACGAGCCGGCAGTGGCTTTACAACCAGGAGAAGAAGCAGACGACAAGGAGTCCGGGAACGCTGACCGACTGCACGATCGCCGTCGTCATCGACACCGATGACACCTCGATTCCGGAGGCGGATCTCACCAACCTGATCGCCGACGCGGCCGGCATCAACCGGCAGAACGCAGCCAACAAGATCACGATCGTGCGCAGAAGCATTACGGACAGCACGACGCCGACGGTCACGCAGGCGCCGACAGAGGAGACACAGACCAATCAGGATCTGCTCCGCATTCTGATCATTGCCGGTGCAGCGGCTCTCGTCGTGATCGTTCTTCTGATCCTGCTGACATCGAGGAGAAGAAAGCAGAAGAAAGCAGAGGAAGAAGCGGCGGAGGCCGAGGCGGCTGCTGAAGAGGAAAAGCGGGCAGCGGAAGAAGCTGCAGCAGCGGCTGAAGAGAAAGAAAAGCAGGAGGAAGAGGCGAAGAAAGCAGCCAGGGCAAAACAGCCGAGTGAGGAGGAAATTGCCAATAACGAGCGCGTACAGCGCAGCATGCAGCTGAAGGACGATATCGGCAATTTCATTGATGATAATCCGCAGGCAGCGGCCAAACTGATCCAGGGATGGCTGAGAGAAGGTGAGGACAAGAATGGCAGACAACAGTACAAGAAGTAAACCGAATGTCTCCGCCACCCAGTGGATGACCAGCAAGCAGAAAGCTGCCCTGGTTATCATTTCTCTCGGCGCCGACAGAGCATCGGAAATTTACAAGTACCTGCCTGAGCGTGATATCGAAGAGATCACCTATGAGGTGGCCAAGCTCGGTCAGAGCACCAATTCCCAGGTGGAAGGTGCGCTGGATGAATTTTACCGGCTCTGCCTGACGCACAAGATGATGTCGGATGGCGGCCTCGAATACGCGAGGAACGTCCTTGAAAAAGCATTCGGCGAAGCTACGGCGAGAAACCTGCTCGACAAGGTGTCCAAGACACTGCAGTCCCGGCCGTTTAATTTTCTCAGCCAGGGCGATCCGCAGGCGCTGATCTCCCTCATGCAGAACGAGCGGCCCCAGGTCATCGCGCTGATCCTCAGCTACCTGGATGCCAATCTGGCGGCCAATGTCATCGCCAACCTCCCGGAGGACAAGCGTCTGGACACAGTTTCCGCCATGGCAAAAATGGACAGGGTTTCCCCTGAGGCCATATCCCTCGTGGAAAATGAGATGCGGCGCAAGTACAACACCATCATCACGAGTGAGGACAATATGAACCTCGGCGGTCTGGACTTCGCGGCCGATGTCATGAACAACATGGACCGGAGCACCGAGAAGAAGATTTTCGACGATATGAACGAGATCGATGCAGAACTCGCAGCCGACATCAAGCAGAGAATGTTCGTGTTCGAGGATATCATGGGCATGGACGACCGCTCGATCCAGAGATTCATCCGCGAGTGCGATGCAAAGGATATCGTATATGCACTGAAGACGGCAACCGACGACATGAAGCAGCTTTTCCTGCGGAACATGTCCAAGCGTATGGCCGAGTCGATCGTCTCCGATATGGAGACAACGACGCACGTGCGGCTTAAGGATGTGGAGAATGCACAGCAGAAGATCGTCAACCTCATCCGTCAGCTCGAAGATCAGGGTGAACTCGTGATCAACAAGGGAGGCGGAAGCGATGACATCCTCGTTTAATCCGACGTTTCAGCCCGGGAAGAGCAATCCGTCCGAGGACTTCAAGGTCAGCAGGCCTTACAGACCGTATGTCTTCAAGACGGCGGGCTACTATACGGTGGAAAAACCTGACATGTCCGACTTCGATGAGCGCGTTCCGAAGCAGGAAGCGGCGGAGGAAATAAACGCTTCTTCCGGAGAAGGAAAGAACGCACAGAAGGAAGAGCGCCGGCAGGAAGCCGATCCGGCCAGGCTGCGCGCGGAAGCGGAGAAGCTTCTCGAAGATGCCCGTGTCGAGGCGGAAAAAATCCGTCAGGAGGCACATGATCAGGGCTACCGCGAGGGACTGGATAAAGGACATGAGGATGGACTGAACGAGTGCTCCGCCGCCTATGCCGATGAGATCCGCCGCTTTCACGAGGAGACGAAGAAAGCGCTCGATGAGATCTCGGAGACCCGTGAAAAAATCATCAATGATTATATCGGTGAGCTTCGCGATATCGCCGTCAATGTGGCAGAAAAAGTGATCCACGTGAGCCTGAAGACCAGCGGCAAAGTCATTGAAAAAATGATCAGCGAAGAGGCCGAAAGCCATAAGAAGACAGAATGGATCAAGATCTACATCGACAGAGAGGACTACAATCTCCTCGCGAAGACCGATGCGGATATGGCAAGGGAGCTCTCGCGGATCACCGATAATATTCGTTTCGTCGTCATGGACGGCGAGAAGCAGGGCTACCTTGTGATGGAGAGCCCGGAGGAAATCGTCGACATGAGCGTGGATACGCAGATGAACAACATCCGTGACAAGCTCCGCGGTGTGATCCTCAGCACCGGTGAAAACGGACAGCCGGCGGATGACACCGGCAGATAAAAAGACTGGCGCATGGGCGCCGGGCTGTCTGCAGGGGCGACAGAATCCGGACCGTCTGCAGGAGCGGCAGATGGCACATGAGCAGGCGGGAAACCGGAAAATATACAGAAAGCAGTAAGCAGCAGTGCCGGGAGGCAGTTATGTATGTATGAGCAGGTGATCGACGCCGTGAAATCGGCGGAGACGGTCAGCCATATAGGAAAGATCGAAAATATCGTCGGACTGGCGATGGAGGCCTCCGGCGGAAAATGCTCCGTCGGTGACATCGTCATGATCTACAGCGAGGAGCTCGGACGTGAAGTACCGGCGGAGGTCGTCGGTTTCCGCGGTGACAGGATCCAGCTGATGACCTATGAGTCGAATTCCGGCATCGTGTCCGGCAGCTTTGTGAGAAATACAGGACACCGGCTGCAGGTACCCGTCGGAGATTTTCTGAAGGGCCGCATCATCAACGCCGTCGGCGATCCGATCGATGACGGAGAGCCGTTTCCGGAGGATGCGCCGTATTATACGATCAACAGTACCTACAGCAATCCGCTGACGAGACCGCCGATCCGCGAACGACTCAATCTCGGTGTAAAAGCAATCGACGGCCTGAACACGATCGGCAAGGGCCAGCGTATCGGCATCTTCGCCGGATCCGGCGTCGGAAAAAGTACCCTCATGGGTATGATAGCCAAGAACGTTACCGCCGATATAAATGTCATAGCGCTTGTGGGCGAGCGAGGCCGTGAGGTCCTCGAATTTGTCCAGAAGGATCTGGGAGAAGAGGGCATGGCCCGCACGGTTCTGGTGGTAGCAACCTCCGATCAGCCGGCGATGATGCGCCTCAAGTGTCCGCTGGTCGCCACGACGATCGCCGAATATTTCCGCGATCAGGGTCTGGACGTGCTGCTGATGATGGATTCGCTTACGCGTTTTGCCATGGCGCAGCGTGAGATCGGGCTTGCGACAGGAGAGCCGCCTATTGCAAGAGGCTACACCCCGTCGATCTATTCGGAATTCCCCAAGCTCCTCGAGCGGAGTGGAAATTTCGAGAAGGGATCGATCACAGGCATTTACACCGTCCTCGTCGAGGGCGATGATACCAACGAGCCGATCGCCGATACCGTGCGAGGCATTCTGGACGGACATATCGTCCTGTCGAGAGCACTGGCTGCGCAGAACCACTATCCGGCGATCGATATCGGAGCGAGCATCTCCCGTCTGATGGTGGAGATCGTCTCGCAGGAGCACCAGAAAATGGCCTCAAAGATGCGCAATATTCTGGGACTCTACCAGAGAAACGCCGATCTGATCGCGATCGGCGCCTACCAGAAGGGCACCAATCCCGCACTGGACGAGGCGGTTGAGAAGTATCCCGCGATCAACCGTTTTCTCGTGCAGGCGGTAAAGGAATCCTTCACCTATGAGCAGACGCTGGAGGCCATGAAGACGGCGCTGATGTAATACCGTGGAGGTGTCGGGCAGATGAAAAAATTTCAGTACAGTCTGCAGACGGTATTGAATTACAAAAATATGGTCCTCGACCAGAAGAAAGAGGAATACGCTTCCTGGCAGGCGAAGATCGAGGCAAAGAACCGTGAGATTGCCGCACTGGAACAGAAGAAACGGGACCTCGAGAATGCTTTTGATGACGTCAAGCACCACGGCGCTGTGATCGAGAAATTCCTGCTGTTTGCGCAGATGATCGACGGCACCGATGAGGAGATCAAATATCAGTACAAGCTGCTGGCAAGACTGCAGAAAAAGGCGGACATGAAGAAAAAAGAAGTAATCGCCGCCCACATCGATGTCAGCAAGTTTGAGAAGCTCAAGGAAAAGAAGCTGGCAGAATACAGATTCGCCGAGCAGAAGGAGAACGAAGCCTTTATCGAAGAGTTCGTTCAGAATGCTTCAGCGCGAGAGTCAGGGGCAGGGGCCTGATGAAGGCCGCCGGAGATATCCGGTTTCTGCAGGATCAGGTGATTCCCGGAAAATATTCCGGATCACATATACAGAACAAAACCTGGGAAAGGAGGTGAGAAGAGATGAACGTGAACATGCAGGTAACCACGCCGGACGTACAGAATTATGCGGATATGACGACAGGATTCAGAAATGGTTCCGCTGTCGGAAACAGTGGATTTGCCGACCTGCTGATAAAAACAGGGAAATCTGACGATAAGTTAATGAATGCGGATTCTTCTGCAAAGAGCAGAATTTCGAATCATATGACATCCGTGACCTCCCGCCAGCAGAGAAGCAGCAGATTATCCGGCACAGACAGGGCGTCAGGCAGAAACAGATCTGCAGAAACCGCGAAGACAGACAGTACCGTGTCGTGGGGACAGCAGTCGACGGATGCTGCGGTAATATCCGCATCCATGCAGACACAGGCAGATGTTCGACAGCATGAGAAAGCAGACGCGGCTGGAAAAGCGGTGCAGCAGGTAGACGCCACAGGCAGTACGGCTTCCGTGCAGGCGGCTGAAACGACAGATCCTTCACAGGAAATGCAGACCTCGCAGCAGACGGCAGACATGCAGATGGCTGGCATGCAGGATGCACAGGCAGATCCTTCACAGGATGTGCAGAGTGCGCAGCAGATGCAGCTGACGCAGGCAGCACAGCAGATGTCACAGACAGCTGACAGGCAGATGATGCAGGGCGCGGCGGAAGCAGCAGATCCTACACAGGAAATGCAGAGTGCAACGCAGATGCAGGCAGCAGAGATGCAGAACGTGCAGCAGACGCAGGGCACACAACAGTTAACACAGACAGCTGACAGGCAGATGATGCAGGGCGCGGCGGAAGCAGCAGATCCTGCACAGGAAATGCAGAGTGCAACGCAGATGCAGGCAGCAGAGATGCAGAACGTGCAGCAGACGCAGGGCACACAGCCAGCTGATATGCAGTTGATGCAGGGCACAGCGGATGCGGCGGAAGATCCTTCACAGGAAATGCAGAGCACAGCGCAGACGCATGCGGCACAGATGCAGAACATGCAGCAGACGCAAAGTACACAGCAGTTGTCCAAGACGACTGACCGGCAGATGATGCAGGGTGCGGCGGAAGCAGTGGCAGATCCTTCACAGGAAATGCAGAGCACAGCGCAGACGCATGCGGCACAGATGCAGAACATGCAGCAGACGCAAAGTACATGGCAATTGTCCGAGACGACTGACCGGCAGATGATGCAGGGTACAGCGGAAGCAGCGGCAGATCCTTCACAGGAAATGCAGAACACGGTGCTACAGATGCAGACCTCGCAGCAGATGCAGGATGCACAGCAATTGTCACAGACAGCAGATGCGCAGAATGCGGCAACGGCGGATCTCGCACAGGGAACGCAGAGCACACAGCAGCTTCAGGCAGCGCAGACACAGACAGCCGGTACACAGCAGACACCGTCAGCACAGCAGAACAGCATCAGGCAGTATGATGTCAGCGAAGCGCAGATGACGGATGCGGCAGCGGCAGAAAACGTTGCGAAGACGGCCCAGCCGGAGAAGAAGGAAAGCTTCCGAAGTGGCACAGAGGAACAGGATGCCGACAGCTCAGCAGCTTTCGGTAAGAAAACCGCGAGTGAGGAACCTGAAATCGTGAACGCGGCAGAAGCACAGCTCCGAAGCGACAGCCTTTTTGCAAAGGATATGTCCGCGGCAGGCAGTACACAGACAGCCGAAGTATCAACGACACGCGAAGCCATGACGGAAGATATCGCCGATTATCTGGCAGCGCATTTTCCGCAGAAGAACGGCACATTCCAGATCGAGCTCAATCCGCAGAATCTGGGCCGGGTTATGATCCGGGTCGTTTATGAGACGGGCAGAGCTGTTGTATCCATTGCAGCAAGCCAGGCAGATACCATGCGCATGCTTTCACAGAATGCGCAGCAGATGGGCAATATCTTGCGGGATGCCACCGGTGAAGAGACGACAGTCGTCGTTCCGGAAACTTCGGCGCAGAATCAGCAGGACAATGCGACCAATACAGAAGCCCGGTCGCAGAACAGGCGTGAAGCGGACGAAAGTCCGGACCACGATAAAAACAGACGCAGCCAGTCCGATGAGTTCCTCAACAGAATGAGACTCGGCATCGTCTAGAAAGGAGAAGAGGCGAATGGCAGATGTAAGTTCAGTAAAAAGCAGCAGCTCGACAGATCCCTATACCACCCAGACGTACTCAGCAGCATCGAATGATAAAAATACGCTGTCCATTACCAGCTATTTCAAACTGCTGTCTGCACAGCTGGCGAACCAGGATATGTCAAACCCGATGAGCACCAGCGACATGATGAACCAGATGAGCCAGATGGCCATGGTACAGTCCCTCGCGAAGGTGACGGAGAGCCTGACCACAGTCAACTCGATGAGCAGGCAGAGCTATGCGGCGAGCATGATCGGCAGAGAGGTCACCTACAACGGCACCTCCTACAAGGCAGAAGACGGCACGACGGTCGCAGATGGCACGAGAACCGGCATGATCGAATCCGTGAATTTCAGCGGAGACGAGCCGACCTTCCGTGTGAGCGGCGATCCGAATGAGTACAAGCTGTCCTCCATCACCAAGGTGAATGCATCGACCGGCACAGAGGAAACGGACAAGACAGAGGAAGAAAAGAAAGCCGAAGAAGAGAAAGAAGCGGAAGCTGCTGAAAAAGCTGCAGCCGAAGAAAAAACAGAAAAGGCTGAAGCGGCAGAAGAAGCGGCAGCGGAAGAAAAGGCATCAGATAAAGCTGCGCAGGACAACGCAGAGGAAGTGTGCGCGGATGAAGACGGATCGGGTCAGTGATTTTACTGCCGCCATGGTGCAGCAGAGGATCCAGCCGTCCACGACCGGTGACACAGATGCCGGCGTTTCCTTCCGGAAGGCGCTCGAAGAACAGTCGACCGTTTTTCAGAGCACAGCATTACAGCAGGGTCAGACATCAGTTGTCGGGGAGACAACCGAAAAAGCCGGTACAGTCGAAACAGCGGCCGGTAATTCCGGAGACAGCCTCAGCTTTTCCAAACACGCGGCGGCCCGGCTGGATCAGAGAGGCATCAGCGTCAGCGACGGTCTGATGAGCGATCTGGAACAGGCGGTATCGAAGGCGAGGGAAAAAGGCTCAAAGGAAGTTGCGGTGATCGGCTCACAGGGCATCTTCATTGTCAACGTGCCGAACAATGTGGTCGTGACGACAATGTCACAGGACGACATGAAGGACAGGATCCTCACGAATATCGATGGGGCGGTCATTATGTAAGACTTCTGCAGAAGCCGTGATCAATATACTGACGGACGGCGTAGCGGCAGAAGAAAACTGAATAGCATATCAGCTGCAGCGGGTGACAGGAAAGCTGCATATCATCCGAACAGCCTGCATGGTATGAAAAAGCAGACATGGATGAAAGCAGCACGGGCTGATGAAAACAGCAGCAAAGTAACAGCAGATGTATCACATGTAAACACATGAACGGGCCGGACCTCACAAGGGGGCCCCGGCGGAGATCAGAAGCATCTCCGCACATGGAGAAAGGAACAGAACTATGTTAAAAGCAATGGATTCGGCAGTAGCAGGACTTCGCGCACATCAGAACAAGCTGGATGTCATCGGTAACAATATCGCCAACGTCAATACCAACGGCTACAAAGCACAGAATTATACCTTCAAGGATTCGCTGTACACCACGGCGGCAAGTTCCAGCGGCGGTCAGGCGACCAACGGTTCTGCGACGGTCGGCGGCATCAACGCCTCCCAGTATGGTTACGGTTCCATGACTGGTGTGATTTCCACGGATATGTCCTCCAGTACGCCGAGTTACGTGACGTTGCATCGGTTGCGGCGGAAAACAGCTCGCTGATGAAGAACTCCCAGTTTTCTTTTACCCGTGTCGGTCAGTTCTCCATTGATGCCAACGGCTACATCGTGGATGCCAACCAGAACTTTGTCTATGGATATCAGCCTGCAGAAAAGGATGATGTGACGGGAACGATAACAACAACGACGAAGGGCAAGGACGGGACGGTGACAACAACCACCACAAAGACAACGCAAGAAGGCAAGAATGCCGATATTACCAATCCGGAAGCGTATGATATGGGGCATCTGACACCGCTCCGCGCGCCGCACAGTGTAAAGTTTGATGCAGATAATGTAAATTCCACGGCACTGAGACACTGGAGCTTCGGGAAATATGGCGAACCAAATAAGGGGTATTCAGATCCGCTGACGACAGAAGATAATACAGCCCTGCAGATGAAGAGCATATCCATTGATGATTCGGGTATCGTCAAGGGCATTCTTCAGAATGATCAGGGCAACCCGGTCACGATCGTTCTCGGCAAGGTTGCCATCGCTACCTTCCAGAACCCGGAAGGTCTGACCAAGGCCGGCAACAACACCTTCCAGACCAGCAATGTGGATAACTCCGGTACGGTGACGACTGACGCGCCCGGCGGAGCAACCTCCACGCTGATGGCAGGCTATCTGGAGGGATCCAACGTCGATCTGGCGAAGGAATTCTCCGACATGATCACAACAGAGAGAGGCTTCCAGGCCAACTCCAAGCTGATCACCGTAAGTGATGAGGTTCTTCAGGAACTTGTCAATATGAAGAGGTAATGATAAGGTAGTGTAATGTTTCGCAGCGAGGGGGAATTCGCTGCGGGTATGCATAGCTGATCACAGGCGACGCCGTCGTGCCGGAAGGCGCGGCGGCGCCGCGACAGCACGACGGCATCAATATCGGGCAGTGCGCCGCAGCGGCACGCGCGAAGCGTGATGCGGAGGGGAAAGCGTAACAGCACAACGAAGTGGGGCCTGTCCCGAAATGTTTCAACGCACTGTGACCGGCGCAGACAGCAGTAAGGATTGATGATATGATTAAAGTGGTCCGCTTGAATGGCGAAGTTTTGTATTTGAATTATCTGCAGATCCTTTACCTGGAATCAATCCCGGAGACCAAGATCAAACTGGTCAACGGCGATTTTTTCATTGTAAAGGACAGTGTGGAATCCGTCATTGCACAGGTCAACCGGCTGATCGGGAACATCCTGATGTTTCGCGATAAGGAAGCGGACGAAGGAAAATTATCTCATTTCAGGGAAGTATGAGATGAAGTTCCGGGGAACGTTTCTCTGAAAGAGGGCAAAGGAGGAAACCTGTTACATTATGGATTTATCTACATTAGTCGGGTGGGTGCTCGCGGTCATCCTGATCGTCTCCGGTATCACGGTGCCTAAGCTTGGAAACTTCTGGGATCTTCCGAGTATCGAGATCGTTGTCGGCGGTACGATTGCGGGTCTGATCGCCTGCTATCCGTTCAGCATGATCAAAAATGTCCCGAAGCACCTGAGAATGTGCTTCAAGGGAAATATGTTCGACGTCCCGAAGACCGTTGACAAGATCGTTGAGCTGGCTATGGTTGCCCGGCAGAACGGTCTGCTGGCACTTGAGGAAAAAGCAGATGAGATCGAAGAACCGTTTTTCAAATCCGCGGTTCTGATGATCGTCGACGCGAACGATCCGGACAAGGTGCGTTACACGCTGGAACGCGAGCTGGACGACAAGCTGGCAAGGCATGAAGAGGTCCGCGGCATGTATCTGAAGGGATCGGCGCTGGCGCCTGCCTTCGGAATGATCGGTACGCTGATCGGTCTGATCAACATGCTGAAAGGTATGAACCTGTCGGGCTCCGGCGGTGCCAGTACGCTCGGCCAGGATATGTCCGTCGCACTGATCACGACATTCTACGGCTCATCGCTGTCCAACGTGCTTTTTCACCCGATCGCGCAGAAGCTGGCGGTGAGAAACAGCGAAGAGGAACTCTACTGCTCCACGATCATTGAGGGCGTCATCAGTATTCAGAACGGTGATAACCCGAAGACGATCCGTGAGAATCTGCTGTCATCGCTTGAGACACAGCAGGCAGTGAAACTGATCGCCGAGGAACCGAAGTCATCCGGCGGTAATGGAGGCAAATAAGCATGGCCAGAAGAAACAGAGGGGGAGGCGGAGGTGATGAAGGCGGAAGCTGGATGGACACCTATGGTGACCTGGTTACGCTTCTGCTGACATTCTTCGTTCTCCTTTATTCCATGTCCAGTCTGGATCAGAGCAAATGGGAGCTTTTTGTCAAGAGTATCTATCCCGGCATGGAGGACAGCGACGGTGAGGCTGCAGAGAAGATCGTCCTCAACGGAAAAGCAAGTTCCTCGTCGTCGGCCGCCAATACCGTGCTCGGGCAGTCCGCGCCGATGAACGACGTGTCGGATCTCGACGTCAATCAGCTCTATATCACGCTGGCACAGCAGATGGATAATCAGGGCGTCAGCGGCGTTTCTGTATCCAGAGGCACGGATTACACATTTGTAGAATTCAAGGACAATGTATTTTTTGAGGGGGATTCCTCAACGATCTCCGCAGAGGGACAGAAGGCACTGGACGTGTTCTGCGACACGCTGGCGCCTTATGCGGATCTCATATCTCAGATCGATATCATGGGACATACAGCGTCATCGCCGGGTGAGAACAATATCCGCAGCGACCGTATGCTGGCCGCCATGCGTGCGGCGGAGGTCTGCATCTATGTCCAGAACAAAAATATCATCGATCCGGGAGATCTCGTCAGCATTGAATACGGTATGTTCCGTCCGGTCGCGTCAAACGATACGGAGGAAGGCCGGGTGGCGAACCGTCGTGTGCAGATGCTGCTGATCGACAAGGGCTCTGAGGCAAAGAACCCGGATGCCTACCTGGAGGAGCAGGAGAGCGGTGCCAATGCGGATACAACGATAACGACGGACGGCAATCCTTCTTCGGCTGTATCGCTCGGACAGGATGCCGCGGCAACCGTGACAAATCAGTGAGGAGCACTGCAAAAACGGCGTGCATGAGATACTGCATTTTTTATGGTCAGAGCTGGTGCAGACAGATGCTGCATTTGTGTTCATGTGGTATAGATTGGCGAGGAAATAGTCAGTGTTGGCATAAATGTGAGAAAAAATGCTGGAATATTGGCATGAAAATATGTGAATATTTCCAAAATCCTTGTGAGAAAGCATGCTGAGGATGTAAAATATCATGTAGCTGGTTTTTCAGATTTTTCAGATTCGAAGGTAAGGAGATTCCGGAGCGGATAAAGCGCCGGAGACGAGGCTGACAGAATATGGCAGATGTGTTATCACAAAGTGAAATAGATGCCCTTCTGAAATCAATGAAGGAATCCTCGTCTGACGCATCTGCGGCATCCGGCCCTTCGAATCAGACATCTCAGGCATCGGACAGCGGGTTTGACTCGGATGAGGAGTACAGCAAGTATGACTTCTACAGTCCGCGCAAGTTCACGAAGGAGAGGCTCAAACTCCTGCGCAGTATTTTTGAAAACTACGCGCGTATTCTGACCTCTCAGGTCAACGGTATCTACCGGACGATGACGGATATCACCGTGATCGAGCTGCGTGAGAGCCGTTACTATGAGTATGTCAATTCGTTCCATGAGAACGACTGCATGACGATCATCGAAGTCAGTGTAAAGAAGAAGGGTAAGTTTACCGTTCCGATGATGTCCTATGTGACACCGGGGCTGATCCTGACACTGGCGAACAGGATGCTCGGCGGCGGCGCGGAGGTTATCAGCGTAGAAGAGGATTACCGCTATTCCGACATCGAGATGTCGCTGTACAAGAGGATCATGGAGAGCTTCATCCATACGCTGGCGGATGGCTTTACCAACTATATTGATGTGGATTTCCAGCCTTCCCGTGTGGAGGAAAATCCTTCCATGGTACAGGAGGTCGGGCAGGACGAGACGGTCGTTCTCGTGGTGATGAACGTCGATGTGACCGGTATTGCATCGGAAAAAATCCGTTTCTGCATTCCGGGTACGCTGCTGGAACAGATTTTCCGGACGATCGACAGCCGCAAAATGCTGGCGAGAGGCTTCAAGTATTCCAATAATTCGGATACGATCATGCATCACCTGGAGAATACCAGGTTCCCGCTGACGGCACAGCTCGGTACGGTCAGACTGCCGATCGAGGATCTGTGCAATCTCAAGGAAGGCGACATCATAGATCTGAACAAGACCAAGGACAGCCTGCTGACATTGTACGTGGGCAAGCAGTCCTGGTTCAAATGTTCCATGGGTACGCACAAGCGCAATGTCGCGGTGCGGATTGAGGAACGGATAGATCGCGAAAGCGATGATGAAGATGAAAAAACTCCCTCCATTGAACTGACGGAACCGATAGATAATTGAAGGAGAAACTGAGATGGCAAAAATCATGCTGGTGGACGATGCAGCTTTTATGAGGATGATGATCAAGAATTCGCTTTCAAACGGCGGATTCGCTGATGCGACGTTTGTCGAGGCAATCGACGGACTGGATGCTGTGAATAAATACGGCACAGAGCATCCGGACCTGGTTATCATGGACATCACCATGCCGAACATGGACGGACTTCAGGCACTCAAGAAAATCCGTGAGATGGACCCGAATGCCAAGGTCATCATGTGCACCGCCATGGGTCAGGAGAGCATGGTAGTCGATGCCATCAAATCGGGCGCGAAGGATTTTGTCGTAAAGCCGTTTAATGCGGACAGAATCTGCTCCACCGTAAAGGAGATTCTCGGCTGAGACGGGAGGAGGTAACTGCGATGTCATCTTTTCTTGACAGTTTTGATATCAGTGCGTCCGGCATGAGTGCCCAGCGGGTGCGGCTGGATGTGGCAGCTGAAAATATCGCCAACGTGGATACGACGAGGACAGAGGATGGCGGTCCGTACCGCCGCAAGGATGTCGTGCTGGAGAGCTACGGGGATACCACGACATTTGCCAATGCCCTTCGAAGAGCAAGAACAGGACAGACAACGCTGAACACCGGCAAGAGCGGTGTGCGCGTGGCAGATATCGTGGAGGATACACGTGAGACGAAGCGTGTCTATGATCCGACGGATCCGGACGCGGATGAGGACGGCTACGTGGAATATCCGAACGTCGATGTGCTGAAGGAGACGGTCGACGCCATGAGTGCGACACGCTCCTATGAGGCCAATGTGACGGCACTGAATGCCGTCAAGCAGATGACGCAGTCGGCGATGGATATCAGCGTCTGAGCATTTTTTACAGGATCTCCGGTGGTGAGCCGGAGCTGTTTTGCGTGATAACGGGTGCCGCCATCCCGGGGATATGACGGATAACGGTGAAGGAGAATCAGGACGATGGGGACAACGACCTTTAACGCCATGGAAATAGACGCCATTGGCGAGATCATGAATATCAGTATCGGCGCATCAGCCACAGCGGTTTCCACTATGCTGGGGACGACGACGAATATCACGACCCCGATAGTCAGCGTCGAGACAAGGTCCCAGTTCAGCTTCAAGGATCTGGAGCCGGCCATCGGTGTGGAGATCTCATATGTCAAGGGATTGTCTGGCCGTAACGTGATGATGTTCAGCCGTGATGACGTGCGCGTGATCGTCGGCATGATGATGGGTCAGGAGATTCCGCCGGAAGAGTTCGAGATGGACGAGCTCAATGCGAGTGCCATCCGCGAAGTCATGAACATGATGATGGGCTCTTCGGCAACAGCGCTCTCCGAATTCCTCGGATACGCCGTGGATATTTCCACACCCGTCTCCTTTGAGATCAAAAACGCTGAGGATTTCAAAAATAAATACTTCCCGAACGATGAGCCGCAGGTAGTCGTTCGTTTTTCGCTGGAGATCGGGGACAAGCTGAGCAGCGAGTTCCTGAATATCATGGGCATAGATCTGGCAAAGAAACTTCTCGAGCCGTATGCAGACAGCCTCGGCATGGGAAGCGATGATGCCGGACAGACCGCAGATGCCGCGGCGCAGGCAAATGCTTCTGCAGGCACAGCTGATGCGGGAGCGGCCGCGGATACGGCGGCGCAGGCAGCGGCAGAGCCGAACGCAGCAGCACAGGCGGCGCCGGATCAGACAGCAGAGCAGAACGCAGCAGCACAGGATCAGACACCAGGAGCGGCGGAAGCCCAGTCCATGCCGGCGGGAAATCAGGCAGACACGGCCGCAGCGTCCTCCGGTTCGGGTGAAAAACTTGATCAGGCGGCCACAGACGCACTGCTGGCATCCCTGAAGGCACAGAACAGCGCCGGAGGGACAGCGGACAGCCAGTCGGCAGCCATGAATGATGATAAATACGGTCAGCCGGAGCAGAATATCAGTGATGAAGATGCGAAGGCCCAGTATGAAGCGATGACGAAGGGGCAGAGACCGCTGAGCCAGGGTGAGACAGACGCACTGCTCGCCTCGCTGAAGCAGCAGGCCGCTTCGGATACCGCGTCTCAGACA
>ONKP01000026.1:19164-49117 GCA_900318405.1 uncultured Eubacteriales bacterium | reverse complement strand
CTGCATCCGAAAGCGCAACAGCTTCTTCGGCATCCGCAAGCACTTCAACAGACGGAGATCTGAACAGCAAATCGCTGGATGAGATTATCGCGGCGGCAAAGGAAGAGGGAGACGTAGAGTCCGTCGGCATGCCTGACAACTGGGCTGACTGGGCTTCTCTCTGGAAGAATCTGTCAGATAATTACGGTATCACTCATACCGATGCGGATATGTCTTCCGCTGAGGAACTGCAGATGTTCCAGACCGAGGGTGAGAACGCCACAAAGGATATCGGCGATGTAGGCATGGGCTTCACGAAGCAGGTAATCGATGAAGACCTGACGCAGGGTTACAAGACCTCCTACTGGGACAGCGTTCCGGACTGGGCAAAGGGTGAGGACGGCAAGTGGATGATCGCCTACACCGGTGCCACCACATTCCTCTCCAACAAGACACTTCTGGATCAGGACGGCGGAACTGTTCCGACTTCCTGGGACGATATCAAGAACGGCAGCTACAAGGTAGCTATCGGCGATATCAACGGCGGCAACGCACAGGCAGCTGTCATCGCATCGAACTTCGCCATGGGCGGCGACCTCACCAATCTGGATCCGGCATTCGAGTTCTGGACACAGATGGCGAAGGATGGAAGAATCAACACACTGGATATCACACAGCAGAACTTCGAGACCGGCGAGGTTGAAGTAGGTGTTGTATGGAGTTTCACCGGTGTTCCTTATTCCAAGGACATCACCAACTATGAGATGAAAGCGACGGTTCCGACCGATGGCTCTATCCAGAGTGGTTACGCGTCCGTCATCAACAAATATGCACCGCATCCGAATGCAGCAGCACTCGCAAGAGAGGTAATGTTCAGTGATGAGGGACAGACATATCTCGCCAATGCAGGCGGCATCCCGACCAGAACCGACGTTCAGATCGACGGTTTTGATGCGGATCAGTACAAGGACTGCATTCTGATGGATGACACCGATGCTTACTCTGCAGCATGCGAAGAGGTTGTCACCAGATGGCAGAATGAGATCACACCGCTTCTGGTGCAGTAATCCCATTCAGTTATACTGTAACAGGTCAGGTGTCACTTCGACCGGCATATTCAGTATAGTGACGGGATTCGTTGAAAATAATGCAGATGGGACGCACAGACAAATGTGCGCCCCATCTTACTGTATTAAGCCGCCGACACGCAGACAGTTTTTGGCATGCGAAGCATGCACAGGAAACTGTATGTGTTCGGGCTTAATACAGTACATCTCATTTCGGAGAAGAATAATGAAAAACAGAAAATACCTCTATCTCCTGGCCCTGTTGCCCTTTATGGTGGTGGCTTTCATGTATGAGATCATTCCCCTGATCATGGTCGTCATCAACAGCTTTCAGTCTGACACGGGCGGCGGGTTCACACTGGAAAACTATAAAACGGTTTCCGGCACGCTTCTCTATCAGATGGCCATTACCAACAGCCTGAAGATTTCCCTGATCTCTGCCGGCATCGGCATTCTGATCGCTTTTCTTGGCGCGCGGGCGGTGATGAATGTGCACAGCCGGTTCCGCCGTGTGTTCATGACCATCCTGAATATGGTCTCCAACTTTGCCGGCATTCCGCTGGCCTTTGCCTATATGATCCTTCTCGGCAACGCCGGCATCATCGTCCAGCTCGGCCGTACCATGGGATGGGATGCGCTGGCAAACTACAACCTGTACACATCCAACGGCCTTGCGATGGTTTACGTGTATTTTCAGATCCCGCTCTCCACGCTGCTCCTGATCCCGGCCTTCAACGCCGTTCGGAAGGAGTGGAAAGAGGCCGCCATGCTGCTGGGTTCGGGAAGCACGGGGTTCTGGCTTAAGGTCGGCATCCCGGTGCTGATGCCAAGTATCCTGGATACCTTCAGCATCCTTTTTGCCAATGCGCTGGCTGCGTACGCGACGGTGTATGCCATCATGATGAATAGTATCTCGCTGCTGCCCATCCAGATCGCGGGCTGTTTCGTCGGTGAGGTGAAGATTCAGAGAGGTCTCGGCGGTGCGCTTTCCGTGACCATGATGCTGATCATGGTCATCATGATCCTGCTCACGAACGTCATCAGCAAACGCTTTCAGAAGGGAGTGGTGAAAAAATGAAAAAGCATCAGACAGGCTCCGTCATCATTCTCCTTCTGATCCTCGTGTGGCTGCTGATTCCGCTGGCCGTTACGATCATCTACTCCCTGTTTCAGAACTGGACGGGCATCATTCCCCGCGGATTTTCGCTGAAGGCCTATGTGGAGATCTTCAGTGATCCGGCTTTTCTCACGGCGCTGGGGAGGACCGTCCTGATCTGCATCATTCCGATTCTCATCACGATCCTGCTGGTTCTGCTGGCGCTCTTTGTCACGGAGCTGTTCTTCCCGGGACTGGAGAGAATTGTGCAGATCATCTGCATGATCCCGTATACGATTCAGGGTGTTATTCTTTCCGTCAGCATCCTGTCCATGTACGTGGCCAACAAAACCTTTCTCGGCAATCGTCTGGTCATGCTGATCGGAGCGTACTGCATCATCATCCTGCCGTACATCTATCAGGGCATCCGTAACGGCATGCGTGCGGTCAACATGCCCGTTCTGATCGAGGCAGCGGAAATGCTCGGCTCTTCAAGAATTTACGCCTATTTCCGGATCATCGTTCCGAACATCATTTCCTCTGTGATCGTATCTTCACTGCTGGCGGTCGGCATTATTTTTGGCGACTATGTACTGGTGAGGAATCTGGACGGATCGGCTTTTCAGAACATCCAGATTTACCTGTATCAGGCGATGAAGTCGGACAGCATGAAATCCAGTGCGGTGTTCGTGGTCATCATGGCCGTCACATTCGCCATATCCGCTGTCGTTCTAAAAACAGATGCAGCAGACGTGAACCCGGATAAGAGAAGAACTGCTGAATACAGAAATATGAGGTAGAGCAATGGCATACATACAATTCAGGGATATCTGCAAGAACTACGGTCAGCATGAGGTGCTGAAAAATATCAATCTGGACATCGAGAAGGGAACGCTGGTCACGCTGCTCGGCCCGTCGGGCTGCGGTAAGAGTACGCTGCTTCGCTGCCTGGCGGGGCTGGAAACCGTCACCAGCGGAAAAGTATTCCTGGACGGAAAAGATATTACGGAAGTCAACCCGAAGGACAGAGGCATCGGCATGGTCTTTCAGCAGTACAGTCTGTTCCCGAACATGACAGTCGAGCAGAATGTCGCCTTCGGTTTGAAGATCAAGAAAACGGATAAGGCGGTGATCCGCGACAAGGTCAGGGATATCATTGATATCGTCGGGCTGAAGGATCAGGTAAAGCAGTATCCGTCTCAGCTCTCCGGCGGACAGCAGCAGAGGGCTGCGCTCGCAAGAGCCATCGTCACAGAGCCGAAGGTTCTTCTCCTCGACGAGCCGCTGTCGGCCATCGACGCGCTGCTCCGGCACTCTCTTCAGATCGAGATCCGCAGGATCCAGCAGTTTTTGTCACGCATGACCAGGACGAGGCCATGGTCATGTCCGACGTCATTCACCTGATGTATCAGGGCCACATCGAACAGTCCGGTCGTCCGACAGAGCTGTACACAAAGCCCGCCACAAAATTCGCGGCTTCCTTCATCGGTCACTACAATCTGCTGGATGCCGCCACCATGAAAAAAATCTGCGGCGAAGATCTCAGTAGTGAGAGCATCGCCTTCCGTCCGGAGCTGATCCGCGTCAGCACAGAGCCGGTGGAGGATCCGGAATCCTACGTCATTCCCGGAAAAGTTTCGCTCCGCCTTCCGCACGGCAATGTCCTCCGTTATGCAATCATGTGCGGCGATACACAGGTCGACGTCGATGCACTGTTCGGCACCGAAATGCTCTACAACACAGGCGACCAGGTGTGGCTGAGCATACGCAGGGACGAGTGCGTGTACCTGTAAGCCGGCCCCTGCATCTTCATCATCATTGGCAATCGACAGAAATCCATACAGTAGGTCGTATCTTTATAAAAACTGCATTGATCATACTGCTGATCAGAGGCTCCGGCTCGTCGCCACGACGATACGGAGCCTCTCGTTCTGCATGATGATTTATGGAACACAGCTTGTCGGTATTCAGTCTGTTATAGCAGGTCAGGGGATGTACAGACGGACGCTGAATCTAACCGGGAGGTCACAACGTGTCAGGAGGACTCCCGAACCGCGACATCCGCAGGCGCCGGTTCTTGACGAATCCGACCGCAGGGAGGATGAGTTTAGAACCGCTGCGCCGAGGACAAGCGAGAGCGCGTCGCGGTTGGGAGTTCTCCTGACGTACTGAAATTCTATTATTGATTTTTGAGGAGACCGTCATATAATCGGTTTTATAGACCACGGTCTAGACCGGCGCACGATGATTACCGGCCTGACCCAGGAAACCGGCAGGAGGGGCCATGCACGAGATTACGAATATTCAGAAATATTCGATTCACGACGGAGACGGCATCCGCACGACAGTATTTTTCAAGGGATGTCCGCTGCGCTGTCAGTGGTGCCACAATCCGGAGACACAACGCTACGAAGCCGAGCTCTCCGTGGACACGAAGAAATGCACCGGCTGCGGGCGATGTGCGGCCAGATGCCCGAACGGGGCGATCACCATTGCGGGTGGAAAAGCGCAGACGGACCGGACGAAGTGCACGGTCTGCGGCGTCTGTACAGATGCCTGTCTGCTGGATCTCAGGACGGTGACGGGAAAAGATTACAGCGTGAAGGAACTCATGAAGATCTGCACACAGGACAGGATCTTCTACGAAAATTCCGGCGGAGGCGTGACGCTTTCCGGCGGTGAGGTCATGACGATGGATCAGGATTACATCCTGAGGATCGCGAAGGAGCTGGACTACGAGGGTATTCCGCTGAACATCGATACCTGCGGAGAGGCGCCTTACGAATTTTTTGAGCAGCTTCTGCCGTACGTCGATACCTGGCTGTACGACATCAAGGTGCCGGATCCGGAGAAGCACCGGAAGTACACAGGGCGCGACAATACAAGGATCCTTGAGAACCTGAAGAAGCTCTCGGATGCCGGGGCGAAGATCTACATCCGGATTCCCGTCGTAAAGGAAGTCAACGGCGATCCCGACAGTATCGACGCCATCATCGCCATTCTCCGTGAGAAAAATATCCGCGCGGCGCAGGTGAACCTGCTGCCGTATCACAATACAGGTTCCCATAAATACGGAAAGCTCGGGCGCGATTATCCGGGTAAGGATTTTACGGCACCGGATGATGAGGAAATGAATCAGCTGGCTCAGCAGTTCCGCGATGCCGGATTCAGCCCAGTAACGGTCGGCGGTTAATTTTTCAGCAATGCTGAAAGAAAAGATTTTGATGGACAGATTTTTATGCATTGGATAAAAGACACAGAAAACGATACTGACAGACGATTCAGCAGTCAGTACAGACAGGTAATACAGAAAACGACAGCCGGGTCCATCGGAAACCGGCGGAAAAGGAGGAAAGCATGGAAGAACGCGGTATGAATGAACGTATCCGTCATCTGCGCAAAGTGAGCATGGAGACTCCGGCGCACATTGACCTGGAGCGGGCGAAGATCGAGACCGAAGTGTACAAGGAGTATGAAGACAAAGTTTCCCTTCCGGTGCTCAGAGCACTGGTGCTGAAGGAATATTTTTCCAGAAAGACCCTGTATCTCGGGGAGGGAGAGCTGATCGTCGGAGAAAAGGGCAGAGACCCACAGGCATCCCCGACATTCCCGGAGCTCTGCTGCCACACGGTCGAAGACATGCACATCATGAACGACCGGAAGCTGGTATCCTTCAAGGTGACGGAGCAGGATATCAAAGACCAGGAGGAGATCATCATCCCCTACTGGCAGGGCAAATCCATGCGTGACCGTCTGCTGGCCCGCATGACGCCGGAATGGAGAGACTGCTACGGCGCCGGTATGTTCACGGAATTCATGGAGCAGAGAGGACCGGGCCATACCTGCGGCGGCAAAAATGTATTCGCCAAGGGCTACATGGAGTATAAAGAGGATATTCAGGATGCGATCGATCATCTGGATTTCATGAACGATCCGGAGGCGCTGGACAAGAGGGAAGAGCTCGAGGCGATGAAGATCGACTGTGACGCCGTCTGCATCCTCGGGAAGCGCTACCATGATCTGATCGCCGCCGAAGCGGACAAGTGCACGGACCCGGCGCGCAAAGCGGAACTTCTTCAGATGGTGAAGAACCTGGAGGTGGTTCCCGCGTACAAACCGCAGACCTACTGGCAGGCGATCCAGCACTACTGGTTCACGCATCTGGCCGTGACGACGGAGCTGAACCCATGGGATGCGTTCAGCCCGGGCCGCCTCGATCAGCATCTGAATCCGTTCTACGAGGCAGATGTCCAGGCCGGACGTCTCAACGACAGCCAGGCACTGGAACTTCTGGAGTGCCTGTGGGTGAAGTTCAACAACCAGCCGGCACCGGTCAAGGTCGGTGTGACGCTGAAGGAGAGCGGCACCTATACGGATTTTGCCAACATCAACACCGGCGGGGTGGCAGAGGACGGCTCGGACGGCGTCAACCGCGTGAGCTACCTGATTCTCGACTGCATGGATGAGATGAAGCTCGTACAGCCGAATTCCAATGTTCAGATCAGCAAGAAGACGCCGCAGAAATTCCTGAAGCGCGCCTGCGAGATTGCACGCAAGGGATGGGGTCAGCCCGCTTTTTACAATACCGATGAGATCATTCAGGAGCTGCTGAACGCAGGAAAATCCCTGGAAGATGCCCGTCAGGGCGGTTCCTCCGGCTGTGTGGAGACCGGATGCTGGGGCAATGAGGCATACATCCTCACCGGATATCTCAACATTCCGAAGATCTTCCAGCTCACGCTGCACAACGGCTATGACGAGGTTTCCGGAAAACAGATCGGCCTCGCGCTCGGCAACGCGGAAGATTTTAAGACCTGGGATGAGCTCTGGGATGCGTTCCGCACGCAGCTGGAGTACATCGTCGAGATCAAGATCCGCGGCAACAACGTGATCGAACGTCTGTACGCGGAGTATATGCCTGCGCCGTGTCTTTCCATCGTGACGAATGACTGCATTAAAAAAGGCAGGGATTACAATGCCGGCGGTGCGCGTTATAATACAAACTATATCCAGGGCGTCGGCATCGGCACCGTGACGGATTCGCTGGCAGCGGTGAAATACAATGTGTACGATAAGAAGAAGTTCACGATGCATGAGCTGATGGAAGCCACGGATCACAATTTCGAGGGATACGATGATATCTATCATCTGGTATCCGAAAAAACGCCGAAGTACGGCAACGATGATGACTATGCCGACGACATCATGAAGGATGCGTTTGCTTTGTTCCGCGATACCATTACCGGCCGGCCGAACATGAAGGGCGGCACGTACCGTGTCGATATGCTGCCGACGACCTGCCATGTGTATTTCGGCAGCGTGATCGGCGCCACGCCGAACGGACGACTGGCAAACAAGCCGGTGTCCGAGGGTATCTCCCCGGAAAAACATGCGGATACGCACGGACCTACGGCTGTCATCAAATCCTGTGCGAAGATGGATCACATCTCCACCGGCGGCACGCTGCTGAACCAGAAGTTCACGCCGTCCGCGCTGGCGGGAGAAAAAGGTCTGGACAATCTGGCCGGCCTGATCCGCTCGTACTTCGCGATGGACGGACACCACATCCAGTTCAACGTCATCGACCGGCAGACGCTGCTCGATGCACAGGCGCATCCGGATGAGTACAGGGATCTCATCGTCCGTGTGGCCGGATATTCGGATTATTTCCGGAATCTGGACAAGGAGCTGCAGGATGAGGTCATCAACCGGACGGAGCAGTCCTTCGCATAATTTCGATGCCAGCCGGCATTTCTGAGATGCCGGCTGACATTTTGAATGCGGCCTCTGTGCTCCTCTGTATGGACCGGCAGAAGCAGGAGAAGCGGCTGACAGAGGTGAAGGCAGGCGGACTGACAGCAACGGAATCTACGGGTAACCGAAACGAGATAATAAAGCGTGACAGTCCCGCAGAGAGGAGACAGTTATGAATCTTGGTTTTATCGGCTGCGGCGTGATGGCCAATGCGATCATGGGAGGCGTGATCCGCGCCGGCCTGTACACGCCGGATCAGATCTGGGGTGCAGATCCCTTTGAGGGAAGCCGGAAGAAGACGGAAGAGGCCAATGGTATCCACGTGACGGCGGATAATAACGAGGTCATCCGGAACTGCGAGACTGTATTTTTCGCTGTAAAGCCGCAGTATTATGACGGCATGATCGATGGCATTAAGGATCAGGTGAGAAATGATCAGCTCTTCATCAGCATCGGCGCGGGAAGAACACTTGACTATCTGGCTGACAGGTTCGGCAAGCCCGTGAAGATCATCCGCGTGATGCCGAATACGCCGGCGCAGGTCGGCGAGGGCATGTCGGCGGCCTGCCCGAATCAATATGTGACGGAAGAAGAGAAGGAGCGCGGGCTGGAGATTCTCCGTGCCTTCGGCAAGGCGGAGATCATGCCGGAATCGCTCTTTGATATCGTCACTGGTGTCAGCGGCAGCGGCCCGGCCTACGTGTTCATGTTTATCGAGGCGATGGCGGATGCGGCTGTCAACGGCGGCATGAAGAGAGACCAGGCATATATTTTTGCCGCACAGACAGTACTCGGTTCGGCAAAAATGGTGCTGGATACCGGTAAGCATCCGGGCGCACTGAAGGATATGGTCACTTCCCCTGCCGGAACGACCATCGCCGGCGTACGGGCGCTGGAGAAGGGTAATCTGCGGTCCACGGTATTTGAGGGCGTGATGGCTGCGACGGATAAATCCGCGGAGATGCGGAAGGGCTGAGCATGACCGTCATTTCAATCTGTCATGCCATTGTTCAATTTTAGCAGTTTACATTCGGGATAAAACGATTATAATTATGATTGTGTTAACTGAATAATCATTTATAAGCAATGAACGACAAGGAAGACGTTTGCACGGGGTATCTGTGCGGAAGTCTTCCTTTTTTTGTGTATGCACAGGTAAGGTCGTCATTGAAAAGAAGCAGATAACAGAAGCATCAGCATATCATTGCAGGCAAAAGGAGGGAATGAATATGAAGAGAAAAGGTATCCTCGGGATCGTTCTCAGTGCAGCCATGGTCGTCGGCATGACGGGATGCGGCGTGTATGAGAGCTCGGACAGCAGTTCAGCTTCGTCAGCAGCATCATCTGCAGCGGCCGGCACGGAGGAGAGCGTAAAAGCTTCTTCGACCGGAACGGTTGCTTCCGCTTCAGGAGAGACAACCTCTGATGGCGAAAAGGTGTTCCGCTACTCCGTCAATACAGAGCCTACGACGCTTGATCCGGATAAGGCCAACAGTATCGGCGACAATGAGATCCAGCATGCGATTCAGGAAGGCCTTGTGAGAAATACCGGCGGTGAGATCACACCCGGTATCGCTGAATCCTGGGACGTTTCTGATGACGGACTCACCTATACATTCCATCTGAGAGATGCGCAGTGGAGCGACGGCCAGCCCGTCAAGGCACAGGATTTCGTCTATGGCCTGCAGCGTCTCATGGATCCTGACACCGCAAGTGAATATGCATTCATCGGCGAGGTGATCAAGAACGGTGCCGCTGTTGAGAGCGGCGACATGAAGCCTGAGGAACTCGGCGTGGAAGCACCGGACGACAAGACCGTCGTGATCACGCTGGAGAATCCGACCAGCTATTTCCTCAGTCTGATCGGTGCATCGGCACAGTTCGTACCTGTTCGCCAGGATATCGTTGAAGAGTATGGCACGGATTACGCAGCGACAGCAGATAAAAATGTATACTGCGGACCGTTCGTCCTTTCCAGCACGGACAATATGACCTATGTATTCGAGAAGAACCCGACATACTGGGATGCGGACAGCATCAAGCTTGACCGCTGCGAGCTCAGCGTTGTTACGGATGACAACACAGCACTTGCCCTGTATGAATCCGGTGATCTGGATTACGTCAAGATCCCGACAGATCAGGTAACCAATTACGAGGGCCAGGATCAGTCCTACATGAACGGCAACGAGGATTACCTGTACATCAATGAGCAGAGCGACAATCCGCTGCTCTCGGATAAGAACTTCCGTCTGGCTCTGAACTATGGCCTCGACAGAAATTCCTACATCCAGCTCGCAACCAACAATGTCTATACAGCGGCCAACACGCTCGTCATGCCTCTGGTAAGCGGCGTGGAGAAGACCTACGGCGAGGAGTATACGCTTGATTCCTATCCGCTTGACGGCGATAAGGACAAGGCACTTGATTATCTGCAGAAAGCTATGGATGATCAGGGCATTGCCAATGCTTCCGACATTACCATCACGCTGACGACGACCGATCAGGAGTCCAGCAAGAAGATCGCAGAGGTCGTTCAGGAACTGTGGCAGGATACGCTGGGCATCAATGTAGAGGTTCAGCAGGTTACCTATGCGAATATCTACGGCGAGGTTCTTCCGAACGGAGATTATGAGATCGCCTATGCAGGCTGGGGCCCTGACTACTCGGATCCTTACACCTACCTCGACCTCTTCCGCGGCGACAACCCTTACAACTACAGCAAATATCAGAATGATCAGGTAGACGAGCTTCTGAAGGCTTCTCAGACAGAAACTGACGCCAAGACAAGAATGGATGAACTGAATCAGGCTGAGCAGCTGATCCTCGATGACGGTGCATTTGTTCCGCTTCAGCTGAGACAGCAGCATTATCTGCTGAACAGCAAGGTGACCGGTGTCGTTTTCTACTTCTGCAGCGTCAACATCGACTGGGTATACGCGGACATCAGCGCATAAGCAGTCCGCCGGATTTACAGACACAGAGGCTGCCGGGTTCGCCCGGCAGCGGGGTGGACAGAGATGTCCCTCTGTACAGCAGTTGATAAGCTGGCGGGTGCAGGACTTCCAGTTCTCCATCCGCCAGCTTTGCTTACGCGAACAGAGAGCCACATCTGATCACGAAGTGATCGGGTTTGGCGAACGTCGCGATAACGGGATAAAACCCGCGAAGCGCGTTTTATCCCGTTATTCGGGTCGAGTGGCTGCGTCCTCATACAGTATATCAATCAGGGAGTTCTTCTATGGCTAAATACATTATCAAACGACTGGTCGCCGCAGCGGTGACGATCCTTGTACTCGCGACGGTCGTATTTTTCCTGGTGCGTCTGATGCCGGGCGAGCCCTTCACGAATCCGAAGCTCACGCCGACCGTGCGTGCCAATCTGGAAGCGTATTACGGCTTCGACAAACCGCTGATCGTTCAGTATTTCCAGTACCTCGGAAATCTTCTGCAGGGAAATTTCGGATATTCCATGTTCTATACCAACCGGACCGTCAATGATATGATCGCATCGACCTTCCCGTTTTCAGCTGACGTGGGTATCCGTGCTCTGGTGATGTCCATTTCCATCGGTATCGTGCTCGGAATCCTTTCCGCAAGACACCGTGGCAAGGGCATTGACATCTTCTGTGTCATCGTTGCCATCCTCGGCACAAGTATTCCGGATTTCATCATGGGTGCTTTTCTTCAGTATGTATTCGGTATCAAGTGGGGCCTGCTCCCGGTAGCGCAGTACAAGGGCTTTGCCTACACGATCCTGCCGTCTATCGGCCTCGGCTTCTATACACTGGCGCAGGTTACGAAGATCATGCGCACCAGTATGCTGGATGTGATTCAGCAGGATTACATCAAGACGGCACGGGCGAAGGGCATTTCGGAATTCCGTGTGACCTTCAGGCATCAGATCAGAAACGCGATCATGCCTGTGCTTACCATTCTCGGTCCGACCGTCGCTTCCGTGCTGACCGGTACCTTCGTCATCGAGTCGATCTTCGCGATTCCCGGCATGGGCCGCTACTACGTGGAGAGTGTTACGAATAACGACTACTCGATGATCCTCGGCATGACCGTATTCTATGGAATATTCCTCGTACTATGCAACCTCATCGTCGATATCCTCTACGGGCTCGTCGATCCGCGTGTGCGTATTGCGGATAACAATTCACAGTAAGGGCAGGTGATTATATATGAAGAAAAACAGTCAGACGGCAGCAGAAGAAACTTCTGCTGCGGCAATGCCTGAACTGACACCGGATATGTTCGAAGTGATCGGTGAAAATACCGAGAAGATGGAGAGCATCAGCCGTCCGAACCTGTCCTTCTGGCAGGATGCATGGCGGAGGCTGAGAAAAAACAGAGCCGCCTTTGCGGGACTGATCATTATCATTGCCTATGCGCTCCTCGCTATTTTTGCACCGATGCTGAGTCACTACAGTTTTACTTCGATGGATGCCTCGGCGATCAACGCGGGGCCCTCGGCAGAGCACTGGCTCGGCTGCGATTCAACCGGACGTGACCTCTGGGTGCGTGTGTGGATGGGTGCGCGCGTATCCCTGACGATCGGCATCAGTGCAGCCGTGATCAACATGGTCATCGGCGCTATCCTCGGCGGCCTCTGCGGCTACTATGGCGGCAAGTTTGATATGATCATGATGCGTATTGTCGACATCCTCTACGGTATCCCGAGTATGATCGTCACGATCCTGCTGATGGTCGTCATGGGTACCGGCGTCACGACGCTGATCGCAGCCATGTGTATCGTCGGATGGATCGGAACCTGCCGGCTGGTGCGTGGTGAGACCTACCGGCTCCGCGGACGGGATTTCGTCTCGGCGGCAAAGCTTCTCGGTGTTCCGGACCGACAGATCATCGCCAGGCATATCCTTCCGAATATTATGGGACTGCTCGTCACCAACCTGTGCCTGGCCATTCCGGGCGCGATCTTCCAGGAGGCATTCCTGAGCTACATCGGTCTTGGTATCACGCCGCCGAACTGCAGCTGGGGACTTCTGGCAAAGGACGGTATCAAGATGCTCCGCGTGGCTCCGCACGAGATCCTCATCCCGGCATTCTTTATCTGCACCACAATGCTGGCGCTGAATCTGCTCGGTGATGGCCTCCGCGATGCATTTGATCCGAATCTCCGCGGAACTGAATAAACACTTCAGCAAACGAGAGAGAAAAAGCACTAAGCGTACGCAGACTATACAGTATGTGAGATCACCTGTCATATCGCGGAAACACGAAGTGCACAGTTGTGTGCTTGTCAGGCTTGCAGTGCTGTTTGCTACGTACTGGCTTAAAACCTTAAAAAATAAGGATATGAAGATTATGGCTGAAAAATTACTGGAGATAAAAAATCTTAGGTATTCCTTCCGCACCTACGGCGGCACGGTAAAGGCTGTGCGTGGCGTCAGCTATGATGTGCGGAAAGGCGAGATCCTCGGAATCGTCGGAGAATCCGGATGCGGCAAAAGCGTGACGGCGCAGTGTATTCTGCGCCTGAATCCGGAACCTCCGGGATTTGTCGAGGGAGGAGAGATCCTTTTCGAGGGAAAGGACCTTCTCAAGAGCAGCAAAAAAGAAATGCGGGATATCCGTGGAAAAAAGATCGGCTTTATTTTTCAGGATCCCATGACCTCGCTGAACCCGACCATGAGAGTCGGAAAACAGATCGAAGAGGTCTTCGTGGGACAGAATAATGTCTCACGTAAGGAAGCACATGACCGTGCGCTGGAAATGATGAAAATGGTCGGTATTTCGGACGCGGAAAAGCGATTCCGCCAGTTCCCTCACGAGCTGTCAGGCGGCATGAAGCAGCGTGTCATGATTGCCATGGCGCTGGTGAGCAAGCCCAGCCTGATCATCTGCGACGAGCCGACGACTTCTCTGGACGTGACGATCGAGGCGCAGATCCTGGACCTGCTGCTGGAGCTCCGTGAGAAGACGGGAACATCTATCATCATGATCACCCATGATCTCGGTGTCATCGCGAGAATCTGTGACCGTGTTGTCGTCATGTATGGCGGCGAGGTCATGGAGCACGGAAACGCCAATGAAATTTTTTATCAGACGGCGCACCCTTATACGAGGGGTCTTCTGAATTCCATCGCAGGTCTTTCGACACCGAAGGATGCTGTCCTGAAACCGATCGACGGTACGCCGCCGGATCTGTTTTCTCCGCCGAAGGGATGCCCTTTCGCAGCCAGATGCGAGTATGCCATGAAGGTCTGCCAGGATTATCCGGCACCGGAGGCAAAGCTTTCCGAATCGCATGAGACGGTCTGCTGGCTGCAGAACAAAATGGCACCCGATGTCGATCTGCATGTGGAGAGACGCGGCAGGAAGAAAGACGAAAACTCTGAGACAAATACAGCGGCAAAGGAGTGAGGCGTATGACAGATTATAAGCAGAAAGAAGGAGACAATACGCCTCTTGTGAAGGCGGAGGATCTGTGCAAATTTTTTAAGATTTCCCGCACACAGACGCTGAAGGCAGTCAACCATGTGAATTTTGAGGTGCGCCGGGGAGAGACGGTCGGTCTCGTGGGAGAATCCGGCTGCGGCAAATCCACAACGGGCAGATGCCTCGTCAAGCTGTATGAGCCTACCTCCGGCAGGGTGCTGTACAGGGGAAAGGATATCACGAAACAGACAAAGGCGGAGCATAAGGAATTCTGCAGCAATGTGCAGATGATCTTTCAGAACCCGTACGCATCACTGAATCCCCGTATGACAGTCAAGGAGATCGTCGGCGAGGGTATGCGGCTCCATGGAAATTTCACTGAAGCCGAGCTGGATGAGAAGGTGGAGGAACTGCTTCACCGGGTAGGACTCGGAAAGGATCACATGTCCCGATATCCCCATGAGTTCTCCGGCGGACAGCGGCAGAGAATCGGTATCGCGAGAGCACTTTCAGTCGATCCTGAATTCATTGTCTGCGATGAGCCGGTATCCGCACTGGATGTATCGATTCAGGCGCAGGTCATCAATATGCTGAAGAAGCTCCAGAGCGAGATGCACCTGACCTATCTGTTCATCGCGCATGATCTGAGCGTGGTCAAGTACATTTCCGACCGTGTGATCGTTATGTATCTCGGAACGGTCGTAGAGGAGGCAGAGGCGGAGGAACTTTATTCGCATCCGCTCCATCCGTACACACAGGCGCTTCTCTCATCGATCCCGGTCGCTGATCCTGAGCTTGCGAAATCGAATAAGAGAATCCCGATCAAAGGTGAGATTCCCAGCCCGATCAACCCGAAGGACTGCTGTCAGTTTGCAGAGCGGTGTCCGTACGCGACGGAGAGATGCTTTAAGGAGATGCCCAAACTGAAAAAGGTGGCGCCGGAGCATTCCGCAGCCTGCCATCTGCTGACGTAAGCTTAATATATGGCATCTGTGTGCGAAGGTACTTCCACCCGGAAGCGCTTTCGCACAATGCGGATATCTGCAGCGGTGTGGAACCTGAACGGGTGAAGCCGCGCATAGATTTATCGTTATATCGTGATTGATAACATGTCTTTTATGAGAGAAGGAGGACAGCCAGAAATGAGCAAAATTGCAGAAGAGAAAATACTGAAGTATCTGGAAGAAAATAATCTGGACGGATTTTTCATCAGCCGTCCGGTCAATGTCAATTACGTCAGCGGTTATACGAGTGATGATGCATTTCTTCTGATCACGAGAAAGAAGAAGTTCTTTATCACGGATCCCCGCTATACAGAGCAGGCGTCCATGGAATGCCCTGAATATCAGATCGTCGAGTGGCGCGACACTTACGGCTCCGTGCCGGCGACGGCGGCAGGCCTCGCGGATCAGGAAGGTCTGAAGACGCTGGCCTATGAAGAGGATCATCTGGTCGTTAATTTTTACAAGGAGATGCAAGAAAAAACAAAGGCAGAGCTCGTCGGCGTGCAGGGCGTCGTGGAAGAGTTCCGCATGATCAAGACACCGAAGGAGATCGGGTATCTCCGCGCTTCCTGCGAGATCGCTTCCCGTGCCTATGAGAGGATCCAGAAGGATATCCGCCCGGGCATCACAGAGAAGGAGCTGGCGGCAAACCTGTCCAGATATATGGTTCTGGAAGGATCAGATACCAAGCCTTACGGCAATATCCTGATTTCCGGTGCGAGAACTTCACTGCTGCACGGCATTCCTTCCAACAAGGCTGTGGAGTACGGTGATTTTGTCCTCATGGATTACGGCTGCCAGTATCACGGCTACCTGTCGGACATGACGAGAACGCTCGTTGTCGGCAAGGCAACGCCGGAACAGCGGAAGGTTTACGATCTTGAACTGCAGATGGTGGATGCCATGGAGTCCGTGGACGGACCCGAAGTTGCAGCGAAGGATATCTATGCCGCTTCGATCAAACCGATCGAGGGCACGGAATATTTCAAATATCACTATACGGGCATCGGTCACAGCATCGGCATGTTCGTGCATGAGCAGCCGTTTATTGGACCGAAGAGCAAGTACATCATGAAGGAAAATATGGTCCACACCATTGAGCCCGGCCTCTATATTCCGGGCTGGGGCGGCGTGCGTGTCGAGGATCAGGTGCTGATCACGAAGGATGGCATTGAAAACCTGATCTCCGCGACGAAGGAACTGATCGAGCTGTAAAAGGGTTACTGTTCACTCTTTGCCAGCCACTGTCACACATGGAGTCTCCATGTGTTCCGTGGCTCTGGCGTACGTCTGAACTGTATTGTAAAAGGAGTACAGTCTGATGAGAAAAGAATATGTGGACCGTCTGATCCGGATGATGCCGGAAGCGGGATTCGATGCGGTGCTGATCCAGCCGGGCGAGGAACTGCAGTTTCTGTTCGGTGCAAGCCCGATGATGTGTGAGCGTTTTCAGGGCATGATCATCAGGGCCGACGGGAAGATGTTTTACTTCTGCAATCTGCTCTATGAGGGGCAGATGCGGGAGTATCTGCCGGATGATATCGCTATTTACACCTGGTTTGACAATGATGATATGACGGACGTCGTCAGCAGGATTTTTAAGGAACAGGGCCTGGAGGGCGCGACGGTGGGCGTAAATGCCTCGGCGCAGGCATTTAATGTTCTGGACCTTGCGGATGCCATGAACATTCGGTTTCGGAGTGCGAAGGCGCTGATCGAGGAGATCCGCATTCACAAGACGCCGGAGGAGATGCAGGCGCTCCGCGATTCGGCGGCGATCACCGACAGAGTTTTTACGGAAATCCTTCCGAAGATCCATCCCGGTGTGACGGAAGCAGAGCTGCAGGATTTTCTGCTCACGCGCATGGCGGAGCTCGGCGGAAAGTCGCCGGAGTGCATCGTGGGTATTGGTGCCAATGCCAGCTATCCGCATTACATCGACAATAAAGGTGTGGCAGGCGACAGGGATATCGTCCTGATGGATTACGGATGCACGTACAACGGCCTTTACTCCGATATGACCCGGACGGTGTTCATCGGAGAGCCGGAGGAGAGAATCCGGGAGGCCTATGATCTTGTGCTCCGCGCAAATCTTGCTGCCGAAGATATGGTGAAGCCGGGCGCATGGGTACCGGATCTCGATAAAAAAGCGCGTGAGGTGCTGGATGAAAAGGGCTATGCGCATACGCTGATCAACAGACTCGGACATGGCGTCGGCTACACGATCCATGAGCAGCCGGAGATCAAGCAGAGCGACCGCAGGAAGCTCGAACCGGGCATGGCTTTTTCCATTGAGCCGGGCATTTACATGACGGGAGACTTTGGTATCCGCATCGAGGATGTGGTCATGATCAACGAGCTCGGTGAGCGTGAGGTGCTGAATCACTCAGATAAAAATATGATCGTGCTGTGAGACGGACAGGCGTACGTGACAGCACTGTGGACGCTGACGGAGATGGCTGCGCAGAAGTGGCTGTCTCCGTCTTGTGCTCTCTGCCAATTTACGGATTTCATTGTGAGAAAGGGAGATGGCGATGGATAAATTAAGTGCACTTCCCCTGAGAAATGTGAAGATCTGCGACAGCTTCTGGTCGCCGCGCATAGCAACAGCTCGGAATGTGTCGCTGGATTACATGTGGCAGGTGCTGCATGACGAGATACCGGGCGTTCCGGCGAGCGGCGCCGTGCGGAATTTCCGCATCGCCGCGGGGCAGGAAAAAGGAGAGTTTACCGGATACCGCTTCCAGGACTCCGATCTGTATAAATGGATGGAGGTGGCCGCCTATGCGTATGAGACGGCGACTTTTCTATCTGATGGAAAAAGTGCTGCGCGTGAGGATAGAAACAGAGATGCAGCAACTGCTGCGGGTGATATATATCATGACACAATAGAGGATGACATATATCATGGCACAGAAACTGCAAAAATACGCAGCCGGATGAAAGCATGCATCGCCCTGCTGAAAGCGGCACAGGAATCCGACGGGTATCTGGATACCTGGACGACGATCACGGGGAGAAAGCGTTTTACCGAGGTGTACCGCTCCCATGAGCTGTACTGCGCCGGGCATCTCTTTGAGGCTGCGGCAGCATGGCATCATGCTTCCGGAGATACGGAGCTTCTGGATATTGCCTGCCGTTTTGCCGACTGCATTGACAGGACCTTTGGACCGGAGGATGGCAAACTGCACGGGTATCCGGGCCATCAGGAGGTCGAGATCGGGCTCTACAGGATCTGGGAGATCACGAAGGAAGAACGATACCTGCGCCTGGCGGCGTATTTTCTGGAAGAGAGAGGAAAGCAGCCGTTTTTCTTTGACGAAGAGACAGAGGCTATCCGCCGGTCAGGCGGGGAGCCGGAGCCGTATTTCCGGAACCACGGTCCGTATCCGTATTCCTATCAGCAGGCGCACAGGCCTGTGACGGAGCAGCAGACGGCGGTCGGACACGCCGTGCGCGAGGTGTATATGATCACGGCGCTTGCTGATGTCGGGGGAGAAGAAGCCGGGGGAAAAGCAAATCTCCTGGAGGCAGCGAAGCGTCTGTACCGCAGCATTGCGGAATCGGAGATGAGTATTACGGGCGGTATCGGTTCCATGTGTGACGGTGAGGCGTTTACTTTTCCGTATGATCTGCCGAATGACCGCTGTTACAACGAGACCTGCGCATCGGTCGGCCTGATCATGGCGAGCCGGCGTCTGCTGAATCTGACGCGTGACGCACGCTGTGCAGATGTCATGGAGACATCGCTGTACAACAACATGCTGGCCGGCATCTCTCTATCGGGAACGGAATTCTTCTATGTGAATCCGATGGAGATGTGGCCGGAACGGAACCGCATGCGGGAAGACATGAAGGAGATCGTCCCCGTGCGGCAGGGATGGTACGGCTGCGCCTGCTGTCCGCCCAATGTACTACGGACACTGCTCTCCCTCGGGCAGTACATTTACTCATGGTCTGAAGAGGAATCTGCGCTCTGGGTGAATCTGCTGATAGCCTCCGAGGTTTCGCTGCCCATACAGGGAAGGTCCGTGGTTTTCCGCCAGGAGGGCAGTTATCCGTATGACGGGAAAATGACGTTTTCCGTGGAGACGGATGAGCCGGTCGCGCTGCATCTGCATATCCGTGTTCCCGGCTGGTGCCGCCGGGCGGTGATCAGCCGCACGGGATTCAATCAGGCCGCAGAGCAGAGAACAGCAACGGCTGCATATGATGCGAATGCCTCAACAGCACGGAAAAAGATACAGGACAGATCGGAAAATGCTGCGCCGGGACGCGGATCTGAGGAGATAACGGTCGTGCCGGAGAACGGCTGCGGCACGTACGCGGAGGTGGACGGTATTTTTGCATCCGGCGATCAGATTACTCTCTCGATGGATATGCAGCCGGCATGGATCTACGCCGATGACAGGGTGCCGTACGATGCCGGAAAAGCAGCATTGCGTCGGGGACCGCTGATCTACTGCATGGAAGAAAAGGACAACGGAGCTGCCCTCTGGAATCTCTCGGCGGATACGGGAGCGACTGTGCAGGCGGAGAGGGACCGGGAGATGTTTGCGGATACGCTGCCGGACGGTATTGTGCTGCTGAAGACAGAGGGATACCGGATACACCGCAGGGGACAGCTGTATGCTGCGGAAGCACCCGTGCGGGAAAAGACCGGCCTCGTGTTCCTCCCCTACTTCGCCTGGGCAAACCGTGGAGAGAACGAGATGTCTGTGTGGGTGAGAGAAAACTGAGAATGTCAGCCGGGCGTCTGACGTCCGTTTACTGTTTGCAGCTCTCAGCCGGGCGTCTGACGTCCGTTTACTGTTTGCAGCTCTCAGCCGGGCGTCTGGCGTCCGTTTTCTGTCTGCAGCTCTCAGACGTCCATGCTGGTCTCAGTCATGACGATTTGTCAGGAAATACAGTAGAAGTTGTCGTTTTACAATCCGGGCATCCGAACGTATACTGCTAATTAATCCAAGGGAGCACAGTTACAGAAATACTTCATCGGATCACGCATCTTGAGAAGTACAGCTGCAGTGCTTCAGCGGATCTTTCATCCGGGGAAGATACAGATACATTTCATGCATCACTTCCGTGGACAGAAAACAGATAAAATACAGGTCATACCGAAAAAAGTCGGGAGGTGGGCGAATGAGTACTTTGTTTCGCTTCCCCCTGAAACAGAATGTAGGGATAGGAGCTGTTCCTTGTGTCATCGAAGGCGATGATGTGCACAGAGGGCAGCTTCTTGCTGTTCAGGGAGAAGGCCTCGGAAGCAATATTTTTTCATCGGTGAGTGGCAGGGTCACGGAGGTGACTGACAAAGACATCAGCGTGGAGCCGGATGCAGAACAGTCACCGGAATACGAAAAACTGAAGAAGACAGAACCGCTCGATCTGATCCGCGAAGCCGGAATCGTCGGACTGGGCGGCGCGGGATTCCCCACTTACGCCAAGCTCGGAAAACCGTTTGAGAAGGATGGCACCGTGATCCTGAACGCAGCGGAATGTGAGCCGATCCTCTCCCACAACATGGTGCGGATCGCGCAGAACCCGTCAGAGGTTATCGCAGGAATGATCATCGCGATGGACATCGTACATGCGGAACACGGGATCATCGCCATCAAGGGGATTCACGAGAAGGAGATCGCACTCCTCCGGAAAAAATGTACGGATCCCCGCATCCGGATCGCAACGCTGGAGAATGTATATCCGGCCGGCGAGGAACGGGCGATCGTGAGAGACACGATGGGCGTCCTTCTTCCACCTGATCAGCTACCGCTGGCAGCCGGAGCCGTCATCGTAAATACCGAGACGGCATACAGGATCTGGGAGGCGGTCGAGCTGAAAAAACCGCTGATCGACAAGGATATGACAGTGGCAGGCAAGATCCGGGGGAATGAGGAAGATAAGCTGATCCGGGTATTCCTGGATGTACCGCTCGGGACGCCGGTATCGGCGATGTTCGAGAAGGTCGGCGGAGCGGAAAATCACGGACTCGCCGATACTTACGGTGAGATCATCATGGGAGGACCGTTCACAGGAAAGAGAACTTCCCTGGATGCGCCGGTCATCAAGACCACAGGCGGACTGATCGCAGCCGAGTGCTTCCCGAAGGGACCGGAAAAGATCGGACTTCTGGTGTGCGCCTGCGGCGCTGATGAAGCGAGACTCCGGCAGATCGCGGAGAGCATGGGAAGCGAAGTCGTCGGCGTAGAGTTCTGCAAGCAGGCACAGCCGGTGAAGAATTCCCGCAAATGCCAGAATCCGGGCCATTGTCCGGGGCAGGTTCAGAAGGTACTGAATCTGAGAAAGGCAGGAGCACAGGCAGTACTGATCAGTAACTGCACGGACTGCACCAACACGGTGATGTCCTGTGCACCGCAGCTCGGACTTCCGGTGTACCACTGCACAGACGGAGCGCTTCGGGCGGTGAATGACAAGCTGGTTCGCAGGATGCACAAACATGCCGGCTGAGAAGCCGAAGAAGTGGAAAATACAGACTGATCCCCAGGATTCAGGCAGGATAAAACAGGAGGTAAATGACATGTCCTTAACAAAAGAGCAGGTTGCTGAACACATGAAAGACCCCGCAATCTTCTGCTGCAGAAGACAGAAGGGACTGAAGATCAGCGAAGCTGACCTCGAGGATCCGGCGATCTTCGATGATATGATCGATGCCGGACTTCTGAAACTGAGTGATGACGGGCTCACGATCGAGCAGGTGCTCGGCACGACGCTCACCACCGATGTGGAAGCTCTTACACCGATCACACCGGCAGTACTCGATCATGTCAATGAGATCAGCGCTCCGGCGGCTGATGAAAAACCGGAAGAAACAGAGGCAGCGGCTGCACCGGCACCGGTTCCGGCAGCACCGCAGATCACCACAACGACAGGGAGTGACGGTATGATCCATATTGAGATCGGCAAGGCAGAGAAGATTGAAGGAATCAAACTTGATGTTCCGGTATTCGGAGGACCTGCAGGTCCGGCCGGCCCGGCTCCGGTTATCCCGGCAGCTGCAGCTCCGGCAGCGAAGAAGGGTGAGAAGAAGGTCATCCGCACGCTGACCAAGAAACACATCAAAATAACAGATGTGGAGATCGGCGATGAGACTTCCATTAAAGATGGCAAGATCACCATCGACAAGAAACTCACAGAGCTTGCTCTGAAAGAGGATCCGCTCTGCAAGAGCCTTGCCCTGGATGTCATTTATCCGGATAAGCGTCACGTATATACCGATACGATCATGGATGTATGCCCGATCGCGACAAAGGTCGAGGGTGAGCTCGGCGAAGGCGTGACCAAGGTTGCCGACGGCGTCGTATTCATGCTGACCGGCGTGGATGAGGACGGCGTTCAGGTTCATGAGTTCGGTTCATCCGAGGGTTATCTCGATGAGAGAATGTATTTCGGTCATCCTGGATGCGCAGATGAGAATGATATCATCATCCGCTGTCACGCAGTGATCGCTTCCAAGACCGGTATGACGAGACCCGGCCCGTTCGCAGCACACAAGTGCCAGGATTACATCATCCAGGCTGTCCGCGATAAGCTGAAAACCTATGAGGGTGAAGTCGTTCGCGAGGAAGTATGCGAGGATGTACGCCGTGAGGGCAACCCGCGTGTCGTACTTGTCAAGGAGATCATGGGACAGGGCGCTATGCACGACAACGTCATCTGCCCGAACGAGCCTTGCGGTGTATTCGGCGGTCAGAAAAATGTTGACTGCGGCAACGTACCGATCATGCTCACACCGAACCAGGTTCGTGACGGATCGATCCACGCGCTGACCTGTATCGGACCGGCAACCAAGGAAATGACCCGTCATTACATCCGCGAGCCCCTCGTAGAAGGCCTCGCAGCAGATCCGGAACTGGATCTGATCGGCGTTATTTTTGTAGGATCTCCGCAGGTTAACGATGAGAAGATGTGGGTTTCCGAGAGACTCGGTTCCCTTCTGGAATCCCTGGATGTCGACGGCTGCATCATCACGACCGAGGGATTCGGCAACAACCATATCGATTTCATCCAGCACATCGGACAGGCAGGCAAGAGAGGAATTCCGGTTGTCGGCGTTTCCTTCTGCGCTTACCAGGGCCAGCTCGTTGTCGGCAACAAGTACGCGACAGCGATGGTCGAGGAAAATATGGATGCCGGTGGATTCGAGAACAACATCGCAGGATGCTCCTGCATCACCAGAGAGGTGGCTGCACGTGCGATCCAGATGCTGAAGAACCGCATGGCAGGAGTAGATATCAAGCCCGCGCCAAAGAAATGGAATAACGACGTGATCAACGCGAACAACAAGCTCCTCGGACTCCCGGAGACAAAGCTTGTTGAGAGCGGAACGCTGCACTGATGGAGCAGATGGATTACATGATCATGCCCGTCCGTATGAGCGGGCTGATCAAAGAGATCGACGGAGACCACATCAAAGTACATCTGCGCGGGAGATTAGGTGTGATCGTCGTCGGACGGAGTTTTATCGATACGACGATCCCTCTGGAGCCGGGCGTCGAGGTATCCTTCTATTTCAGCTATGTCGAAGTGGTGAAGGAACCCCTGGATTATGACGATGCCGATCTGCTGACACCGCCGGATGATCCGGCCGATGTGATGCCGGATCTGATCGGAGGGACGATCATCGAAGTCAACGATACGGCGGCCAAAATCGCCATGATGGATGATCTGGGTACGGTGGCCGTCCCGAGAAGGTGGCTCTTTACACCTGTAGCTCTTGAAGTGGGAGAAAAGGCCCAGTTCTATATGAGCAGAATGACAGCAACAGGCAAGAGCGATATCCCGGTGGAATCGATCTGAGCATGTGCTCCGGGCCGTTAAGAAGCGGTTCGGCAATGAGCCACATACAGCATGAAAAATAAGGCGCAGAAGCCGGATCTCCGCAGAAAATGCGGATCATCAGACAGAGCTGCGCACAGCTGAAGGAGGATAAATTATGTTAACGACAGTGGAAGGAATGCAGTCGGAGATTTTTGTTCCGGTTACCCCCAAGCCGGTATTTACTGAATTGAATAAACCCCTGAGTGAGTGCTGCGTGGCATTCATCACTGCAGGCGGCATTCACAAGAAGAGCCAGGTACCTTTCAATACATCCGGTGATTTTTCCTATCGTACGATCGAGTTTGATACACCGTCGAGCGAGCTGATGGTTACCCACGGCGGATTTGATAACTCGGATATCAACAAGGATGTCAACTGCATGTTCCCGATCGACCGTCTGCATGAGCTGGTGGCTGAGGGATTCATCGGATCTCTTCCGAAAGAAACCTACACCTTCATGGGCGGCGGCGGAAACGTAGAGAAATTCCGCAACGTGACAGGACCGGAAATCGCGAAAAAGCTGAAGGCACAGGGCGTGGATGTCGTTCTCTGTACCGGTGGCTGCGGCACCTGCCATCGTTCCGCAACGATCGTTACCCGCTGCTGCGAGGAAGCCGGCATGAGCTGCTGCGTTATCGCCGCTCTTCCGCCGATCGCGCGTCAGCAGGGTGCTCCGCGTATCACCGCACCGCATGTTCCGATCGGATCCAACGCCGGTGAGCCGAACAATATCCCGATGCAGACTGCTATCCTGAAGGATTCTCTGGAGTGGGTGCGTGACTGCCCGAGCTACAACCAGATCAAGGTACTGCCGTACGAGTATAGACACAACGTATAACAAAAAGGCCTGCTTCCGGGGTGAACCGGGAGGCAGGCCTTTCTACGCGAAGCGTATTTTATCTCGTTTATGAGGCGTGTGCGTCGGATTTTGCGGCAGCTTCTGTGACGGGCGATATGAGCCCTTCGGCATATTTACGGATCTCAGCGATCAGCTTCGCTGCTGCGGGTGACGGCTCTGCATCCGGTGAAAGGACGATGCCGAGGTCCCGCCTGTATGCGGGTTCGATCGGCAGCGTGGTGATGCCATCGCGCTTTCCGTCAACGATCAGGTCGGCCAGAAGGCTGAGACCCAGGTGATTGGCTACCATGGATATGATGACGGAATCATCCTTGGACGAATAGCGGATATCCGGTGTGACATGCTCCTGAGAGAGCGTGTAATGCACGTCATAATCGACGCCCTCGGCAGAGATGATGAACGGATGTCTGGCGAATTCCGATACCGGGAAGCTGGTGCGCCCCTGCAGATCATAGTCCTGCGGCAGTACGGCGACAAGAGGATCATCGTAGAGGTGAACCCACTTCAGCTGATGTGTCTTGTGATGGCTGAGCAGACCGAAGTCTGCGGTGCTGTCGGATACCCAGCGCACGATATCATCTGTGCCGCCCTCCAGAAGCTCGATCTCGATCTTTGGATAGCGGGTCTTGAAGCTGTAGATGATGCTGGGAAGCCACAGACGGGATATACTGGCGAAGCAGGCAATGGTAATATGTCCGGATTCGATGCCGTTAATGGCGTCGATGGTCTCTTCGATGTTGTCATTGAGCGCGAGCAGCTGACGTATTTTCGGAAGAAGAATTTCAGCATTTTTCGTCAGGACGACGCCCTGCTTGGAGCGGGTGAAAAGGGGAAAACCCATTTCATTTTCCAGCGTCTTCAGCACGCGGCTGATGCCTGACTGTGTGTAGCCGAGTTTTTCGCCGCTCTTGGTGAAATTAAGCGTATCGGCGACGTCGACGAATACTGCGTATTTATTGATGTCCATAGGTTAGTCTCCTGAACAGGTAAATTCTTTCAGGTATTATACAATAATTGAAAGGGTTTGAGTAGCACTGCGGACTGTTTCGACAGTCATTGAGTGAGCAGTCCGTCTCTGTATAAGTCAGGTATCTGTTGTTTACGCGAAATGAGAGTCTCATCTGTGCATACAAATTATGATCTAGGTGAGGTGAATATCGCGTCATTTGGTGAGAATGTCCGTGCAGAGATGTTCTTTACCGAAAGGGACGGGATGCAGGATGATCTGGATGGCTGCATGAAGAAAATTTCTGGCATGACAAAATAGCATCAGTGACATGTAGCTTTGTTTGTTTACAAACAGAAATTGAACGTATAGAATCCGGTTTAAAGTTGAAGAGAGCAGAGGACAGGCAACGGCGCTTGCAGAAGCGCCGGGTGCCTGTCCTTTTCTTTTTACTTCTTCTGCTGCAGATTCCGGAGGGTCATCCGGAAAAAGCAGTGAACAGCAACTGAAGGCAAGTGAAGAAAAGGAATAAGGAGGACAGGATTATGAGTAAGAGACGTAATGCACTGACAGCGATTCTCAGCGTGGCAATGGCAGCATCACTCTTTGCAGGATGCGGAAGCAGCTCTTCAGCAGGCAGCGCTTCCAGTTCAGCGGCTTCTTCGTCAGCTTCGGCAGCGGCATCATCCTCAGCCGCAGAAGAGACTTCATCTTCTTCTGCAGCATCGGCTTCAGCAGCTGCGTCGTCATCAGAAACCGTGACGGCATCTTCCACCGCTTCCACTTCCGGCGGATCCGTAGAGGGATCACTGAAGGGTGTGACACTCACATTCGGCACGACAGCCCTGTTCGCTCCGTTCACCTATTACGATACGGACGGAACAACACTGATCGGTTTCGATATAGATTTTGAAAAAGCTCTGCAGGATTACCTGGGCTTCGATCTGGCCGATACACAGGTTATGGATTATTCGGCACTGACGACATCTCTTTCCACCGGCAAGGTTGATTTCGGTATGGCAGCGCTCTGTGCTACCGATGAACGGAAAGAGGTTATGAACTTCACGAACACCTACTGCGATTCCGGCCAGTCCGTCATGATCAATACCGAGACTTCACCGAAGGAGATCACGGATATCGATTCACTGGTAAACGGCGATTACAAGATCGCAGTTGAAAAAGGAACGGCTTCGCATATGTACTGCACAAATGCAGGTGTTCCGGATTCCCGTCTCGAGGTTCACGATACGATCACAACCGCTTACGAATCCCTTGAGCAGGGCAAGGTTGATGCGGTTATCCAGGATACGCCGAATGCAAACTACTATTGCAAGACGACCGAAGGAACAAAGCTCGCAGTTGTCGGCGATCAGTTCAACCAGGGCCAGTCACCGTACGCCATCGCCTTCTCCTTCGACGTATGCGACAAATATCCGGGTATTGTGGATACCTTCAACCAGGCCATTCAGGATCTGATCGACAACGGTACCTATGATGAACTGAGTGCCAAGTGGCTCGAGTAAGCATACAACATAAGCAACAGAGTCGCGGGGATACTGCAGAGAGCAGCGTCCCCGCTTTTTGCTGTTATTTGCAAAACTCCTATGACTTTTGCAGCGCAAAACGCAGAACTCCTATGACTTTTGCATGACAATGTGAAATGAAGGGGATAACAAATCGTAGTTTTACAGCCGGGAAGGAGCTGGCTATAATTTAGTTACGCTTCAGGAAGTAAAGAGGTAAAAAGAAGCTGTTTTTCAGGAAGTTCTCATGAAAAACCGGTAATTGCATATCTGGTGTAAAAACGGACAGGCGAGGGTGCTGAGAAAAGCATCCCGGCCTGTCCGTTTTGTATAAGCGGACAGCGAGCTGCATCGCTTCAGGATGAAGGGAGGAAGAACCATGGATCTTAGTTTTCTGAGTGTACTGCTCCCCATGTTGTTTGAGGGACTGAAGGTAACCATCTATATCGCAGTAGTCGGTATTCTGCTTGGTTTCCTCGTCGGATCGCTCGCAGGTTTCGGCCTGATCGCAAAGAACAAGGTGGCAAGGACCATCGCAGAGGTTTACATCTGGATCATCCGTGCGACGCCTCTGATCGTGCAGGCTCTGTACGTCTACTACGTTGTGCCTAAGATGACCGGTCTGGATATGTCGAGCAATACGGCAGGTATTATCGTCATCACCTTCAACTCCGGTGCATTCATCGCTGAGATCGTCCGCGGCGCGCTGACAGGCATCGATCCTGGACAGAGGGAGGCGGGCCTGAGCCTCGGCCTTACACCGGGACAGACGATGCGACACATCATCATTCCGCAGGCATTCCGCTCCATGCTGCCGGCACTGTTTAACCAGTTCATTATTTCCGTCAAGGATACGGCTCTTCTGTCCGTCATCGTCGTAAACGAGATTACGCATCAGATTGAGAGCTATGCATCCATTACCTTCAAAACGATCGAAGCATATACAACCGGTGCCGTGTTCTATCTGGTACTGATCTCCATCCTCATCATCGCTCAGAAGATGATCGAGAGACGTCTCAAGAAGTGATCCGCAGGCAGCATTGATATGAACCCGCATAAAAATAATGGAGTCGGCACACAGCTGACGGATACATAAAAAATAATGGAGTCGGCCACAGCTGACGGATGCGGGTCCGGAGAACAGAGGTTCAGGAGAAGGCGTTTACGACACAGAGAAGGAGGCGCTGATTATGAAATTACTGGAAGTTAAGCATCTCGCCAAGTCGTTTGGAGATCTCGAGGTGTTAAAGGACATACATCTGAAAGTAGACAAGGGAGAAGTGATCACGATCATCGGACCTTCCGGATCAGGAAAAAGTACACTGCTCCGCTGCATCAACCAGCTGGAGACGCCGACATCCGGAGAGATCATTTACAAGAATCAGAACATGCTGGAAAAAGGTGCGGACATCCGTAAGTTCCGCGAAGAGGTTGGCATGGTCTTTCAGAAGTTCAATCTCTTTCCGATGAAGACCGTGCTTGATAACGTCACTCTGGCACCGGTACTGACAAAGCATAAATCAAAAGCTGAAGCCAGGGAGTACGCCATGGAGCTGCTGAAAAAGGTAGGACTTGAGAGCAAGGCGGATGCAAAGCCTGCGATGCTCTCCGGCGGACAGCAGCAGCGTGTGGCAATCGCCAGAGCGCTGGCCATGGATCCGGAGGTTCTGCTCTTCGATGAGCCGACATCAGCACTCGACCCCGAGCTTGTCGGTGAGGTTCTGAACGTTATGAAGGATCTGGCAAAAGAGGGCATGACGATGATCGTCGTAACCCATGAGATGGCCTTCGCCAGAGATGTTTCCGACCGCGTTATTTTTATGGCGGATGGCTACATCGTCGAAGAGGGCAGTCCGGAGCAGATCTTCGGAAATCCGCAGGAGGAGAGGACGAAAGCATTCCTTGCGAGATTTCTGGGCGATGAGGAGCAGAAAAACACAACGCCTGCTGTGAACGCAGTTCCGGGCATGATGGTCGGGACAGTCGTGAGATAGTGAGGAAAGATAAGCTGATTGAGAAGAACAGATACGGCAGAAATCATTGCCCGGATAAAACACGGCCGGGGACAGATAACGACATAGTGCACAGCGACAGTGCATAAGAAGGCATACAGGTACAGCGCCGGGTAAAAATGGACGGAGAGGAGTGGATACGGAATGAAAAAATTCGTGATCACGATAGGCAGGCAGTTCGGAAGTCTCGGACGTCCGATCGCCAAACGACTCGCTGAACTTCTGGATGTGAATTATTACGACAGGGACATTCTGGAGCAGACATCGAAGACACTGGGATTGCCTGTGTCAGTTCTCGGTGATCAGGAGGAGCGGGCGCCGGGCTTCTGGCGGATGCTCACACCGCTCGGTAGCGATACCATGGATCAGCAGAAAAAAGTATTCGATGTGCAGTCACAGATCATTGCCTATCTCGCCTCCATTCAGTCCTGCATCATCGTCGGACGGTGCGCCGATTACGTGCTGAAGGATGATGA
>ONKP01000026.1:13553-19108 GCA_900318405.1 uncultured Eubacteriales bacterium | reverse complement strand
CTGAAGAACTGCGTGGAAACGCTCGGTATGGAGGAAGGCGAGGCACGCCGTATGATGGCGAGCGTCGACAGGGCGCGACTCAGTTATCACAAGCACTTCGCGGGATACGCGCCGGATGATAAGAACCACATGCACATTATTTTTAACAGCGGACTGCTCGGTGTCGAGGGCACAGCCCGTGCGCTGGCGGCCATGATCTGCGACAGATTCGCGGATGATGAACCGGCACCGGCGGACAGCAGTAAGGCGGAGCAGAAAACCGGGGAGCAGAAAACAGGCACTGCAGCAATGAAGCAGAAAACCGGGGAGCAGAAAACAGGCACTGCAGCAATGGAGCAGAAAACCGGAGAGCAGAAAACGGACACTGCAGCAGAGCAGAAAAACTGAGAACAGATAAGCGGAAACTGAGGCAGCGGAGAAAAAAACATCCGTGCCTGTAATGCATATGAAACCGGCAAATATGACACAGAAACGGGACACAATGAAAACACCGGGAAAAGGGGAATGAAAATGAAGGAACCGACGCTGAATTCCTCATACAGCTATGTGATCAAAACCATCGACTCACATACCATGGGAGAGCCTACAAGAATCATCTATGACGGTTTTCCTGAGCTCAAGGGGAAGACCATCATGGAGAAGAAAAAATATCTGGATGACCATTATGATTTCCTCCGTGCGGCTCTGATGCTGGAACCGCGCGGACACCGCGATATGTACGGAGCAGTGCTCACGGAGCCTGTACACCCGGAGGCGGATACCGGCGTGATCTATATCAACAGCGGCGGCACGCAGTACATGTGCGGTCACGGCAGTATCGGCACGGCGTCCATGCTGGTGGAGACGGGCATGGTCGAGGTGAAAGAGCCCTACACCGATGTGGTGCTGGATTCGCCGAGCGGCCTGATCCGCGCCAGAGTCAAGGTGATCAATCACAAGGCGGTGGAGGCGAGCATCCTCAACGTTCCTTCCTTTGTATATAAGGAAGGACTGACGATGCACACGGAAATTGCCGGGGATATCACCTATGACATCGCTTTTGGCGGTTCGTTTTTCGGCCTTGTGGATGCCGATAAGATCGGTCTCGACCTTACGTCTGAGAACATCGATGAGATCATGAACCTGGGCATGGAGATCCGGAAGAATATCAACACATCCGTACCGATTCAGCACCCGTATCTGGATATTCACACCGTCGACCTGATCGAATTTTACACGAAGAAGGTGGACGGCGATGCGGATATGAAAAACTGCGTTGTCTTCGGCGACAAGCAGGCAGACCGGTCGCCATGCGGAACGGGAACCAGCGCAAAGCTCGCCAGCCTGTACCTGCACGGAAAGCTGGGACTCAATGAGCCGTTTATCTACGAGAGCATCACGGGATCCAAGTTCCGCGGTGAGATTGTCGGGGAGAAGGATATCAACGGCATACGGACTGTGATCCCGAAGATCACCGGAAGCGCCTACATCACCGGACTCAATACATGGGTCATCGATGACTCGGATTATCTGCGCTACGGCTTCCTGCTTGGGAAGAGCCATATTGCTTAACTGACATCTTCAAAGCTGCACGCCATAGCTTTTGTTCTCAGAGTTATGTGAGAAAGCTTCTGATGATAAAAGATGATAGCGTATCTGTCATATACCATGAAAAGCCATGGTCTGCTGCATCGTGTATGCACAGGCTGTGGCTTTCGTTTATACGTCATGGTTACACAGTGGCGTTTGAACTGTAACAGGTCATGTGCTTATACAGTGTGTGGCACAACCTGTGGTATGATTTCGGGTATGAGGAGGTGACACCATGAAAAAAGCTGCGGTCGGGCTTGCCACGCTGGCAGGCATTTTGTGGGGAATCCTGGGACTGTTTGTCCGCACGCTGAATGCGGCAGGGCTCGAAGCCATGCAGATCGTAGAGCTCAGAGCCTGTGTGACAGCAGCGGTTCTGCTGGCTGCGCTGCTGATCGCGCGCCGGGATCTTCTGAAAATCAGGATCAGAGATCTCTGGTGCTTCCTCGGAACGGGAATCTGCAGCATTGTTTTTTTCAATGCCTGCTATTTCAGGACGGTGCATGACACTTCACTGTCCGTCGCGGCGGTCCTTCTGTATACGGCACCGGTTTTTGTGATGGTGCTGTCGGCGATTCTTTTTCACGAGAAGATCACCGGCATAAAAATAATGGCCATCATCATGACAGTCGCCGGCTGCGTGCTGGTCACAGGCGTCTGGCGGGATGCCGGCGGGATCAGTGGCATGAACCTGCTCATCGGCCTCGGCGCAGGCCTCGGCTATGCGCTGTACTCGATCTTCGGCCGGTTTGCGCTGGAGAGAGGATATTCCACCGTGACCGTCACTTTTTATACGTTTCTGGTCGCTGCGCTTTTTTCCATGCTGCTGGAGAATCCCGTCATGGTCTTTGGAACGGCGTTTTCCGGACCGGGGCTCGGCGCAGTCAGCATCAGTCTTGGTGTGCTGTGTACGATCGCACCGTTTCTTTCCTATACCATTGCCTTGCAGTACATTGAGAATTCAAGAGCTTCGGTGATCGCCTCGGTGGAACCGGTTACGGCGACCATTCTCGGCGCAGTCGTCTACGGAGAAAAACTGACGGTCTCCGGTGTTCTCGGTATTGCCGTTGTCATCGGCGCCCTTGTGCTCGTCAATATTACGGACGGGAAGGCTTTGTCAGGAAAAACGCAGGATAGCAGTGCAGAACAGGCCTGATCTGTCGCTGACGCATCTCCGGAGCGTGAACGAAGCATGAACATATGGCTTATGGCAGGAGGAGCAGTATGATAAAACTGATTCTGGTTATGGGTGTGTTCTTCACATCTCTCTCATCCATACTCACGAGGCTCTCGACGGCCTCGCCGCTGCTGCTGGTGTTCTACCGGCTTATTTTTTCCGTGGGACTGACCCTGCCATTGTTTCTGAAGAACAGCAGGCATGAGCTGAGAAAGCTGCAGCGCAGGGATATCCTGATGTCGCTGGCAGCAGGTGTCTGTCTCGGGTTTCATTTCAGCTTTTACCTGAGCAGCCTGTCGTACACGAGCATCGCCTCTTCGACGACGCTCACGGATACGGAGGTGTTCTTCGTCGCACTGCTCGGCGTGGTATTTCTGAGGGAAAAATTATCTGTCGGGACATGGGCCGGTATGCTGATCACCTTTGCAGGCAGCATGGTGCTGGCAGCGGGCGATGCGGGGACGGGGCACCTGTCCGGCGACCTGCTGGCGCTGGCGGCAGCGGCCTGCTCCGCGCTGTATACCATTGTCGGACGGAGCGTTCGCCGGCGTGTTTCCGCCTCGGCGTACACGCTTCTCGTTTATATGGCGGCGTGCGCGACGGCGCTCTGCATCTGCACAGGGTCAGGGACAAACCTCGGCGCGATGACCGCGAAAGATCTGTGGATCGCTCTCGGACTCGCTTTCTTCTGTACGCTGCTCGGCCACAGCATTTTCAGCTGGGGACTGAAGTATGAGAAGGCATCCTTTGTATCTGTCGTGAAGCTGCTGGAGCCGGTATTTGCGACGGTCATCGGATTTTTCCTGTTTGCGGAGAGACCGGGCGTGACTGTGCTGCTCGGAGCAGTCGCGATCATCGCCGGCATCGTGATCGTCACAAGAACAACGGGAGAGGATGAGAAAACGGAGACAACATCAGCGGCTGAAGGAAATCGTAGGACCGACGCACGGGCTGCCGCAGGAAGTGCTGCCCGACGCAAAAATCGTGATCGCCTATTACGTTCCGTTCACCCGCGAACTGGCAAAGACCAATCAGACGGGAACGCATCTGTCATCTCCGGACTGGGCACTCGCCTACGAGGAGACGAATGCGATGTTCGGAAAAATGAATGATGAGATTGTCCGTCTTCTTCAGAAGGAAGGATATCGGACCATCGTTCCGCCGCTCGCTGCATCCGTCTGAATCTGCCCGGATGCGCTGAGCGGCGCAGTCGGGCTTAATACAGTATATGGCACGATTTATCGTATGAGATTACAGGGTATGATCGCTCAGGCTTCCTCGTCCTCTTCGAGCGCATACTTCCTCGTAACCGTAACAGTCTCCTCGTAGCATGTGAAGATCCGGTCGACCTTCTCCCTGTCGGGTTTCGGTGTGAACAGACTGACAACGGGAACAATGACCAGACCTGCGGCCATGGCAATGGCACCCGCATTGATCGGGGATGCAATGTATCCGATGAACATATTGGATACGGTGATGCCGACGCCGGCGATAAAGCTCGCCCAGACGGCTGCTTTTGTGACGCCCTTCCAGTACAGACCGTACAGGAACGGAGCGAGGAAAGCACCGGCCAGCGCACCCCAGGAAATGCCCATCAGCTGTGCGATGAAAGCCGGCGGATTCAGTGCCAGGATGACAGAGATCGCGATGAAGAAGACGATCAGGATCCGCATGCAGGACACCTGTTTCTTCTCGCTCATTCCTTTAATGACATTGTCTTTCAGCAGATCCAGCGTTAGTGTGGAACTCGACGTGAGAACGAGCGATGACAGCGTGGACATCGATGCCGAAAGAACCAGCACGATCACAATGCCGATCAGCGCATCGGGCAGCGTGGAGAGCATGTGCGGAATGATCGCGTCGTAGATGATTTTTCCGGAAGCGTCGTAGATGGACGCGTCGTCGAACAGCCGTCCGAAGCCGCCGAGGAAATAGCATCCGCCGGCCACCACAATGGCAAAGAGGGTGGAGATGATCGTTCCGGCACTCACGGATTTTTCATCCCTGATGGCATAGAATTTGCCGATCATCTGCGGCAGTCCCCACGTACCGAGCGAGGTCAGCACAATGACGCCGAACAGGTTCAGGGGATCCGTGCCGAAAAATGAAGTGAACGCGCCGGCCTGTCCCTGGGTTGCCGCCACATCACTGGGAATCGCTGACATTGTGCGAATGGCGTTCATGAATCCGCCCTGCCCGTTCAGGACAGCGATGACGACGGCGGCGATGCCGAACAGCATGATGATACCCTGTACAAAATCGTTGAGAGCCGTCGCCATATAGCCGCCCACGATGACGTATACCGCTGTGAGGCCGGCCATGACGATGACGCAGATCTGATACGGGATGTCGAAGGCCATCTCAAACAGACGGGAGAGACCGTTGTACACCGAAGCTGTATACGGAATCAGAAAAACAAAGACAATCACGGAGGCTGTGATCTTCAGCGCCTTGCTGTCATAACGGCTGCCGAAGAAATCGGGCATCGTGCGGGACTGCAGATGCTGTGTCATGACGCGCGTCCGTCTGCCGAGGATGACCCACGCCAGCAGGCTGCCGATCAGGGCGTTGCCAATGCCGATCCACGTGGAGGCAATGCCGTACTTCCATCCGAACTGGCCGGCGTATCCAACGAAGACAACGGCGGAAAAATAAGAGGTGCCGTAAGCGAATGCCGACAGCCACGGGCCGACATTCCGTCCGCCGAGAACGAAGCCATCCACGCTGTTTGTGTGTTTGCGCGTGTAGAAGCCGATGAAGAGCATCACCGCAAAGAAAACTGCCAGTAATAAGATTTTGATTGCCATGT
>ONKP01000026.1:0-13529 GCA_900318405.1 uncultured Eubacteriales bacterium | reverse complement strand
CGCGTTGAACCGCAACGCTTTAAACCGTAACGTTTCAACGCGATAAAGCAACACCGATATTCTAACACAGACGGAAGCAGCACACAAGACAAATATTAGTTGACAGCTATTTCATCATAAAAAAAACAGGATCTCTTATAGACAAAAATGTCTGAAGAAATCCTGCTGTCTGTTTTGATACACAGCCTTCATATAAAAGGTATCATCTTACCTGCAGTGCTGTCTGCTGTGAATAGTCTCGACCTTGATAGTGTTGGTGTTGCCGCGTTTGCCGCCAATCTGTCCACCGGTAAGCACGACATTGTCTCCGTCCTTCAGTTTCAGGATTTTCTGTGCCTGCTGGATGGCGTGATAGAAAAGCACATCGATGGAGTCAAACTGCTCGCAGAGGATCGGGATGACGCCCCAGCTGAGGGCGAGTTTCCGGTAGACCTTTTCCGATGTCGTCATGCCGATGATCTGTGTCGGGCAGCGGAAACGGCTGACCATGCGCGCTGTCAGGCCGCTTTGGGAGCTCACGACGATGCACTTGGCGCTCACATCGATAGCCATCTGGCAGGTAGCATGAGAGATGGCGTCCAGATTATTTTTTGTGATAAATTCGGTGTTTTTGAAGCGCTTCTGATAATTGATGCGCTGCTCCGTGAACTCAGCCACCTCAGACATGGTTTTGACCGCTTCTACAGGGTATTTGCCTGCTGCCGACTCACCGGAGAGCATGATGGCCGATGCACCGTCATATACGGCGTTGGCGACATCGGAAATCTCCGCACGGGTCGGACGGATATTGGTGATCATGGATTCCAGCATTTCCGTGGCGATGATCACGCGCTTGCCGAGAAGACGGCATTTCTGGACGATCTCCTTCTGCACGGAGGGAACCTCCATGTACGGAATCTCAACACCGAGGTCTCCACGGGCAATCATAATGCCGTCCACGACCTCAGATATTTCTCTGACGTTCTGCACACCGGACCTGTTTTCGATCTTGGCAATGATATCGATATCCTCGCCGCCGTGTGCGTTGAGGAAGTCACGCATTTCCTTCGCGTCTTCTCTCGTGGAAACAAAGGAAGCCGCAACGTAATCCACATCGTTTTCGATGCCGAACAGCAGATCATCCTTATCCTGCTCACTGAGGAAATCGTTCTTCAGCAGCTTGCCGGGGAAGTTCATGCTTTTTCTGTCGGAGAGCTGACCGCCGGCCTCAACAACCGTTTTGACATTGGCTCCGTTGATCTCCGTGACGCGGCAGACGACAAGGCCGTTGTTCACGAGAATCTTATCGCCGGGCTCGAGATCGTCGGCGAAACCGCTGTAGCTGACGGATACGATATGCTCGTCACCGACAATTTGTTCTGTGGTAAACGTGAATTCATCGCCTTCCTGCAGCGTAATGCGATGATCTTTGAATACACCAATCCGGTACTCCGGACCCTTGGTATCGAGCATGATAGCGATGGGCATGCCCAGTTCGCAGCGCACCTTCCTGATCGTTTCGATTTTCTTTTTGTGTTCTTCATGGGTGCCATGGGAAAAATTAAGTCTGGCAACGTTCATTCCGGCAAGGCACATCTGTTTCAAAACGTCCTCGGATTCACTCGCAGGGCCGATGGTGCAGATAATTTTGGTTTTTCGCATGATGATCCCTCTTCCTGTCTTCTTCCGTTTTTTCGTATCCTGCTCATTATAAACCGCCTGTCATCGGCTCACAAGCTTATAAAAAAATACATAATTTGAAGGAAAACATAGATGTGAGCAAATATAAATTGTATTATTCGGATACGGGATTACTGGTATCCGCTTTGGATGAGGAGGCTCAGGAGGATTTGCGTGCGAACAGAAATCTCGGAGTTTATAAAGGTGCGCTGTACGAGAATTTTGTTGCTGAAGCCTTTACTAAACAGGGACTGGGCCTTTTTTATTACAAAAAAGAAAATTCTTCTCTGAAAGAAGATTTTTTTGTCAGAACACAGAATGATCTGATTCCGGTTGAGGTTAAATCTAACAGTGCGCAGTCAAGGTCTTTATCATCATTGATAAAAAATAAGAACTACAGGGATATTTCATATGGTATCAAACTGGGTGATTTTAATATAGGGTATGCGAATGCCATTTACACATTTCCTTATTTTTGCACCTTTAAGTTGAAAGAATATCTGAAGAGGAATGTGTGAACAGTCACATAACAGTCATATAACATCCTGAAATTCACGTATATTTCATCCATTGTATGCAGAAAAGTGTTAAAATTTATGTAAATGTACTGCTTCAGCAGAACGGCCATCCCGTAAACTGCAGAGCATGACAAAGCGGAAGAAATAACCCGTCGACAGCGTCGGCAGGCATGTGAAAATACCACTGTTGGCGCCATATACAGGAGGGAACGTATGGATCAGAGACTGCAGCCTTTGTTTACCCCGTGGAAAATCGGGAATTGTGAGATTAAAAACAGAATTGTGATGACGTCGATGGGCGGCACCAATCTGTTCGGGTGGATGGAGCAGAACCATTTCGACGAGGCCGGAGCGGATTTTATCCTCAAGGTGGCGAATAATAATGCAGGCCTTGTACTGCCGGGCTGCCAGCCGGTTTACAATCCGATCGGCGGCCAGTGGCTCTACAGGAATGAAAAAATGTACCGCGATCTGGCGAAGTGGATGCCGGAATTTCACCGGACCGGCGCGAAGCTTTTTGTGCAGTTGACGGCAGGCTTCGGGCGCTCGTTCACGATCTCAAAAATGATGGAAGATATGTACACCAATCCCGTTCTGCGTCAGCTGAGCAAGCCGTTCATGGATCTGGACAAAATCACGGCAACGGCCAGCCCCTCGCCGAACCGCTGGTCCGACAAGGTGCCGTCGCGTGCGCTGACCGTCGAAGAGATCCTGCAGTACGTCGATGCTTTTGCCAGATGTGCGAAGCTGCTGCAGGACGCCGGTGTGGACGGCATAGAGATTCATGCTGTTCACGAGGGCTATCTGCTCGATCAGTTCACGCTTCCGTACGTGAACAAGAGAAAAGACGGCTACGGCGGGAGCTTTGAGAACCGCTACCGCTTCCCGGTCGAGATCATACAGGCGATCCGGCGGGTCTGCGGCGACGACTTCCCTGTTTCCCTTCGGTACAGCGTCGTTTCAAAGACCAAGGGCTTCCGCAGCGGTGCGCTGCCGGGTGAGGAGTACGTCGAAGCGGGACGGGATATGAAGGAGTCCGAGCGCGCGGCGAAGTACCTGCAGGATGCCGGCTACGACATGCTGAACTGCGACAACGGCACCTACGACGCCTGGTACTGGGCGCATCCGCCGGTATACATGCCGGAGAACTGCAACCTCGCGGATGTGGAACATATCCGTCAGTTCGTCGATATCCCCGTCGTCTGCGCCGGCCGCATGGATCCGTTCACGGGTGCAGAGGCTGTCGCTGAGGGAAAAATAGACGGCGTCGGTTTTGCGCGGAATTTCCTCGCGGATCCGGAGTGGGTGACGAAGCTGGAGAACGACCGTCCGGAGGAGATCCGGCCGTGCATCCTCTGCCACAACGGCTGCTTCAACATGGCGCATTACAAGGGCGTGCCGAATGACCAGCCGCTGTATGACAGCCTGCATCTGGCCCGCTGCGCCGTCAATGCGGAGATGATGCAGACGGATAAACACTATATCAGGCGCACGAAAACGCCGAAAAAGGTAATCATCATCGGCGGCGGCATCGGCGGCATGGAAGCGGCGCGCGTGCTGAAGCTGCGCGGTCATGAGCCGGTCATCTATGAGAAGTCCGACAGTCTGGGCGGCACCTTTATCGCGGCTTCCGCAGAATCCTATAAGGAAAGAATGCGTCATCTGCTCGACTGGTACCGGCTTCAGATGAAGGAACTGAATATTGAAATCCATCTGAATTCGGAGATCGCCTCTGTAGAAGAGTTCGGCGATATGGATATCATCGTGGCGACCGGTGCGTCGCCGCGCGTACTGCGGAAGGTACCGGGCTTTGAGAAAACGATCGAGGCCTGCGATTATCTTCTCGGAAAGCAGGTCGGCGAGACAGTCGCCGTGATCGGCGGCGGACTCACCGGATGCGAGATCGCCTACGAGCTCTGCCTGCAGGGCAAAAAGCCCATCATTGTGGAGATGAAGGACGATCTGATTTCCCAGCCGGGCGTCTGCCTCGCCAACAGCTCTTATCTGCGCGAGTATTTTGCCTGGAAGAAGGTTCCTGTATATCTGGAGACAAAGCTGCTTGAAGTGCGCGACGACGGCGTCCTCTGCGAGGACCGCTTCGGCGAGAAGTTTGATCTGCCGTGCGATTCGGTCATCAGCTCCGTCGGCTATCTGCCGCGTCCGCTGGCGCCGGAGCATGGAAAAATTCAGCTGGTCGGCGACTGTAAGCAGGTCGGCAACCTCCGCACCGTGATCTGGGGCGCGTATGAAGCTGCCATGAAGATCTGAGAAAGGATATGAGCGTATGGAACTTACACAGGAACAGCAGGATAAGCTTGACGGTAAGTACGGTGCCACGATGGCGCGCGTCATGCAGACACTGGTGCGCTACGGCGAGCTCTTCGGCGCGAAGCGCATGGTGCCGGTGACGGGAAAATACGGACATCTGGTCACGAGCTTCGGCCTCGGTGTCATCAGCCCCGTCTATGAGATCATGGACGAGCTGATTGCCTCGGGCATTGTATCAAAACAGAAATTTTCCATCGATCCGAAGCCGCTCGACCCTGATATTCCGGTCAGCCCGCTTCAGGACCTTGTTTTCAGAAAATTCATGTACAATAAACAGGACGCCTATGAGGAACAGCTTCGGAAGGTCGGCTGGATGAACGACGATGCGGCGACCTGCACCTGCTACTTCGACGAGGTCGGCAACAAGCCCGAAAAGGGAGATATCCTCAGCTGGGCGGAGAGCTCTGCGGTCGTCTATGCCAATTCGGTGCTCGGCGCGAGATGCAACCGGAACTCCGGTATCATAGAGCTCTTCGGTTCCGTTGCCGGCTGCGTGCCGGAATTCGGTTTCCTGACTGACGAGGGCAGAAAGGCCACCTGGCGCGTGGAGGTCCGCACGACGGAAAAGCCGAACGCCCAGCTGCTGGGCAGTGCTGTCGGCATGAAGGTGATGGAGGAGGTGCCGTATATTTTTGGCCTGGACCGCTTCCTCGGGACAGAGCTGAACGATGAGGCATGCTCCTACCTGAAGGATTTCGGCGCGGCGACCGCATCCAACGGTGCTGTGGGACTCTATCACGTCGATCACCTGACGCCGGAGGCGGCGGAGCAGGGCGAGGCGCTGATCCGGCCGGATGCGAAGACCTATGTCATTGACGACGCGGAGCTGAAGCGGGTAGAGGAAAGCTATCCCGTCATGTGGAAAAATAAAGACGCGGCGCCGAAGCTCTGTTTCATCGGCTGTCCGCACCTCACGCTCACGCAGCTGAAGCAGTGGACGCAGGATATTCACGAGGAACTGCAGAGAAACGGCCGCAGCCGTGTGACTGTGAAGACGGTATTCACCACGCCGCCTGCCGTGCTGAAGGAGTTTCAGAGGACAGAGGAATATGCGATGGCCAGGGAAATGGGGATCATCGTGAGCTACATCTGCCCGCTGATGTATATGAACAATCCGCTCTGCTCATCCATGCCGGTGATCACCAACTCGAATAAGCTGCGGACGTATTCCACGGCGAGATTTTATCAGGATGATGCCATTCTCCGGATTATCACAGGCGGAGACGCCTCGGCGATTCCGATGCAGGAGAAGTTCATGAAAGCCGGATCCGATGCAGTGAAAGCAGCGGGAAAAGCAGTGGAAGCCGGAAAGAAAGCTGCAGACAGAATGAAGGAACAGGCTGAGGATGCCGGAAGAAAGGACGGTGGAGATGATGCGTAAATTTCAGGGAAGAGTTGTCATTCCGGGAACCGTCTCTGCCAGGGCGCTGGTATCGCACGGCGGCTTTAACACGCTGGCCAGCCTGCAGAAGTCGCTGATGTTCGGTACGAAGGATACCATCTGCGGCGACCAGAACAATCCGGATCTTTATAAGAAGAAACTGAACGGACAGGCCCTCTGTCTGCCGCGCACCATCGGATCGACGACCGGCGGCATGGTTCTCTACACGGCGGCAAAAATGGGAAGAACACCGGCATGTATGCTTTTTTCCGAACCGATCGATTCGCTGGCGGCAGCCGGTGCACTCCTCACCGATATCTGGAGCGATGCGAAGATGCCGACGGTGGATTCGCTGGGGAGTGATTTCCTCGACTATGTGAAGACCGGCATGATGATTCGGATTGAAGAAAACGGAGTGGTGGTTGTGGAGGAAGCAGGTCGCTGATATCGTCAGACGCTGAGCTTTTCTTAACCGCCGCCACAGCGACTGGCTCACTGCACGTTTTTCTGTTCGTTCGCACGCGCCTATTTGCGGCCCTCTGACAAAACGCGCAATGTTCGCCAGTCATCTGTGGCAGCAGTTAACGGGCTGGCAGTGTCTGCAGAAAAGAGCAGGCATAGACTTCTTATTCGCAATGTTCAATAAAAAAGCGCCCCTCACGACAGATGAAATGCGGTCTGCTGCCTGATGGGCGCTTTTCAGTGTTATAAAGAAATAGAAATCGATGTGCGGGATGCCATTGGTCAATTATTTCGGCCAATGGCATCGGCCGATGACATCCTTCGATTATATCGCGGACAGATCTACATTTTCCTTTCCGGTGATCTTTGCGCTTCCGTCGCTGTCAACCATGATGCTGAACATGCAGAAGCTCTTCACGACTTTTTTGTCCATACGGCTGCAGAAAACGGCGTATTCTGTTCCGTTGGCAGTCGCACGGCTCCCGATATAGGCTACGGGTTCGTAGCTGGAAGGGCTGACTGTGACCTGTTCAAAGGCGTTTTGGACATCCTCGTGTGCGCTCAGATCTGTCTTATCCTGATTGTATTGCCATGCCGGAGCAACTTCATTCTCAGCCTTTTCGGTATCGGCTCCGGTCGAAGCAGCGGCCGCCTCGGTCTGAGCAGCATCGTCCGCAGTCGGAGCAGCGTCGTCATCAGTCGAATCAGCATCTGCCTCCATCAGCGGCAGTGCTTTTTCACCGAAAAGCATCGCGTTTCCATTCAGATCTTCATAAATATTTACAATGGCAAATCTGGATTCCGCTTTCGGAGCGACGGTGGTCTCACGGCACAGGTAAGAGTAGTTCGTGCCGGCGACAGACTGAGAACCCAGAACGGCGATGAGGTCATAATCACATCCCGTGATGCCTTTCATTGCGCTATTGAAGACTTTCACTGCGTCAGAATTACTGTCAGGGACAAGGGCTCCCTTATTGATCTCCCATCCGCCGAGCAGAACGTCCGATTCAGGTTCCGGCGTAACAACCGCGGACACGTCTCCGGATGCCGTGCTGTCTGTATCTGACGAAGCTGACGCAGTCGGCGCAGGCGTCTCTGAAGAAGCGCTGTCGGCCTTCGCGGCTATGGCAGAGTTCCCGCAGGCAGCCACGGCCATGCTCAGTGCAGTAGCAATTGCCATTATCGTAGTTTTTTTCATTGCAAATCAAATCCTCCTTTCCAAACATTTTCTAATCAGCTTAGTATAACATTTTTATTCGCTCTGTGTTTCATTTAGTTTGCTTTTTTAAAAAAAATTGAAATGAAAATTTAAAATATGAAAATTATCATCTGTATATTTCCTATTTACAGCTCAGATCTCTCCGTGTAAACCGTTCTAAACTTATTTGTGCATTTCATATATATTCAGCATCAATTATTTTTCTGTGACCGGTGAAGAAAAGTCATCAGTAAAAAAAGGAAAGGGCTTGATTTATAATTATCATATGATAATATAATCATATGAACGAAAGATCATAATAGTCGACATAGATCAAAGTTGTCATGATGAAACCATAATCAAAACATCGGGAAAGGAGGCGCAGATGTTGGGTAACTGCGAAAAGGTAGAGCATCTGATCACAAATATCACCGAGACAGAACTCAGTGATCTGGCGGAGCTGTTCAAGGTGTTCGGCGATTCCACGAGAATCCGGATCCTTTACGATCTCTTTGAAAAGGAAAAGAATGTGACGGAGATCTGCGATGATCTGGAGATGAATCAGTCGGCGGTTTCGCATCAGCTGAAAATTCTGAAAACGTCAAAGCTGATTCAGGCGCGACGGGACGGAAAGGCAATGTATTATTCGCTGGCTGATGATCATGTGAAGACGATCATCGCCATGGGCAAGGAGCATATCGAAGAGTAACACTCTGATAATGAGCTGGCAGCCGGTGATGACAGCAATCTGGCGCATAGAAGGAAATGATAATCTTCTGAAAATCAGGTAAGTAAGGTGCGAGCATCTCCGGCAGAGAATTGCAGAAGTACAGAAGTGCAGTGATATAAGTTGTCTGGCCGCTTAATGGCGGGGAAAGGTGATGAACCATGAAGAAAAAATACAAATGCGAGATCGACTGCGCAGCGTGCGCACAGAAGGTTGAGAATGCGGTGAAGAAGATCGACGGTGTCAATGATGCACGGGTCAATTTCATGATGCAGAAGTTCACGCTGGATGCCGACGATGCTCGTTATGATGACATTCTGCAGCAGTGCATTAAGGAAGGAAAAAAAATCGAGCCGGATTTCAAAGTCGAGATCTGATCATACAGCGGTATATCATCCGGCGCTTCAGCGTTGAGATCTGATCATACAGCAGTATATCATCCGGCGCTTCAGCGTTGAGATCTGATCATACAGCAGTACATCATCCGACTCATACAGCAGTACATCATCCGGCATTTCGGCGGTGCCTCGCAATGGCTGGCATAGCTGGTCCTGAAGGGCAGCTGGAATAAAGCTGACAGTATTTTTTCGACGCAGTTTGGAAGTATGACGATTTACAGACAGCTCAGGAATACACAGACCTGAAGAATTAAAGGGAAAAGGGCTTGAATATGACAGACAAACTGAAAAAAGAAGGCAAACGCATTCTCCTGACGGTGATTCTTTACTTTGCGATTCTGATCCTCGACAAAACCGGCGTTGTGCCGTTTGTTTTTGAAAATACCTGGCTGAGCTTCTTCGTATACCTCATTCCGTATTTTATATGCGGATGGGACGTTGTGCGGAAGGCGCTGCTCGGAATCAAAAACAGGCAGCCGTTTGATGAGTCCTTCCTGATGTTTGTCGCCACGATCGGTGCTTTCGTGACAGGCGAAAATTCCGAGGCGGTTGCGGTCATGGTGTTCTATCAGGTAGGCGAGTGGTTCCAGAACTTCGCCGTCGGTCGTTCCAGAAAGTCGATCACGGAGCTGATGGAAATCGCGCCGGAATACGCGGACGTGGAGCGTGCGGACGGAACAGTGGAACGCGTGGACCCCGATGATGTGCAGATCGGTGATATCCTCATCATCAGGCCCGGGGAGAAAATTCCCGTCGATGCGATCGTCCGCTCCGGCGATTCCATGATTGATACGGCTGCGCTGACCGGCGAGTCGGTGCCGCGCTCTGTGCATGCGGGGGATCAGGTGATCTCCGGATGCATCAACGGAGAGGGACTTCTCCGCGCGGAAGCTGTGAAGGCATATGAGGACTCAACCGTAGCCAAAATCCTCGAGATGGTTGAGGAATCCTCTGATAAAAAATCAAGGACGGAGCAGTTCATCACGCGTTTTGCCCGCGTTTATACACCGATCGTCGTGTATGCGGCGCTGGCACTGGCCGTTATCCCGTCAATCATCACGGGAGATCCGGCGACATGGGTTTACCGCGCCTGCACCTTCCTTGTTATCAGCTGTCCGTGTGCGCTTGTCATATCGGTGCCGCTTGCCTTCTTTGGCGGTATCGGAGCGGCCAGCCGGAACGGCGTGCTGGTCAAGGGCTCGAACTATCTGGAACTGATGGCGGGACTGGATACGGTCGTCTCGGATAAAACGGGGACGCTGACCGAAGGATCGTTCCGCGTATCGGCTGTGGAGCCGGCGCCGGGCGTGGAGAAGTCCGAAGTCCTGCGGATGGCCGCACTGGCGGAGAGCATGTCCACGCATCCGATCGCGGCTTCCATCCGGCAGGCTCTGGAGGAGGAACAGCCTGATGCGCTCAGGGGCGTTTCTGCACTGGAGGACACGGACAACGTATCCGGTCAGGGCCTGATCGCAGTATCCCAGGGCAGAAAAATATACGTGGGAAACGACAGGCTGATGGAAGCCTGCGGCATTGCTTTTCAGCCGGCGGAGGATCCTGCGGCGACGGTAGTGTACGTGGCTGTTGGCAATGCAGAGAAATTTTCTTCGGCAGCTGCATCAGGACCGGAAGGGACATCCGTTTCTGTATCGACACAGTCGACACCCGGAGACGGTGCGGCACCCGGCGACGGAGTGGCACAGACGGATACAACGAACAGTGCAGAAGATTCAGTGGATGGGAAGAGTGCGATATCGGCCGGTGCCGGCATCAGGTATCTGGGCTCCATTTCCATCCGCGACTCGGTGAAGAAAGAGGCCCGTCAGGCGATCACAGACATGAAGGCCTGTGGCGTGCGAAAAGTCGTGATGCTGACCGGAGACCGTAAAACGGTTGGTGAAGCAGTAGGAAAAGAACTCGGCGTAGATGAGGTGTATTCCGAGCTGCTGCCGCAGGATAAGGTGGCGCGCGTGGAGCAGATGCTGCAGGAACTGCGGACGGATGAAAATGCACAGAGCGGCCGGTCTGATACGCAGATGAACCGCTCAGAGAATCCGGAGAAAACCGGGGCCTCAGCGCAGGCGAAGAAATCGGAGAACAGTGGTAATGCCAGTAAAAAGAGTGAAAATGACGCCGTGCGCCACGCCCTTGCTTTTGTCGGCGATGGCATCAATGATGCGCCGGTGCTGATGCGCTCGGACGTAGGTATTGCCATGGGTTCGATGGGCAGTGCGGCTGCGATTGAAGCCGCGGATGTCGTCATCATGGATGATGATCTCAGACGCATCCCGATGGTCATCCGCATCGCGCGCAGAACCGTCGGGATATCTACGCAGAACATTGTTTTTGCACTGGCAGTCAAGCTGCTGATCCTTGTTCTCGGAGCGCTGGGACTGGCTGGTATGTGGGCAGCCGTTTTCGCCGATGTCGGTGTGGCCTGCCTGTGTATCCTGAACTCCATGAGGCTTCTGCAGAAGCGGGATTACCTTGCGTGAACCATCAGAATTTCAGATTCCAGACCCTTTTGCATTTTACCTCGTTGCCGCTGTTCTGCGCCTGCAGTATACTGATATCGTGAGTTTCGCATATTCATTATCAGCATCCGGGATAAAGAAAAGCTCAGAAACGGGGGGAAATATGACGGGGAAAGAGACGGAGCAGAAGACATCCGGTATTGATATGTCTGTTCTCGGAGAGGAGGCAATCAAAGCCATGAAGGACTTCAGGCTTCCTGACTATCTGGCCATACCCAATGTGGGCCTGTACCTGAAACAGACGTCCGATTATATTCATGACTGCGTATCACCGCTCGGCGATCTGTCGCTCACGCCGGCGATGATCAGCAACTATGTGCGTGAGGGACTCATCGACACGCCGGTGAACAAGAAGTATTACCGTGATCAGCTGGCGTATCTGCTGTTCATATCCATGATCAAGGGTGTGGCGAGCATGAAGGAGATCTGTTTTCTCAAGGAGCTGCAGGAAAAGACATACAGTGTCGAAGAAGGCTACCGGCATTTCAACGAGGAAATGACTAATGCGCTGCATCACATCGCGGATCCGCTGCATTATCCGGCGTTTGAGCTGACGGGAAAAGGGACACGGACCGGACTTCTCCATACCGTTATGGCGGCTGCTGTGTACAAAATTTATATGGATAAATTCCTCGGCTTTTACGGGCGGGAGGAAAACCGCTGATTCGGACGCACCCGGCATGCCGCAAAAACGAAACGATTCACTAACTGCAATAATATATTCCGGGAATCAGTCGATATTTAATAAGAACAGTTCCGCGGGAAGCCTGGTCTGCGATATGCAGTAAGCGCAGATCCGTAAAGGCATCGACGCTGCAGAGGGCGTGACGGGCGTTGCGGACTGAGAGCAGCCGGGAGTGAAAACAGGACAGGAGAAGGACATGAAGGAACGAAGCAAAAAGGGTGGAAGCAAAAAGGCAGTTAAAGGGTGGAAGGATCTTGACCTGAAAGAGAGGCTGACATTCAAGCTGGGCGCGATGATTGTTGCTATTCTGATCGCAGCGGTTATTTTTGTCATCGCTTTTGCAGGAACGATCATCAAAAACAAAACCGATGAGGATCTGATGCACATCGCTGAGAAAAATGCGGCGAAGATCGAAAAAGTAACCGGTACCGTGGATGCCGCGGCCAACCCTGTCATGGGCAGCCTGCAGAGCATGTACGCCAGCGGCAATGATGGTTTCCAGACGGAGATCAGTACGATTACCGGCGGCGGTATGACGGCGGGACGCAAGAGAGAAGAAGAGTTTCTGACGCGGATTCCTGGGGATGGGCATCTATTTCACGCCGGATTCCTTTGTCAAAAAGGATGAGTACGGCATGGTCGCAACGCAGGATACGATCAACGGGAATGGCGGCTGCGTCAGCCTGACAGGTGACGGCATTGCAGACAACGCGGCTATCCAGAATGCGCTGTCGACGGGAGAGATTACTTATGGCGCTCCCGCAGCCAATGAATCGCTCGGTTCCGATTCCGTCACAGCGGCATATCCGGTGACTATCGACGGAACGACCCTCGGTGTTTTCTTTGTCGATCTGGATGTCAATGCATTCAATGTGACGGAGGGAACTACGGAGACGTATTCCTCCATGCTGGTCGATGTCATTGAACCGGATGGCACGCTTGCTTACAGCAGCGACGGCAAATCCATCGGCAATAATTACCATACGTTCATGGGTGATGCGGCAACTCTCGTGGATGAGAATATGAAGGGTGGAACTTCCTTCCATATCGTGACGAACGCGAACGGCTTCCATAAAGTGCGGGCATTTTCACCGGTAGCTGTCGGCGATTCCACATGGTGGGTCCAGTCCTCCGTTGATTTTTCAGAGTATCAGGCTTCGGAGATGCTGCTGCTCCGGATCATGATCCTGGCTGTCGTTATCGTTATTTTTATCATGTCCTTCATCATGCGTGGCATTATCAAGAGGGCGCTGACACCGCTCAGCTCCGCGCAGAAGATGGCAGAGCTGGCTTCGGTGGGAGACTGGGAACAGCTGAATGAGGTGCGTACGAATGTCTCGGGCTATCCGTTCCGCGATGAGATCGGACGAATGACAGGCAGTCTCGGTGCTCTTGTTGACCGGCTGCAGGAGATCACTGTTGACCTGGATGAAAATCTGACAAGAATGGGTCGTGGCGATCTGGCGTTCGAGGAAGCAAACGGAGATGCTTACACGGGCGGTTTCCACCGTCTGCTGGAGGCGCAGAATAAGATCCGCGATGAACTGAATGATGTCATGCACAGAATCAACGAGACCTCTGAGAACATCAAGTCAGGCGCCGAGCAGGTGAGCTCCGGTGCGCAGACGCTGGCACAGGG
>ONKP01000056.1 GCA_900318405.1 uncultured Eubacteriales bacterium | reverse complement strand
AATCATATATTTCAGAATTTTCCGAAACATTAATGGCATGATCTGTCGTAATCGCTGCGTTCGCTATACCTCATCATATGCTTTGCCTATTTGAGAACATGACTCTCTGTTTATCGCGATGTTCGCGTACATCAGAGGCGGGCTGCACCCCGATGAGTGCAGCCCGCCTCCTGCTTTGCAGTGAAGACTTATTTTTATTCCCTGCTTTTTATTCCCTGCTTTTTATTCTCTGCTTTTTATTCTCTGCGGTCCGCCCTGCCGGTGATGATCCACGGTGCGGGCTCCTGCATGAACATATTTTTATGACCGCGCTTGGAGACAGCGATCTGGATCACCTCTGTGTCGCCTATACCGTAGTGTGCAAATGTCCGATCGATATCCGCTGCCACGCCCATATCCAGCGTGTAGATCACAACGCCGATGTGCGGGTTCAGCTTTGTCAGCACATCCAGCTCCTGCTCCATCGAAGCGGAAGCCACGAGCATCACGGTGTCAGGCACGGGAACGTTCTTCATACTCTCTTCTGTCACAGCATCCATAATGCGGATATTATGCAGGCCGAAGTGATCGATGTTGTCCTCGAGCGTGCGGCGGTCATCCGCATTGTATTCCACCGCCGTCACGGAGCCCTCCTGCGCCAGCATGGCGGCTTCGATGGCAATGCTCTCGCCGCTGATGACCAGCAGTTCATCCTGAATCTCCACCTGCATCTTGTTCAGGAGCACTGCGCGGATCTCACTGCCTACGAAATGCACGGATCCTCTGCGGAACGCATCGTTGTCCATGCCTACCTTATAGGTATTGCGCGCATGGCTGTTCAGCACGAGCATGCCGGCCGAGGCATTGATGCCGCGGTCGATCATATTTTTCAGAAGGTCATGGCGGATCGGACCGGTCGGTTCCGAGCCGTCGTTATACCAGACCTCACACTCTCCGAGTCCTGCGGCCCACATCCGGTAAAAAATATCCTCGTCGCCCGCCTCCGTGAAGACCAGCGTCTGGCGGTGAGATTCCACCGCGGGGATCACGCTTTTATTTTTTCCGGTGATGTCCAGAAGTTTCACGCGCTCCAGGTTGACCGGTGCATTGGCGGCATAGTACTGCAGCCACGAGATGATGCTCTCATTGTTAAACAGCGTCTCACTCATTTGATTTCCTCATTTCCGTCTCAGACAACGGTTCTCTTATCTGCAATTTTTTATTTCCGTGTCAGGCAGCGTTTCATTCTCTGGTTGTTTATTCGTTTCCGTACTCTCTGATGATGTGCTGATACAGCGTGCGGACGGCAGGTGCCATGAGATCCGGATTCAGGCACGCGAGGCCGATGTTCCGGTATGCCGGCGGATTCATGGGATAGCTCTTCGTCTCATAGGGCATACCGCGCATCGTGAGCTCCGGCATGATGCAGATGCCAAAGCCATTCGCTACCATGACGACCGTGGACATGTCATCCACGACATGATAGTCTGCCTCGACGTTCAGATGATTCGTGCGCAGGTAATGCTGGATATCCGCATCGGTGGACTCCCGCTGCACGACAAAGTGCTCGCCGCGCATCTCATCAAGAGACATCGTGTTGGTATTCTTTTTCTTCTTATAATCCTTCGGAACGACGCAGAGCAGCGGGTCCTGATAGAACGGCCGGATATTCAGATCACCGGCACTGGAGGTGGACATGAAGCCAAAATCGACGACGCCCGTCTTGATCCACTCACTCACATCATCATAGGTTCCCTGAAATACCTCGATGCGGATCGCCGGATATTTTTTTTCGAAGGATTTGATAATGGCGGGCATCCAGTTATTGCACGCACTCGCAAAGCAGCCCACCCGGACGGTACCGGCCTTGAGGCCCTTGTACTCTGCGATCACCTGCTGCAGGCTTTCATCGCTGTTCAGAACGGCATTCACATAGGGAAGGATATGCTCGCCGTAATTGGTCAGCGAGACACCCGACTTGTTCCTCGTAAGGACGGCAAAGCCGAGCTCCTTTTCCATCGCGGAAACCGCGTGGCTGATCGCCGAAGGGGTAAGCCCCAGCACCTCAGCCGCCTTGTGAAAGCTGCCCATCTCGGCAACTGTCTTAAAAACCTGATACGTCAGTAATGTCATTCCTTCTGCCTCCCATCGGCAGAGCATCATGAGCTGAGCCGAAACCATCCACCTTTTGGTGGATGGTACATAACTATTTCCGACGGTTCTCCACCGTCACCTTCAACGCGAACCGTGCAAACTGCTCAGAGCTGTTCTCACACACTTCGAATAACAGAACTGTGCCCGCACACTGTGGAAATCAGATCACCTCTCACAGTGTGACAGTTCAGATCTGCCCTCTCGCGCAGCGGTACTGCAGATCTTCCCACCGCTTGTCGACTTCCTTCTGGAAGAGCTCGATCAGATGCTCATTACCCGGCTTGAACAGATGGCGAAATCTTCCCTGCGTGCGCAGAAAATCCTCGATCGGCAGCTTGTGCTTCGGCTCATAGGAGAGCTTCCAGTTTCCGTGATCCACCTCAAAAAGCGGCCAGTAGCAGGTCTCCACAGCGAGGCGGCAGATCTCCATGATGTCCTCCGCCGGATAGCGCCATCCTCTCGGACAGGGCGCCATGACATTCAGAAATGTTGGTCCCGCGGTGTAGACAGCTTTTTCCGCTGTTCTGTGGAGATCCCGGAAATCCCGCGTCAGCGTCGTCTGCGCTGCATAGGGAATGTAGTGCTCTGCCAGGATAGCCGTGAGATCCTTGCGGTACTGCACTTTGCCGTTGGATTCTTTGCCCGCCGGCGTTGTCGTCGTGTCGGCAAACATCGGTGTGGCTGATGATCTCTGTATGCCGGTATTCATGTAAGCACCATTATCATAGCACACATAGGTCATGTCGTGTCCGCGTTCCATCGCGCCTGAGAGGGACTGAAAACCGATATCGTAGGTTCCGCCGTCGCCGCCGAAGGTGATGAAGCGGAAGTTCTCATCAGCCGGTATTTTTCCCTTTTTCTTCAGCACGTGGTATGCTGTCTCGACGCCGCTCATCGTGGCACCGGCGTTTTCAAACGCATTATGAATATAGCTGTCCTTATAGGAAGTGTACGGATACATGAAGGTGGAAACCTCCAGACAGCCGGTCGCGTTGCCGACAACGGCGTGGTCGCCCTCATGCAGCGTGCGGAGGACGGCACGCACAACGATCGGTGCACCGCATCCCGCACACATTCTGTGTCCCGGAGCCAGACGCTCCGGCTTGTTCATCATTGTCTTCAGACTGTAGTCACTCATACTGATCACTCCCTGAGTCCGATATACTTGTGCTGCTGCTCCGCCAGGCGGCCGTCCGCTGTTTCCTTCAGTTCTTCAAAGACCTGCTTCACGTCTTCTGTGGTAAAATCTCTGCCGCCGAGTCCGTAGATGTAGTTCACCGCATGGATGAACACGCGGTTTCTGTACAGGCCTGCCGTCACTTCGCTGCCGAGCGGTCCGCTGTTTCCGTTGTAGCTCTCGCAGCGGTCCATGATGGCCAGGGCACGGCAGTTCTTTACCGCCTCCGCGATCTCTTTTTCCGGGAAGGGACGGAATACGCGGAGCTTCAGAACACCGGCCTTCACACCGCTCTCCCGAAGCTCATCCACCGCCTGCTTGGCCGTGCCGGCCGCACTTCCCATGATCAGCATGATAAACTCGGCATCTTCCGTGCGGTATTTCTCAAACAGCCCGTAGGAGCGGCCGCTCATCTCACCGTAGCGTTTGCCCACTTCCAGGATGACTTCTTTCGCCCGCTCCATGGCCGCTTCCTGCGCGCGCTTTGCTTCCATCTCATAATGCGAAATAGCGTACGGGCCGACGGAAACGGGATGCTCCGCATCGAGCATGAATTCCTCCGGATGATATTCGCCGGCAAATTTTTTCACCGCGGCATCCTCAAGGAGCGATATGTTCATGACCGCGTGGCTGGTGATGAAGCCGTCCATGCACACCATGACGGGCAGGTGCACACGGCTGTCCTCCGCGATCGGAAACGCCTGGATATAATTGTCGTAGGCTTCCTGATTATCCTCCGCGTAGATCTGGATCCAGCCGGTGTCGCGCGCGCCCATGCCGTCCGAGTGATCACAGTTGATGTTGATCGGTCCGGAGAGTGTCCGGTTGACAAGGGTGAGCACGATCGGAAGGCGGTTCGACGCGGCGAGGAGCAGTTCCTCCCACATCAGCGCCAGTCCCGCCGAAGAAGTTGCTGTCATCGTTCTTGCGCCGGCAGCCTCAGACCCGATGGCCGCAGACATGGCGGAATGCTCGCTTTCCACCGGAATAAAATCCGTGTCCATCTGCCCGTTGGCGATGTACGTGGAAACCATCTGCGGGATCTCCGTCGAAGGGGTGATGGGGAATGCCGGCATGACGTCCGGCTCCACCTGACGGATCGCATAGGCGACGGCCTCATTGCCGGACATTCTTTCCTTGATGGCCTTTTCACTCATGGCTCAATTCCCTCCTTCATGACAATGGCATCAAAAGGGCAGGCCTTCGCGCAGATGCCGCATCCCTTGCAGTAATCATAGTCAAATTCGCCTCTCCGTCCTTCTGAGACCGGAATCGCGCAGTCCGGGCACACCGGTGCGCAGAGAAGACACTGTTTGCACTTGTCAGCCAGAAACACCGGCGTATTGGTCCTCCATTCACCGGTATGAAACTCCGCGGAATTTCCCGAAGCCTGAATCCGGAATCCCTCCGTGAGCTCTGTCCACGGCGAGCTTTCGTTTATTTTCTGAATATCTGTACGCATATCTGATCCTCCCGGCTGTTATTCGCCGGCCTTCATTTACTGGTCGTTTTCGCTGGTCTATATTCGCTGGACGTTTTCACCGGTCGTTTTTTACCGGTCTTTTTTCGCCGGTCATTATTCGCCTGCTGCCATGCGGCGGGCCGGTCCGGCCACCGTGTCATAAGCCATTTCCAGCGCTTTCATGTTGCCCTCGATCACTTCCGGCTTTCTCGCGAATTTGTGCTGGAAGGAATCCTTCATGCTGTCAAAAAATGCATCCCTGGTCATCACTCCGGTCACTGCGGTGACGGCGGCGAGCATCGGCGTATTCGGGAAATTCTTCCCCAGTGTTTCCTCTGAGATTTTCCGGGCATCGATGACAACGACTTTGCCCTTCCAGCCTCCGAGCAGCGGCCGGATCTCTTCAGCGCTCTTCCTGGTATTGACCAGAAGCACACCATTTTCCTTCAGGCCATCTGTCACGCGCACACTGTGCAGCAGCGTTTCATCGACAACAGCGACACAGTCCGGGTAATAAATGTCCGAGTGCACACGGATCGGCTCTGTGCTGATGCGGTTATACGCCGTGATCGGGGCGCCCATCCGCTCCGGACCGTATTCCGGAAATCCCTGCACATAACTTCCTGTCTTAAATGCGGCATCTGCCAGCAGAAGTGCGGCCGTCTTGGCTCCCTGACCGCCCCTGCCGTGCCAGCGGATCTCAAGTGTATTTTTCATACCATGTTATTCCTTTCATCTTAATGTTGAGTTGTGCTCAACGTGTTCCATTATACCGCCATCGGCAGAAAAATAAAGCATAACATTCACAAATAGCATGAATTATTTTCACCTTTCATGGATTTAAATGCACAGTATACCTTCGGCCGGGATCATTACGCACCGACACCTGCTGATGCTGCGGACTGAATATATACTGCGCTTTTTATGCTTTACAGATGCATCTGATTCATTCGTGATCGGATTTGATCCTTGATGGGCAGAAAAAAAGGACCACCGTTCTGGTGGCCCTTTTCCTGCAAAAATACTTATGAAGCCGCACTCTCATCCGGCACATAGTAGAAGTCATCTCCTGGAAGATTTCCTCCGACGGACTCAGCATTGGCATTGTACAGAACATTGAGATATCCGGAGAGAGAATCCTTCATCTCCTGTCCGGTTACACACACGAGCTGGCACTCCGGCAGTGCTTTTTCAGCAACCGGCTCCTTCTCGATGATGCCATACTTCACGACAAGTGATGCTGTCTCCGGAATGCTGCTGTTGGCCTTGTCCACGCTGGCAGCGCTCTCCTGCAGGAACAGATCAACGGCATCCTTATGCGCATTCAGATAGTCGTTCCGCACAACCGTTACGCCGGTCAGAAGTCTTGATCCGTCATCAGAGACCGCATCCCAGGCATCCGTCAGGGAAAAAGCGGTGTGCAGCTGATCATTCTGCATCTCGGCAACGGTTACAAACGGCTGCGGCAGAATTGCGATAGCAGTAGGATCTGCAGCGAGTGCAGCGGCGATCTCCGTTGCCTCGGAGCGGAATTCGATCGTGCAGTCGGTAACGCCGTTTTTCTCCAGAAGGTAGTTCAGTGCATACTCCGGTGTCGCGCCCTGGCCGGTGCTGTACACCGTGTGCCCTGCGAGGTCAGCGACGGATTTGATGCTGTCATCCCCGGTCACGCAGTACAGAACGCCGAGGGTGTTGATATCGATGACGGAAATCCCGCCCTGTGTCTTGTTGTAAACAATGGAAGCCATGTTTGCCGGCAGAAGAGCCACATCAAGATCGCCTGAAACGATCTCTGACGCGATGGCATCCGGCTGGGTCTCCATGGTAAAGGTATAATCACCCTGGGTATCGCCGTCTTCCGTCTCCTCCATCAGGTTGACAAGGCCCATGGTCGTCGGTCCCTTGAGGCTTCCGACACGCATGGCGTCTGCATCCTCCGAGCCGACTTTCAGCGCAGTTTCACTCGATGAAGAAGATGCTGCTGAGGACGATGAAACAGACGATGAAGCCACAGATTCAGAAGAAGCAGCAGGCGTTACGGTTTCCGAAGACGCCGATGACGCACTGGCAGATGACGCCGCCGCTGACGTTTCAGCAGTTTCTGAAGCCTGTGAAGCAGTGGAAACCGCTGACGCAGAGGATGCGCTTCCGCAGCCAGCCAGCATGGAAAGCGCCAGCGCGCCTGCCATGATCGTTGAGACAAATGCATTTCTTTTTTTCATTTCAATTTCCTTCCTTTGTAAAAATATCAAAAGGCTACCCTGTCACATATGAGGCCGAAGCCTGCCATCATCCGTTTCACAAAACGAGAAAACCGAATGAGAACTGCTGATGACGTGCCCTCAGATTATAACATAGCTTTCCTCTCTGGCAAGGACGAGATGCTTGTGTATCCTGCCTGTCCATCATCCCGAAGCGATTTGTGAGCAGAAAGCACCTGCGCCGATAAAATTCCATGGCGCATTGATGCGCTTGCGGCTATAATCATGGTGATAGTCCGGGAAGCAGGTTAATGACCTGCCGCATCGGGCAGCACTTTTCATCTTTACAGAATAGAAAGGCACAAAAATGGATTACACATTAAAGAACGAACAGCTTACGGTTACGCTGAAGACACTGAGCGGCACACTGAAATCGATCAAAGACAACGACGGCCGCGAATACATCTGGCAGGGAGATCCCGCCGTATGGCACGGCCAGGCGCCCGTTACCTTCCCGATCTGCGGCAGCCTGCGGGACAACAAAGCCACGATCGGCAACGGTAAAACGACGAATATGCCGCGTCACGGCATCGTCCGCAAGAGAGACTTCACGATGGAAAAGCAAACGGCAGACCAGATCATCTTCTCCATCACTTCCAATGATGAGATGCTGACACAGTATCCTTTCCCGTTCAGGCTGTACACCATGTACCGCCTCTCAGGAAAATCGCTGCGCGTGAATTATCGCGTAGAGAACACCGGATCAGAGAAAATGCCCTTCTTCATCGGCGGACACCCGGCTTTCGCCTGCCCGCTGGATAAGGGAGAAACCTTCGAAGATTATCATCTGATCTTCCCGCAGAAGGAGACCTGTGCACCGACCACACCGCTCGACAACGGTCTGCAGGATGCGAATGAGCGCACCCCGCTGCTGGAGGATACAAATGACCTGCCGCTTTCCTACGACTACTTCGTGAACGATGTCAGAGCCCTTGATACGCTGAAATCACGCAGCGTGAAGCTGGTATCCTCCCGCTCCGGCCGCGGCATTCAGGTAGATTTCAGTGATTTCCCTTATCTCATGCTCTGGACGAAACCCGGCGCCGCTTTTCTTGCGATCGAGCCGTGGACCGGCATGTCCACCACAACCGCTGAAGACGATATTTTTGAGCACAAAGCCAACGTGCAGTTCGCAGAGCCCGGCGAATCGAAGGATTACACCTTTACGATCACCGTGCTTGACGCAGAATAACACCTGACTATACGAATCCGGTCATCCGACAGCAGGCAGCCTCCCATCATCAGAGTACGCACTACTGCATCCCACGGCGTCTGATCGCGAAATCTCACAGAAACCACTCATGAAGGATGCCGTAAAGCTCCCGGATATAGAAGGTGGCAAAAAGCCACCAGGA
>ONKP01000083.1 GCA_900318405.1 uncultured Eubacteriales bacterium | reverse complement strand
ATCATTGAATGACCTGATTCGACAGGTCCATAAATCATTCAATGCAAAGCGGATGTTCCGGAAAAGTTTGTGTGTTCAGTTTTGAAGGTATGTGATATATATTCCTCGATAGCTCAGTCGGTAGAGCGCGTGACTGTTAATCACGATGTCGTTGGTTCGAGCCCAACTCGGGGAGCTTTGGCACTGCTGGTTTTCAGCAGTGCCTTTTCTGTATAAAAAGAAAGCCACAGCCGACTACAAAGTGATCGAGTGTGGCTTGTCATTTCATACAGCGCATTGTTTATTCTATCAAGTCACAAGTGTCATCAAAGTACTTTATTAAGAGCTGCTGATTAAGAATTGCTGATGCTGTCAGATATACGGCTCTGCGATGCGAATGGCGTTTTTGATGCAGTCATCACAGGCACAGAGGACCTTTCCGGTGCCGATCCCCTTGATTTTGCCGCATATCGTCTCGCCGCCGCAGGTATTTTTGAACTCTGTAAGTATCTGAGCGGAAGTCCTGTTTTTATGGGTATCTGCATTGCCTCTCAGGCTTGCTGCCATGACGGCGCCAACAAGTGCCCCGCAGGTTCCCTCGGCACAGCCCATTCCGCCGCCAAAACCGGAACCCAGGCGGAGAAGTTCTTCTTCGGATTTACCCAGTTCATTTTTATATGCCAGCAGAACTGCCTGACAGCAGTTGATGCCCATCTGATGTTTTACTTCCAGTGCTTTCTCTGCTCTGTCCATGATATTTTCCTCCCTGTGGTTATCCCGCGATCTGCAGCCACCGGCTTTCTGCAGGCGGCAGATCATGCATGCGAATTCTCCGGAGTGACACGATCTTGTTTCTGTATGCTATTTGGTCGGTATCTGAGCCTGCTTTTGCAGGAGCTTCGGAATATGAGAAATGGGACTAATTCTGGTGCCTTACCACAGCGTATTCATCACCGTTGCGGTAGTAAGGGCAGGCATTGCGTTCACTTTCCAGGAGCCTTGCCCAGTCGTCTTCATCCATATCAATGCTGCAGAGATATTCTTCGAAATCCTCATCATACGCAAGGAAAGCACAGGTATCGCAGCTGCCTCTGTATGCATGAGCTTTTTTTACATCTGAAATGCGGTTATTCTCTGTCATTGATCGGATCCTGCCTCTTTGTCATATTGCTTTTTTTCGTATAACGGCCTTATCATAGCAGAAGATCTGAACGTTGTACAGGGAGGCGTCGGGCTCGGAAAAGCTATCTGAGCTGCCTGTAAATCCAGGCCGATATTGCCCTTCTGTTTCAAAAAATGCATGGAAGAAACTTCCGGGGAAATGCATGGAAGAAGCTTTCAGGGAAAGACATGGAAAAACTTCCGGGGACAGGCGTGGAAGAAACTTCCTGGCGCTCAGAGATTATAAAATCGGGCAGGTTTTTATCATGTATCATATTATTGTCAATCCTTCTTCTCACTCCGGCAACGGAGGAGCAGAAGTATGCAGGGCGCTCACGGAAGAGCTTTGCAGTGTGTCCACGAGACACACAGACCCGGAGATGCGCGGGAGATTGCCCGCCGGGTGACTTCTTACACTGCTGGCGGATCTGGTGCTGAGCAAATTGATCGATACAGTGTTCCGTCAGACCCTGATGTATGCTCTGTGCCCGGAAATTCTGAGTTGAAGAAGCTGGGGGCAGAAAAGTCGGAAGAAGAGGCAGAAACAGAGGCAGAAGCGAAGGCAGAAGCAGAGCCAGAAGCAGAATCAGAAGCAGAGCCAGAAGCAGAGTCAGAAGCAACAGAAGACACAGTCCTTGTTGTGATCGGCGGAGACGGAACGGTGAATGAAACTGTGAATGGCGTTCAGGATTTTTCTTCCCTGAAATTTGCCTTTATTCCCACCGGGTCCGGGAACGACCTTGCCAGGGGACTGGGGTTCTCTGACAGGATCAGCGACGAAGAGCTGCAGCGCATGATCCGCCACATTGCAGATGGAAAAATTCTGCGTCACCTTGACATAGGCAACACGCACATCAACCACAGGACAGACATTCTGTCCCGCCAGCACCCGGATGAGGTTCCGGATGATCAGCGGTTCCTGATCAGCTCCGGGATGGGATTTGACGCGGGTGTCTGTGAAGAGGCACTGCATTCGGCAACAAAAGATTTTTTCAACCGGATGCACCTGGGAAAAATTACTTACGGCGCGATTGCCTATCGCACGCTGCGGTCGGTTTACGCTCATAAGGTGCAGTTCGACGGAGTGACGACAGACGGTAAAAAAGTCCATATGGATCATCTGCTTTTTGGCTCGGCTTTCAATCTTCCTTATGAGGGCGGAGGTTATCGCTTTGCCCCTGATGCGTCCGGAGATGACGGGAGCCTGATGCTTGTTGCTATCGGAGATATGCCTGCGCTGCAGATCCTCTGGCATTTTCCCGGTGCGCACAGAGGAAGCCATGGGTATTATGATCTGCCGCATGTCGTTCATTTTTCCTTCAGGAGCATGAGGATCCGGACGTCAGAACCGCTCTGGCTGCATACAGACGGGGAGGTGGCGATGAAGACGGACGATGTGACGTTTTCCCTGCTGGAGGATAAATTGAAGCTGATCGTCTGAACGGGGGATATCATAATGTAGGAGTTATTGCAACGTACTACAGGGGAGTCGCAAGCCACGTACCTTTAGGTGCGTGGTAGTTGACTTTCAAATGGTAATTCAGATATGACAACTATGGGAGGTGTGTATTATGGCGATGAATCCGAAGATGCTTTTCCAGGCTAAGGAAAGATACAATATTTTTAAAAATCAGCATCCCAAACTGATCGAGTTCGGAAAGGTGCTGGATGAAAATGCGGTTGAGGCAGGTACGGTTTTTGAGATCACGGCGACGACGCCGGAGGGAAAGAAATACACGGCCAATATCCGACTGACGCCGGAAGATGTGGAGACGTTTCGCATGTTTCATAAACAGCAGGGATGAGAGATCGGTTCTGCTTTCTTTTCGGTTTCCCGGAAAGACGGCAGAACCGTTCTTTTTCGCAGATGGCAAACCATTCTTTTTCACAGACGGCAAAATCGTTTATTCTTATGTTGACGATAAAGACTCATCGTGATATCATAATGATATCAAAAAATAAAGCCGAACCGCATACCGGTTTCTTTATGTACCGGAATATTGTTCCGGGGAGAGGAGTCTTTATGGAAGAGAAGGTTCTGACAAAGAAAAAGAATGGAATGGCAGTCCTGATTCTGATTATCGCTATGTACGGACTGGCCGTGATGATGTTTGTCATGGATGCCATGGGCAATCCGGATGCGGATGTGCCGGGAGTGCAGGCTTTGCTGGGAATTTTACTTATCATCGCTGCTACGATCCTGATCGCCGGCCTGAAGGTGCTGAAGCCGCAGGAGGCGCTGGTGTTGACGCTTTTCGGCAAATACATCGGAACACTGAAGAGCGACGGATTCTACTTTGTCAATCCGTTCTGCACCACCTTTAATCCGGCGGCGGGGACTGTTCTCGGACAGAGCGGCGATGTCGATGCAGGCAATGGAAAAACAGATGCCAGGAAAAATGCAGAGCTGAAGGCTGCGGAATCGAAGCGGATCTCCCTGAAGATCATGACACTCAGCAATGCCAAACAGAAGGTCAACGATGTGCTCGGAAATCCCGTCGAGGTCGGCGTTGCTGTGATGTGGCGCGTGACGGATACGGCAAAGGCAGTGTTCAATGTCGATAACTATAAGGAATACCTTTCGCTGCAGTGTGACACGGCGGTCCGCGACATTGTGAAGATCTATCCGTATGATGTTGCAAAAAATGTGGACACGACCGGCGACGGAAAAGCCGATGACGGTTCGCTCCGCGGTTCTACCACGGTCGTTGCTGAGAGGATCAGAAAGCAGATTCAGGATAAAGTCGAAATCGCAGGTCTGGAGATCGTCGAGGCGAGGATCACCTATCTCGCCTACGCGCCGGAGATTGCTTCTGTCATGCTGCAGCGCCAGCAGGCTTCTGCGGTTGTTGATGCGAGAAAAATGATCGTCGACGGCGCTGTCGGCATGGTGGAAATGGCACTGGAACAGCTGAAAAAAGACGGCGTGGTTGATCTGGATGAGGAACGCAAGGCGGCGATGGTATCCAATCTGATGGTCGTTCTCTGCGGCAATCATGACGCACAGCCGGTGGTCAATTCCGGGAGTCTGTACTGAATCCAGAATACAAAAGACAG
>ONKP01000025.1 GCA_900318405.1 uncultured Eubacteriales bacterium | reverse complement strand
AATATATAAAAGAAACCATGAGGAAGGGAGATCATTAACGGATGGAAGAGAAGCATTCAAAGCGGAGGAGGATAGTAAACCTCATCGTCATTGCGGCGGTCATCGTTGTCATGATTGTCGCAGCATGTGTTACGACGGCAGATTCCGTACAGCAGACGTTCTGGGCGCTGGTGCCGCCGATCATAGCCATTGTGCTTGCACTGGTCACAAAGGAGGTTTACAGCTCGCTGTTCATCGGTATCCTTGCCGGTGCACTGCTGTATTCGGGATTCAACTTTGAGGGCACGATGCTCCACGTATTTGATGACGGCATCATTGCCCAGCTGTCCGATTCCTATAACGTCGGCATTCTGATTTTCCTTGTGATCCTGGGCGTTCTCGTCAGCCTGATGAACAAGGCTGGCGGATCCGCGGCTTTCGGAGAGTGGGCCGGCAAGCATATCAAGACGAGGGTCGGCGCGCAGCTTGCGACGATTGCACTTGGTATCCTGATCTTCATCGATGACTATTTCAACTGTCTGACCGTAGGATCCGTTATGCGCCCTGTCACGGACAAGCACCATGTGTCCCGTGCAAAGCTCGCCTATCTGATCGACGCCACTGCAGCGCCGGTGTGCATTATCGCACCGGTATCCTCCTGGGCAGCAGCTGTATCGGGCTATGCGCCGGAAGGAACCAACGGCATTCAGCTTTTTATCCGGACGATTCCCTATAATTTCTACGCACTGCTCTCCATTGCCATGATGATCATGCTGACCGTCTCCAAGACGGATTACGGTCCCATGGCTCTGCATGAGAAAAATGCCGTGGTAAACAACGATATTTATACGACGCCGGACCGTCCGTACGCCAATGCGGGAGACGATAAGATCAGCAGCCGCGGCAAAGTAGTGGATCTGGTCGTTCCTGTGGTGGTTCTTGTCATCTGCTGCGTGATCGGCATGATCTATACCGGCGGATTTTTCAGCGGGACGGACTTTGTCGATGCGTTCGCCAACTGTGATGCGTCCCGTGGCCTGGTGTACGGTTCAGCCGTGGCACTGGTGATCACCCTGATTATGTATCTGGTTCGCCGGGTGCTGACCTTCAAGGAGTGCATGGACTGTGTACCGGAAGGCTTCAAGTCCATGGTCGCACCGATCCTGATCCTTACCTTTGCGTGGTCTCTGAAGGCTATGACAGACAGCCTTGGCGCGAAGGAATATGTGGCTGCTGTCGTGAAGAGCTCCGCCGAGGGATTCATGAACTGGCTTCCGGCCATTATTTTCCTGATTGCCGTGTTCCTGTCCTTCTCCACAGGTACATCCTGGGGAACTTTCGGTATCCTGATCCCGATCGTTATCAATGTATTCCCGGCATCTGACCCGATGATGATCATTTCCATGTCTGCCTGCATGGCAGGCGCTGTATGCGGCGACCACTGCTCACCAATCTCGGATACGACGATCATGTCTTCTGCCGGTGCGCGGTGCAATCACCTGAATCACGTGACGACACAGCTGCCCTACGCGATGACCTGCGCGGCAGTTTCCTGTGTGACCTATGTCATCGCCGGCTTTGTCAAGTCCTGGGTGATCTCGCTGCCGTGCGGACTTGCGATCCTTTTTGCCACGATCCTGATCATCCGTGGGCGTGAGGATCCGGCCATCCGCGCAGCAAAGTAAAGGGTTGCTGGTTACTCCTGTGCGCTGCTTTCACACATGGTGACTTCCAGCCTCGACGCAGCGGCTGAATGTAAATGATAAGGTAATGCGGTGCGTTGTAATTTTCACCGTACAGTGCTATACTCACTGTAATTTTAAATTCAGCGGTCCGGACGATCTGTCCGGCCGCTTTCTGTATATGGAGGAAACTGAAATGCTTCAGGAAAGAAACCTGACGATGATGACGGATCTCTATGAACTGACGATGATGCAGGGCTACTTCAAGAATCCCACCGATCAGGTCGTTGTATTTGACGCTTTTTACCGCACGAACCCCTATGACAGCGGATATGCCATCTGCTGCGGACTGGAACAGGTGATCGGTTATATCCGTGATCTGCATTTTGCTGCCGAGGATATTGATTATCTGCGGAGTCTGAACCTGTTTGACGAGGACTTCCTCGATTATCTCCGCGGCTTCCACTTCACCGGTGATATCTATGCGATTCCGGAAGGATCCGTTATATTCCCGCGCGAGCCGCTCGTCAAGGTTGTTGCTCCGATCATGGAGGCGCAGCTCATGGAGCCGACGATCCTCAATGTGATCAACCATCAGAGCCTGATCGCCACAAAGGCGTCCCGCGTATGTTATGCGGCAAAGGGCGATGGTATCATGGAATTCGGACTCCGCCGTGCGCAGGGACCTGACGCCGGCACATGGGGCGCGCGCGCTGCCGTCATCGGCGGCTGCGTCGGCACTTCCAACGTGCTGACCGGCGAACTGTTCAATGTTCCGGTCAAGGGTACGCATGCACACAGCTGGATCATGAGTTTCCCGGATGAGCTCACCGCTTTCCGCACCTATGCAAAAATGTACCCGAACGCCTGCATCCTTCTGGTGGATACCTACGATGTGCTCCGTTCCGGTGTTCCGAACGCCATTACGGTATTCAAAGAGATGAAGGCAGCGGGACTTCCGATGAAGGGATACGGGATCCGAATCGATTCCGGCGACCTCGCTTACCTCTCCAAGAAGGCCTATGAGATGCTCGACGCAGCCGGCTTCGGCGATGCCATCATTTCTGCTTCCAGTGATCTGGATGAATATCTGATCAATTCACTGAAGCAGCAGGGCGCGAAGATCAACTCCTGGGGTGTCGGTACCAACCTGATCACTTCCAACGGCTGGTCGGCGTTCGGCGGTGTTTACAAGCTCGCCGCGATCAAAAATAAAGGCGACGCGGAGTTCACACCGAAGATCAAGCTCTCGGAGAACCCTGAAAAGATCACGAATCCGGGCAATAAGACGGTTTACCGCTTCTATGACAAGAAGACCGGCAAGATCCGCGCGGATCTGATCTGTCTCGCAGATGAGAAGTTCGATCCGGAAGAGGATCTCACGATCTTTGATCCGCAGGCGACGTGGAAGAAGACGACGCTGAAGGGCGGGACGTACACGGTAAGAGAGATGCTCGTGCCTGTCTTCAAAAACGGCCAGTGCGTCTACACATCCCCGTCCACGATGGAGATCCGTGATATCTGCACGAAGGAAAAAGAGACGCTCTGGGATGAGACCTGCCGTCTCACGAATCCGCAGAATGTATATGTAGATCTCTCTGACAAGCTGTATCAGATGAAACAGACGCTGCTGCATCAGATGTCCCGGAAGTAAGCTGCAGAAGGGGATCAGATGTCCCGGAAGTAAGCAGAACCGGGCGATCAGATGTCCGAAGAACAGAGCTGCAGCAGGTGGAATGATGAAAAGCAGATGAACCCTGTGTGCCGTGCATGACAGCAAGAGGTGATGGACGTGAAGATCGGAGACGGGCTGATTCGCCGTTTTGTAAAAAATTATCAGGATACGGAAGATCCCGGGGTCCGGACGGCCTATGGCACGCTGGCGGGCGTGACGGACATTCTGTGCAATCTGCTGCTTTTCGCCGTGAAGTTTGTCGTCGGTCTGCTGATGGCATCCACAGCGGTGACAGCAGATGCGTTCAATAACCTCTCGGATTCTTTCTCTTCGGTCGTCAGTCTGATTGGCGTGCGCATGGCAGCCCGTCCGGCGGATCAGGAGCATCCGTTCGGACACGGCAGGATCGAATATGCGGCTTCGTTTGTCGTGGCTGCTGTGATCCTCAGCGTCGGCATTGAATTTTTCAGGACATCCGCGGAAAGGGTGCTTCATCCCCAGCCGCTGACGTTTCGCACGGTCGCGTTTGTTTTTCTGCTGCTGTCTGTCCTGGTGAAGCTGTGGATGTACTTCTTCAACCGGAATATCGGACAGCGCACGGGTAACAGCCTGATGGCGGCTACGGCGGCAGATGCGATCTTCGATGTGCTGACGACGGCTGTCACGATCGTTTCCATTATCATCTATGAAGCGGCGGGCATCAATATAGACGGCATCAGCGGCCTGATCGTCTCTGTCGTCGTCATCGGCGCGGGTCTCGGCATCGGTCGCGACACGCTGAACCTTCTGATCGGCGTGCCTGCGGATCAGGAGCTGCGCGATAAGATCAGCGATATGGTTGCCGGCGTGCCCGGTGTGATCAGTGTTCATGATCTGGTCATTCACAATTACGGGCCTGGCCGCTATATGGCGACGATCCACGCGGAGGTTTCGCGGCGCATGACGCTGGATGAGGCACATGCGATCGCGGATAAAGCGGAAAAAATGGTGCAGAGCTCTCTCAACGTGGAACTCGTCGTGCACATCGATCCCGTGGATATCCACAGCCAGCTGGTGAAGGATATCCGCGAAAATGTCAGCCGGATTCTTGAAGAGATCGATCCGGAGCTCAGCTTCCATGATCTCCACGTGCGGCGGGAGAAAAAAGAAACGAATATCACGTTTGATCTGGCTGTACCGTACGCTTATTCGGCGGACAGGGAAAATGAGGTGGCGCATCAGATCATGGACCGGCTCCGCGACGTGGATCCCGGATGGCGGTGCGTCATCACGATTGACCGCGGGATGCTGCGCGAAGGGAACATCGGAAGTTAAACACCGGCATCTGTGGCCCTGCGGGTGAAGCAACGGTATCTCTGAAGACCCCGGTTCAAATCGCTCGGCTCAAATCATCCCTGGTCAAAGTTTTACCTTGTCTCCGGGAGATAAGTGTGATATGATGTTTCAAGTGTCAGCACTGCTGAATACGCAGGACGGCCCGGTGGTCAAGAGGTTAAGACATCGCCCTTTCACGGCGGTAACATGAGTTCAATTCTCGTCCGGGTCACTTGCCGATGTGGCTCAATTGGCAGAGCAGCTGATTTGTAATCAGCAGGTTATCGGTTCGAGTCCGATCATCGGCTCGTAATACGGACCTTTAGCTCAGTTGGTTAGAGCAGTCGGCTCATAACCGATCGGTCCCGGGTTCGAGTCCCTGAAGGTCCATTTATCCAATTTTACATTGTTTTTGCTGGCCCAGTGGCTCAGCTGGTTAGAGCGCCGCCCTGTCACGGCGGAGGTCACCGGTTCGATCCCGGTCTGGGTCGTCAGCGGGAGAAGGAGAAGTGAAATGAGCTTCTCCTTTTTCTGTATCTGCTGTTATGCAGGCGGAATACAGACCTTCAGGCGAATGACAGGCTTGCAGGTGGATGATGACAGCCGTTCGGTACTGAAGGGAGAATACATGTGAGTGGTAGAAATAACTGGTACAGACTGGATAACGCGGCGAAGATCATACCGGCGAGCGTCGGTGGAGCGGATACGCGCGTGTTCCGTCTGGTCTGTGAACTAAGGGATGAAGTAGATCCCGGCATCCTGCAGCAGGCGCTGGACATGGTGAAAGGGATGTTCCCGTATATGAACTGCTGTCTCCGCAAGGGGATTTTCTGGTACTATCTGGAGGAAATGGATCACGGCGCGGTCGTGCATGAAGAGTACGCCCGTCCGCTGAAATCGCTGTATGTACCCGGACGGAAAAATCTGCTGTACCGGGTGATCTACAGAAAAAAGCGCATCATACTGGAGATGTTTCATGTGCTCGGAGACGGTACCGGCGGATTCATGTTTCTGCGCGCCATCGTCACGCAGTATCTGGTGCTTCGTTATGGACTGGAACAGCGCCTTGTCGCGGGTGAGGCCAGCCCGGTATCCGCGGAAGAACTCCAGGATGACGCGTTCAGTCGTTTTTATGAGAAGGACAAATCAAGAAAACGCAACTATCTGAAGGAGATGTTTCCGCAGACGGCCTACAGGATCAAAGGCACCTACGATGAAAACATGGATGCACATCTGATCGAGGGCACGGTATCCACGAAAAAAATTCTCAGCATCTGCCATGAGAAAAAGGTTACGCTCGGCGTCCTCGTCACGTCATGCTGGGTCGAGGCAGTGCTGAAGCAGATGAAGCACTCAGAATACGACCATCCGATTTCCATCAGTGTTCCCGTCAATCTCCGGCAGTTCTTTCCGTCCGTGACGTCGCGCAATTTTTTCGGTGTCATCAATGTGAAATTTGATCCGCATCAGTACGACGGAACACTGGAGAGCATACTCCCCATCATTCAGGAGGAGTTCAGAAAAATGCTGCTGCCGGAGAGCATCCAGGCGACGATGAATTCGTATTCCGCACTGGAGCACAATGCCGGGATCCGGCTTGTCCCGCTGGTCTTCAAGGATCTGGGACTCCGTGCGACCATGTATATGATGAACCGCGGGGTTACGACCTCGGTTTCCAACGTCGGAAAGGTGGACATACCGGAGGAACTGCACCCCTATATTCATAAATTCTGCAGCTTCATGGCCTGTAAGACAGTTTTCATGTGCATCAGCACATTTGAGGACTGCATGGTTTTCGGCATTGCTTCCGCTTTTCAGGAACACACCTCGGAGATGTATTTCTTCCGCGCTCTGACGCAGCTGGGGCTGGATGTGGAAGTGGCGGCAAGCGATTATTTTGCCTCCGATGCGGAGAATACAGAAAAACGAGTGAGCGGAACAGAAAGAGGAAAGATATGCAGAGATGCAGCAGATGTCATGTGAATATCCGGGGATACAAGAGAGCATGCCCGCTCTGCGGCGGTCCTCTCACCGGGGAACCGGAGGAGGACGTGTATCCGATGGTCAGGGGAAGAAAAGTGTCCCGTCTGACCGTGGTAAAAACAGCCGCCTTTGCCCTGCTGGCATTTTTTGCGGCGATGGTTGTTCTCAGGGCCTTTCTCGGCGGATGGGCCACATGGGCTCCGCTGGCGATGATCTGCGCCGTCATCGGCTTTATTGACATCTATTTCATCATCTATTTCCGCAGCAATCCCCTGAAGACAGTCACCTGGCAGATCTATATCGGCATGGTCGTCAGCATAGTCGTGGATCATTTCACCGGCCGTCATGGCTGGGCCGTCACATGGGTTGTTCCTGCCGGATTTCTCGGCCTGATGATAGCGACAGCCGCCATAGGCGCAGGCCTGCACATGTATCTGGTGGATTATGTGCTGTACCTGCTTTTTGACGCCATCGTCAGTACGGCAGCACAGGGCCTTACACTGCTGCTGTACGATTATCCGTTCCGCTATCCGATGGTCATCAGCTTTTTCGCGTGCATTCTGTTTTTCCTTGCAGTACTGATCTTCCGGTGGAAGGATTTCAAATCGGCCGGCAGCCGGTATTTCGCGATGTGATTCACGGCAACGGATGTATTCGCAACGTTTACTGGTGTCAATCCGATGCCTGAGAGCATTTGCATACTGACAGGCATTTTTCCGCAGAAAGGATTTCAATGGAGCAGATCAGCAGAAAAGGGTTACTCTCTGCCCGTCGGAAATATACACCGCCGGTCATTCATCCGCCCCTGGAGGTTGTGGGCGATGCTTTTGACGGCGCTGTGAGCCATGAGATCGCAAAGCGTTTCGAGGCGCCGCTCCTGCTCGGGGCACTGGACAGCTATGTGTGGTACCGCATCATCATTCCGGAGGGAATGGCGGGCGACGGCTCCGAATATTATATTTACATCAAAAAAGCGGCGTCGAACCATCTGTGCATTTTTCTGTCCGGCGGCGGTGTGGCGTGGAATGCTTATACGGCGGCGCGTCCGGTGACGGGCGGCAAGGTCGCGGCTGGACTTCCCAATTATTACTGGAACAATCTTCGTCCGATGACGCAGATCATGAACATCAACGCAGGCATCACAGAGATCGGCGATCCTGACAATCCTTTCGAGGACTGGAATTTCGTGATCATCACCTATGCGACAGGGGATTTTCATACCGGCGACAATGATTTTTCCTATAAGGATGAAAAAGGGCAGGAACAGGTGCTCCACTTTCACGGGTGGAAAAATCTGCAGGCGGCCCTGAAGAAGGGAAAAGAGTATTTTCCGTCAGCGGACAAGATCCTGATCGCGGGAGATTCGGCCGGTGCTTTTGCCGTGCCGGCGGTCACGCCGCTGATTCTCGAAGATTTTTACCCGGATTGTTCGGATGTGACGCTGCTCTCAGACAGCGGCCAGCTCCTTTACAAAAACTGGCGGAAGACGGCGGAAGAGGTCTGGAAATCACCAGCTTCGGTGTACGAGCCTATTCACACGGATAATATCACGGTCGACTGGTACCGGAATCTGTACAGCATTTTCGGCGACAGACTGCGTTACCTGTACGCCGGCTCTCCGAGGGACTATCTGCTCAGCGCCTACTATAATGATGTGGTGACGCATCATTACCGGACGAGCCTTTCCGTGCAGAATAAATATTTTCAGCAGATGCAGGAAATGGTGCGGCAGCTCAGAGAGATCACGCCGAAATTTGCGTTTTTCCTGTACCGCTGGCAGAGCATGCGGCTTCAGGTCGGAGGCACGGTGCACACGGCAGTCCGTCACAGACGCTTTTTCTTCAGGACATCGGGCGGCCGGAGCATGGCCGAGTGGCTGGGGGATGCTGTCAACGGGAATGTGTATGATATGAATCTGGAAATGCTGCAGAAATAGTGCAGCTTCCGCAGCCAGCGTGCTCGCTCACGACGAAAAACGTACAATGTTCACCGGTCATCTGTGGAAGCTGCCTGCCGGTTGGCGTGACTTTTTCGTGATTATCTGATGACGATTTTCGATGTAGTTTGATGTAAGTACAGCCGTGAGAGATGCGGCGGAATGGAGAAGACTATGGACATGGGAAGAAATTCTAAATTCAAGGACGGGATCCGGATCGCTGCGGGCGTCTATCTGATTTATCTGGGCGTGGAAATTTTTCGGGACGGGGTGCTCGGTAAACAGATGCAGGGCGGTATGATGGCTGTGGGCTGGATCTGCTTTATCGGCTTTATTGCGATCGGTGCCGGTGTTGCCATCTATTCGCTGAAGGATCTGTTCAAGCTTTCTGCGGAAGAGAGACAGGCGGAAGAAGCGGAAAATGAGGATGCTGCGCAGGAAGAAGGCAGCCAGCCGGCAGAAGAGAATCAGATAGAGGATAAGGCAGAAGAAACAGGAAACACAGATGAGACGTCCGGAGGCGCCGCTGACGAGAAAGCAGCGGAAGCTGAGGAAAAAGCTGAAGAGGAAGAATAATCAGCGGAGGATGCGGATACCGCTGACGAAGAAGCAAGATAGCGCGAAATTTAATTTTTGGACCGGTGTGTAACCATATCTTGATCTTTGTTGTGCCGGCGATCGTCACATCTAGTCTCCATTACTTAAATATTGCGTTATTTTAACTTAATTTGTAAATTGTCAGAAAATGGCGGCGTTGATTTTGAATCTGTGACTGTTTATAATAGGCGATAGCTTTTTGAAGGGTGAATTGCTTTTATAATCCAGGAAAAGGCAGTTGATTGTGATGATAAATGCAATTCAGCAATATGTGATTTACCTGCACGATATAAAAAAAATCTCCTACAATACGGAGGTCTCATACAAAAGAGATCTGATGAAGGCAAAGGCCTACATGGAGGATCACGGCGTCATGCGTCTGGAGGATGCGACGGCCACCAATCTGAATTCTTATGTGCTCTACCTTGAAGATGAGAACATGTCCGCAGCGACCGTTTCGCGGAACATTGCCTCTCTGAGATCTTTTTACAGATTTCTTCTGCGGCAGAAAGCGATTCATGAGGATCCGACGGAAAATCTGAAATCGCCAAAGGTAGAAAAGAAGGCACCGGAAATCCTCACAGCTGATGAAGTTGAGAGACTTCTGGCGCAGCCGGATCGAAAAACAGATAAGGGAATCCGCGACAGGGCTATGCTGCAGCTCCTTTACGCGACAGGCATACGGGTAAGTGAACTGGTTCATTTGAAAATGGGGGACGTGAACCTGGAAATGGGGTATATATCCTGTGCCGAGAACGATAAAGTGCGCGTCATACCGCTGGATCAGGGAACCCGCATCATTCTTGATGAATATATACAGTCTTCCCGGAGCCGTATGCTGAAGGAAGGCGACCATGGATATCTGTTCGTGAATTGTTCCGGCGGACCTATGAGCCGGCAGGGGTTCTGGAAGGTCCTGAAATACTATGTCACTGAGGCGGGCATTGAGAAGGATATTACACCGCATACCCTGCGGCATTCTTTTGCTGCCCATCAGCTCAGAAAAGGCACAGATATCCGCCGTCTGCAGAGAATGCTGGGACATGCGGATCTTTCGACGACACAGCTTTACTCACGGTATGTGCAGGGCTGATGTCGGACAGTTTCATTAACCACTGACGCCTGCGAATGTTTCAACTGGGAAGCTTTCATGGTTCCGTGGCTCTGACGGTGTCTGATCTGTGACGATGATTTTCTTCTGCGGATAATTAAGCATGAAACAATATGAGATATGAGGACCGCTGCACGAGTGTGCGGCGGTCCTTTTTGCACGGTGGATTTTTCCCTGCGAACGCGCTATCATATTTATATAAGTCCGGCGCGAGAGCACGAAGTGCGGAGCAGTGCGCAGACTTATACAAATGGCAAGATAAGTCCGTCGCATGACGGAGACGCGCGACTTATACAAATGGCAGGAAGAGCCAGTCACAGACTTTACAAATAGCAGGAAGAGTCCGTCGCATGACAGCGACGTGCAGACTTATACAATATTGAGGTAAGGAATCAGCAGTATGAAGTTATCGACAAGAGGCCGTTACGGCCTGCGTGCGCTGATAGATCTGGCTGTCAATCAGGGGGATGGCACCGTATCAGCGCAGAACATAGCAAAACGACAGGGAATCTCGGAGGGCTACCTCGAACAGCTGATCCGGATCATGAAAAACGGAGGGCTGGTCATCAGCGTCCGCGGCGCGGGCGGCGGCTATCGGCTCGCCAGACCGGCGGAAAAAATATCGGTCGGCGATATCCTTCGCTGTCTGGAGGGCAGTCTTGACGCGGTTGAGTGTCCGGCGCTGGAAGGCAATGACTGCAGCACCGCTGATGCCTGCGTGACGAAATTCGTTTGGAAGCGCATCAATGACGCGATCGCCAATGCGGTGGATTCCATACTCCTGTCCGAACTTGCGGAAGAGGAAAAAAAGCTGAATCCACAGAAGAAACCGCTGACCGATGCGGAGATCATCCGCCGCGAGCAGAGCGTGCTTCCGTAATCGGTTGGAGCGTCCTTTCGCTCAACCGTACACATATCTTGAACTTAGCGATAAATTGGGCCATATGCTCAGAAATACAGATGCCTCCACCCGCAACCACCGCTGCGTCGAGGACGAGCGAGAGCGTGTTGCGGGGGAGGCATCTGTATTCTGCAATAAGCGAGACAACACATGATCTATTTGGATAACGCAGCGACAACAAAACCGGCACCGGAAGTGGCCAGCGCGATGCTGCCTTATATTAAAGAAGCTTTCGGGAATCCGTCGGCTGTCTACCGTCCGGGTGCGGAAGCAAAAAAGGCACTGACGGAGAGCCGCGATCAGGTGGCATCACTGATCGGCGCGAAGCCGGAGGAGATATTTTTTACATCGGGCGGTTCAGAGGCCGACAACTGGGCTCTCACAGCGGTATTCGACCAGCTTTCATCCCGGGGAAATCATATCATCACGACGGGGATCGAGCATCCGGCTGTTCTCAGAACGTGTGAATATCTGCAGAGATTCCGGGGAGCGCAGGTCACGTATCTGGACGTGGATGAAAACGGCTTTGTCGATCCGGCTGCGGTTGAGGCGGCGATCACTGATCAGACGATTCTGATCAGCGTCATGGCGGCCAATAATGAGATCGGAACGATAGAGCCCATCGCCGAAATCGCGGATATCGCCCATGCGCATGGCATTCTGATACATACGGATGCCGTACAGGCATACGGACAGATCCCCTTTACGGTGGATGACTGGCATGTGGATCTGCTGAGCGCGAGCGGGCATAAATTCAACGGCCCCAAGGGAACGGGATTTCTGTATATCCGCCGCGGAACGCAGATCGGATCGTTTATCCACGGCGGCGCCCAGGAGAGAAACAGAAGAGCAGGCACGGAAAATGTACCTGGCATCGTCGGTATGGGAAAGGCAGCGGAGCTTGCGGCCGCCGGTCTGGAGGAAAAGATCTGCAGAGAGACGGAACTGCGCAATTACCTGATCCGGCAGATCCGTGAAAAAATAACCTGCTGCCGTCTGAACGGCCCTGATCCGCTGTCCGGTACTGCGAGTACCCGGATGAGCTCTTTGCAGCCGTCCGATGGCCTTAACCACCCGGATAACCACCCGGATCAGATGCCTGACATGGCGCGGCGCCTGCCGGGCAATGTGAATTTCAGTTTCGAATTCGCGGAGGGAGAATCTATTGTCATCATGCTGGATATGCAGGGTATCTGCGCATCGTCAGGTTCGGCATGTTCTTCCGGTTCTCTCAGTCCGTCGCATGTGCTGAAGAGCATCGGCCTGCCGGATGATCTGGCAAAGGGAGCCGTGCGTTTCACCCTTTCAGGGGAGACGACAAAGGAAGAACTGGATAAGACGGTTGATGCGCTTGTCGGCATCGTTGACAGGCTTCGCTCGATGTCTGCCAACTATGCAGCTTACTGCAGGCGTACAGGAAATTCGGATGCCGGCGAATAACACAGCTCCGATATCACAGAACCGGATCAGAAAGTCGATTATTCGACATGACAGAACCGGATCAGAAATCCGAAAGTGAGATTGGACAGGAACAGGATCATAAAGCCGGCATATCCGGTTATCATACTTATGACACCTGTACCATGATATTTACATGAAGAAGAAAGTGCCGCCATACGGCGGGAGAAAAAATATGAGTAAACAGAAAACAGTAGTCGTTGGCATGTCCGGCGGCGTGGATTCCTCCGTGGCAGCATATCTGCTGAAGCAGGAGGGATATCATGTCATCGGCGTGACTATGCAGATCTGGCAGGATGAAGAAGGCTGCCAGCTTGAACGGGAGGGCGGATGCTGCGGCGTATCCGCCGTAGAAGATGCGCGGCGGGTAGCCGCCGTGCTTGACATCCCCTATTATGTGATGAACTTCCGCGAAGAATTCAGAAAAAACGTCATCGATTATTTTGATGCCGAGTATCTGAAGGGAAGAACGCCCAATCCGTGTATTGCCTGCAACAGGTACGTGAAATGGGAGGCTCTTCTGAATAAAAGCATGGCGATCGGTGCCGATTACATCGCGACCGGTCATTATGCGAAGATCCGCCGACTTCCGAACGGAAGAATGGCGATCGCGAATTCCGTGACTGCGGAGAAGGATCAGACCTATGCGCTGTACGGACTCACACAGGAACAGCTCGCACGGACGCTGCTGCCGATCGGGGATCACGATAAACCATCGGTACGGAAAATCGCGGAAGAAGCCGGACTTCCCGTCGCGCACAAGCACGACAGCCAGGAGATCTGCTTTATTCCGGATGATGATTATGCGTCCTTTGTGGAAAAAGATACCGGCGTCCGTCTCCCCGAGGGCAATTTTGTCACAAAAGATGGCCGGGTGCTCGGACGGCATAAAGGCATTTCACATTATACCATCGGTCAGCGCAGAGGCCTCGGGCTTCCCATGGGAGAGCGTGTATTTGTCACGGAGATCCGGCCGGATACCAATGAGGTGGTCGTCGGTGAAGCGGCGGATGTCCTTACGACGACAGTGAAGGCAGACCATCTGACCTTCATGGGCATAACGGATCTGCCGGAGGGCGCGGAAGAACGTTTTCTGGCCAAGATCCGCTACAATCACCGCGGTGCGCTCTGCACGGCAAGAAGAACGGGCCCGGATGAGCTCATATGCACATTTGACCAGCCGGTGCGCGCCGCGGCGCCGGGACAGGCGCTTGTGCTCTATCGCGACGATTACGTGGCCGGCGGCGGCATCATCCGTCGGTGATCTGCCATAAATGTTGTTGTTCACAGATTACAGCACGATAATTTCGGCCTGGCATCTGTATTCTGGAATATCGGGGTATGATGCGTGTGAACTTTAACCATATATGCTGAACGGTAATGCAAGCGGAGATAAATATCTCAGGGAAAGGGAGGTGCGGCAATGCTCTCGGATTATCATGTGCATACCAGTTTTTCCACAAACTGTCATGCAGACATGGAAGCAGTGGTGAAGAAGGCGATCGAACTCGGAATGCCGGGAATCTGTATCACCGATCACTACGATATGGACTATCCCACAGGAGAGTTCCAGCTGGATATTGACCGGTATATCGCGGAAGTCACCCGCGTGCGCGAAAAATATGCCGGACAGATCGAGGTCCTGCTCGGACTGGACATGGGCCTGCAGCCGCAGCTCGGGGAAAGAGTGTACAGCTTTATCCACTCTTATCCGTTCGACTATGTGATCGGCACCGTTCACCTGATCGACGGCAAGGATCCGTATTTCCGTGATCAGCTGGGTATGACCGATACGGAAATGTTCCGCAGATATTTTGAAACCGTGCTCGAAAATGTGCGGTTCCCGAGAGGATATCAGTCGCTCGGGCATTTTGATTACATTGTCCGCTATGCGGAACACGGCACAGAAGAATATTCCTATGAAAAATATGCGGACATCATTGACGAGATCCTCATGGAGCTCATCAACCGCAATATCGCGCTGGAAGTCAATACCGCAGGCTGGCGGAAACACTTCGGTTTCCCGAATCCGCATCCGGATATCATCCGCCGGTACCGCAATCTCGGCGGCGAGCTGATCACCATCGGCTCCAATGCGCATCACGTTGAAAACGTTGGCAGCGGCATGGACCGCCTGAAGGACTTCCTCGTGGATGCCGGGTATCACTATATCACTTGCTACAGACAGAGAAAGCCGGAGATGATCCGGATCGACGGTTGAGCTTCCCTACGGTCGCTCTCAGCAAGTGCTCATCGCTCTGTTGCGGGTGGAGGTATCTGTATTCTGAAATTCGAACACAATCGACATGATTTGCCGGGTATATGGAAATCCGGTCTTGCAATCCGGAACCGTATTGGTTATTATATCTGATGGTAGTTGTTAAACTTTAAACACAATAAATATTTTTATTATTTTTTAGGAGGATCGAAATTATGGCAGTAAGAGTTGCGATTAACGGTTTTGGCCGTATCGGTCGTCTGGCATTCCGTCAGATGTTCCAGGCAGAGGGTTATGAAGTTGTTGCAATCAACGATCTGACCAGCCCGGAGATGCTTGCTTATCTTCTGAAGTATGATACAACGCATGGCAGATACAACGGCACCGTTGAAGCTGGTGAGGACTGCATCATCGTTAACGGTAAGAAGATCACCATCTACAAAGAGAAGGATGCTGCCAATCTTCCGTGGAAGGAACTGGACATCGATGTTGTTCTCGAGTGCACCGGTTTCTACACCTCCAAGGAGAAATCCATGGCTCACATCAATGCTGGCGCAAAGCATGTCGTTATCTCCGCTCCGGCCGGCAACGATCTGAAGACCATCGTTTACAATGTAAACCATAAGTCTCTGACTGCTGATGATCAGATCATCTCCGCAGCTTCCTGCACCACCAACTGCCTCGCTCCTATGGCAAAGGCTCTGAATGACCTCGCTGCCATCAAGTCCGGCTTCATGACCACTGTTCATGCTTACACCGGTGATCAGATGATCCTTGACGGACCGCAGAGAAAGGGCAACCTTCGTCGTTCAAGAGCAGGCGCTCAGAACATCACACCGGCTTCTTCAGGCGCAGCAAAGGCTATCGGCCTTGTTATCCCTGAGCTGAACGGCAAGCTGAACGGCGCTGCACAGCGTGTTCCGGTAGCTACCGGTTCCACCACCATCCTTGACGCAGTTGTTACCGGCAAGGTAACCGTTGATGATGTTAATGCACAGATGAAGAAAGAGGAGACCGAGTCCTTCGAGTACAACACCGATGAGATCGTATCCTCCGATATCATCAACAGCACCGCTGGTTCCATCTTCGATGCTACCCAGACCAAGGTTCTGCCGATGGAGAATGGCGACACCCTTGTACAGGTTGTTTCCTGGTATGATAACGAGAACTCCTATACCAGCCAGATGGTTCGTACCATCAAGTATTTCGGTTCTCTGATCAAGTAATTTCGATCAAAAATCACATCGAACCAAGGGAGGGGTCCGGTCCGTCAGGACCGGACCCCTCTTTTCACCGGATACATATGTATGATGCGGAAACACTGTTTCCGGCATATCAGTTCATAAAGGAGATATGATTCATGGCGGGATTAAATAAGAAAACAGTTGATGATATCAATGTGAAGGGCAAGAGAGTACTCTGCCGCTGCGATTTCAACGTACCGATGAAAGACGGAAAGATCACAGACGAGAATCGTCTTGTGGCAGCTCTTCCGACAATCAAAAAGCTTGTTGCTGATGGCGGAAAGGTTATCCTCTGCTCTCACCTCGGCAAGGTAAAGACTGAAGAGGACAAGAAGACCAAGTCTCTGGCACCGGTTGCTGTACGTCTCTCCGAGCTGCTCGGCCAGGAAGTGAAATTCGTTCCGAGCCCGGTCGTTGTAGATGATACCGTTCGCGCAGCTGTTGACCAGATGAAGGACGGCGATATCATCCTTCTTGAGAACACCCGTTTCCGTCCGGAAGAGACGAAGAACGGCGATGCATTCTCCAAGGATCTTGCATCCCTGGCTGATGTATTTGTCAACGATGCATTCGGTACCGCTCATCGCGCTCACTGCTCGAACGTCGGCGTTACGAAGTATGTAGATACCTGTGTTGTCGGCTATCTGATGCAGAAGGAGATCAAGTTCCTTGGCAATGCCGTAGAGAATCCGGTTCGTCCGTTCGTAGCTATCCTCGGCGGTGCAAAGGTTGCCGATAAGCTGAACGTTATCAACAACCTGCTGGAGAAGTGCGACACGCTGATCATCGGCGGCGGCATGGCTTATACATTCCTGAAAGCCAAGGGATATGAAGTCGGCAAATCTCTTCTTGACGAGTCCAAGATCGACTACTGCAAGGAGATGATGGAGAAGGCAGAGAAGCTCGGCAAACAGCTTCTTCTTCCGATCGATACCGTTGTTATTCCTGAGTTCCCGGATCCGATCGACGCACCGGTGAAGACCGCTGTTGTTGATGCTGACAAGATCCCGGCTGATCAGGAGGGTGCTGATATCGGACCGAAGACGATCGCTCTGTACAGCGACGCTGTAAAGAACGCGAAGACGGTTGTATGGAACGGACCGATGGGCGTATTCGAGAACCCGACACTGGCAGCAGGTACAAAAGCAATCGCAGCAGCGCTCGCAGAGACTGATGCGACCACGATCATCGGCGGCGGCGATTCTGCAGCTGCTGTTAACCAGCTGGGCTATGGCGACAAGATGTCCCACATCTCCACCGGCGGCGGCGCATCCCTTGAGTTCCTTGAGGGCAAGGAGCTTCCGGGCGTAGCAGCAGCAAACGATAAGGACTGATCCGTCTATCTTATGTGAATTTCTGCGGGGCGCACTGAACGGGGCGTGCAGTAATGATCAGAAACTGCTGCGACGTGCAGTGCGCAGAACAGACGAGAATATTTTTTAAGGAGAACATCAGATTATGGCAAGACGTAAGATTATCGCAGGCAACTGGAAAATGAATATGACCCCGAGCGAGGCAAAGGAGCTCGTTGCAACCCTGAAGCCGCTCGTTAACAACCCGGATGTTGATGTCGTATATGGCGTTCCGGCTGTAGATATCACTACCGTTGTCGAGGCAGTAAAGGGTACGAACGTACAGGTTGCTGCAGAGAACATGTATTTCGAGGAGAAGGGTGCTTACACCGGTGAGATCGCTCCGGCTATGCTGGTAGATGCAGGCGTAAAGTATGTCATCCTCGGCCATTCCGAGAGACGCGGATACTTCGGTGAGACCTCCGAAGATGTCAACAAGAAGATCCTGAAGTGCTTCGAGCACGGCCTTACCCCGATCATGTGCTGCGGCGAGTCTCTGGAGCAGAGAGAGCAGGGCATCACCATGGACTGGATCCGCATGCAGGTAAAGATCGGATTCCAGGGTGTGACAGCAGATCAGGCGAAGACCGCTGTTATCGCTTACGAGCCGATCTGGGCGATCGGAACCGGCAAGACCGCAACAGCTGATCAGGCAGAGGAAGTCTGCAAGGGCATCCGTGAGTGCATCGCTGAGATGTATGATACCGATACCGCAGAAGCCATCCGTATTCAGTACGGCGGATCCATGAAGGCTGCCAACTGCAAAGAGCTTCTGGCAAAGCCGGATATCGACGGCGGACTGATCGGCGGCGCTTCCCTGAAGCCGGAATTCGCTGAGATCGTTAACTACAATAAATAAGAAAACTTTTGCGTATCTTGACGCGGAACACTTTCGCAGATAGAATAAAAATGTTGGGTATATATTAAGCAGCACAACATATTTTTAGGAGGAAAAAAACTAATGGCAAAGAAATGGGTCTATCTGTTTACCGAAGGCAACAAAGACATGCGTGAGTTGCTTGGCGGTAAAGGCGCTAACCTTGCCGAGATGACCAACCTCGGTCTTCCGGTTCCGCAGGGTTTCACAATTACCACTGAGGCCTGCACACAGTACTATGATGATGGCAGACAGATCAACGACGAGATCAAGGGACAGATCGCTGAGTACATGGATAAGCTGGAGACCATTACCGGCAAGAAGTTCGGCGACAAGGAGAACCCGCTTCTCGTTTCCGTACGTTCCGGTGCCCGCGCATCCATGCCTGGTATGATGGATACCATCCTGAACCTCGGCCTGAATGAGGACGTTGTTGACACACTGGCTAAGAAGTCCAACAACCCGAGATGGGCATGGGATTGCTACAGAAGATTCATCCAGATGTTCTCAGATGTCGTTATGGAAGTTTCCAAGAGCGAGTTTGAGAAGCTGATCGATGCCAAGAAGGCTGAGAAGGGTGTTAAGAACGATGTAGATCTGGATGCTGATGATCTGAAGGATCTGGCAAACCAGTTCAAGGCTCTCTACAAGAAAGCTATCGGTTCCGACTTCCCGACCGAGCCGAAGGTACAGCTGATCGAGGCTGTAAAGGCCGTATTCCGTTCATGGGATAACCCGCGTGCGAACGTATATCGTCGTGACAACGATATCCCTTATTCCTGGGGAACCGCTGTTAACGTACAGATGATGGCATTCGGTAACATGGGACCGACTTCCGGTTCCGGTGTTGCTTTCACCCGTGACCCTGCAACCGGCGAGAACAAGTTCTACGCTGAGGTTCTGATGAACGCACAGGGCGAGGATGTTGTATCCGGTGTCCGCACACCTATGAAGTTTGACGAGCTGAAGAAGACCATGCCTGAGATCCATGATCAGCTGCTTGACATCGCTGACAAGCTGGAGAAGCATTACAGAGATATGCAGGATATGGAGTTCACCATCGAGGATGGCAAGCTTTACATGCTGCAGTGCCGTAATGGTAAGAGAACCGCTAAGGCTGCTCTGAAGATCGCTCATGATATGGTTAACGAGGGCATGATCGACAAGGAGACTGCTGTTCTCTCCGTTGATCCGCATAACCTGGATTCCCTGCTTCATGGTTCCTTCACCAAGGCTACCCTGAAGAATGCCGTTCAGATCGGCAAGGGTCTTCCGGCAGCTCCCGGCGCTGCAAGCGGCGCAATCGTTCTTACCGCAGAAGCTGCAAAGGCTGCTGCTGCCAAGGGCGAGAAGGTCGTTCTTGTACGTCGTGAGACCTCTCCTGAGGATATCGAGGGTATGAAGAGTGCACAGGGTATCCTGACAGCCCGTGGCGGTATGACCAGCCATGCAGCCGTTGTTGCCCGTGGTATGGGTGCCTGCTGCGTAGCAGGATGCTCCGATATCGTATTCTCCGAGGATGAGCAGAGCTTCACACTCGGCGGACACACCTACAAGACCGGCGATGTCATTTCCTTCGATGGTTCTACCGGTAACATCTATGACGGCGCTCTTGAGGTACAGGAAGGCGCTATCGAGGATGAGGATTTTGCTACGATCATGAAGTGGGCTGATGAGATCAGAACCATGAAGGTTCGTACAAACGCTGATACACCGGCTGATGCTGAGAAGGCTGTTGAGCTCGGCGCAGAAGGTATCGGTCTTACCCGTACAGAGCATATGTTCTTCCAGGGCAACCGTATCGATGCATTCCGTGAGATGATCTGCTCTGATACCAAGGAAGAGAGAGAAGAGGCTCTGGCAAAGATCGAGCCGCTTCAGCAGGGCGATTTCGAAGGCCTGTTCACCGCTATGAAGGGCATGCCCTGCACTATCCGTTTCCTGGATCCGCCGCTTCATGAGTTCGTTCCGAAGACGGAAGAGGATATCAAGAAGGTTGCAGATGCAAAGCATAAGACCGTTGATGAGATCAAGGCACGCATTGCAGGTCTGCAGGAGTTCAACCCGATGATGGGTCATCGTGGATGCCGTCTCTCCATCACCTTCCCGGAGATCGCTGTTATGCAGACAACTGCAGTTATCCGCGCAGCCATCAACGTAAACAAGGCTCATCCGGACTGGAATGTGGTTCCGGAGATCGAGGTTCCGCTTGTTGGTGATGTGAAGGAGCTGAGCTTTGTTAAGAAGTTCATCACCGAGACCGCTGACAAGGAGATTGCAGCTGCAGGTGTTAAGCAGGAGTACAAGATCGGTACCATGATCGAGATCCCGAGAGCTGCTCTGACTGCAGGCGAGATCGCAAAAGAGGCTGACTTCTTCTGCTTCGGTACCAACGACCTTACCCAGATGACATTCGGTTTCTCCCGTGATGATGCTGGTAAGTTCCTTGATTCCTACTATGATAACAAGATCCTTGAGAATGATCCTTTTGCAAAACTGGATCAGACAGGTGTAGGCAAGCTGATGAAGATGACCGTTGAGGATGGCAAGGCTTCCAACCCGAACATCCACATCGGTATCTGCGGCGAGCACGGCGGAGATCCGGCTTCCGTAGAGTTCTGCTATGACATCGGTCTTGACTATGTATCCTGCTCACCGTTCCGTGTACCGATCGCAAGACTGGCAGCGGCACAGGCAGTTATCAAGGCAAAGAGAGCAAAAGCCTGATCGGACATCTGATCAGATGAATGCATGACGAAAGCGGTCGGATGCAGCGGTTTTTCCGTTGCATCCGGCCGCTTTTGCAATATTACAGAATACAGATGCCTCCACCCGCTTGACGTCAGATGGTGCCATGTTATACTGAAGTGGTAATTTCATAGTTCACCTGCTGGGGGAGCGAAAGCTGAGAGTGTACGGTATCCGTACAGACCCTTACACCTGATCCGGGCAATACCGGCGAAGGGAAGCTGATATATAAGATTGCCGCAGTTCCTCCTCAGGTCAGATTGAGGAGGTTTTTTTATGTCTTTATTTGCAGTGTATGATGAAGCGAATGGCGTATACCACATTACGCAGGCCGGCTACGGTCTGATGGTCGCCATCCTGATTGCCGTTCTTCTTGTGGCCTGCTTTGTGTTCAAGCCGGATCAGAAAAATGTACTCGGCACCCGCCGGCTTGTTTTTTCCGCCATGGCGATCGCTCTGGCAACCGTCACATCCATGATCGAGCTATTTCACGCGCCGATGGGCGGATCGATCACACTGTTCTCGATGCTCTTCATCACGCTGATCGGATACTGGTACGGTCTCGGCACCGGTCTTTTCGCCGGCATCGCCTATGGACTGATCCAGATGATGATCGATCCCTATATCATCTCCATTCCGCAGATGCTTGTTGACTATATCTTCGCCTTTGGCGCACTGGGACTCTCCGGTGTGTTCAGCAGGGCAAAGTACGGGCAGATCAAGGGTTACATCCTGGCTATTCTCGGCCGCTATTTCTTCGCGTGCCTGTCCGGCGTCATCTTCTTCGGATCCTACGGCAATGATTACGGCATGTCACCAATCGCCTATTCCTTGGCTTATAACGGATTCTATATTTTTATCGAGGGCGGTATCACAATCGCCGTGCTGTGCATTCCTGCCGTCAGCAAGGCCATGAAGCGGGTGAAAAATATCGCGACGGAGGCTGCCGCCCGCAGAGCTTCAAAATGATATGAAATAAAGAATAACCGGCGGCTGCGGATGGTTGCGGGGTGGAGGCATCTGTATTTCTGAACATTTTGCCATAAGGATCACCAGACAAATGACGTATTAATAAATGATCAAAATCAGGCGTTGTATAAGCCGGCAATTTGTATTATGTTAAAGATACACAAATTGTGATGCGCATGAATAATATGATGACAGTGTCAAAAGTCATCACCCACGTTGCACTTGTGCAAAAGTGGGTGAATGACTTATTGACATCGGTTATCATACTTATGACACCTATATCATAATATTGCGCAGCAGATCGCAGGTTGTTCAGAGAGGAGGAACCGCAATGAGTTACGGATGGATGAATGTCCAGATGGCCGGCTACGGCGGTTTTTCCCATGCCTATAGCTATGGGGCGGCTGCCGGTGTCAACGGTGTTTCCGGAGTCTATGGCTATGGAGCTGCTGCCGGTGTCAGTGGAGCTTCCGGTGTCTATGCTTCCGCCGCTGGTGTCAGCGGGCAGGCGGCGCAGGGCGTGAACGGTTACGGACAGAGCGTCAGCGGACAGAACAACAACGGGACAGAGACCGGCGCTGTCGGGAACAACTCCGGCGATTCTGAAAAAGTAAAACCCGGGTATCGTTCATCACCGGCTGAGTGTAAAACCTGCAGGGAGCGGAAATACAAAGACGGTTCCGATGAGATGGTATCCTATAAGACGGCAGCGCACATCAGTCCGTCAGAAGCTCCGATGCGTGTCATGGCTCACGAGGGTGAGCATGTGGCAAATGCCTACAAGAAGGCCGAACAAAATAACGGGAAGGTGCTTTCCGTCTCTGTTTCCATTCATACCGCCGTCTGCCCGGAGTGCGGACGCGTCTACGTATCAGGCGGGGAAACGCGCACTTCCATTATGTACAGAAAGGATGATGAGGATGAAGCTGCCAATGACGGCAGGGAGGTTCTCGGGGCTAATATTGACCTGATCGCATAAAATGATAACAGTATCCAAAGTCATCGGCCACATTGCACTTGTGCAAAAGAAGTGCTCCTGACAATTTATATGGGTTCTGAACTTCAGAATATCCGGTTGTTCGCCTTATCAGGCGGCAGCCGGATGTTTTCGTGCTATGAAAATGTACACTTTTTGTCTATAATGATTATGTTCATGTAAAGGGAAGGAGAATTCCACATGAAAGACAAAATCGGGGTACGGTCTGGAAAGGACCGCAGGTACAGGAACACTGACGCTGGGGTGTGTCCGGACAGAAGCAGTGTATCCGAATATTGTGAAATCGAAGCAGACAATAGCGAAGTAACGGGACATCACGGCAGGCGGCCGGGCAGAAGGACATTTTCGCATACAGGCAGATGGACAGCGCTGCTACTGGCCGTCGTGATGGCATTTGCCATGACAGGCTGCACCAGTCAGCAGCGGATGATGTTCGGCACCGGCGGAACAGCCGGGACCTATTACGCCTATGGCGGCGTGCTGGCGCAGGCTATGCGAAATTACGCCGGAATCCGGGTGACAGCCGTGTCGACAGGCGGATCCAAGGCAAATATTCAGACCATTCAGGACGGCGATTTCCAGCTCGGATTCACGCAGTCCGATGTGCTGACCTATGCATGGAACGGCTCGAGATCTTTTGAACAGGACGGACCGACGCACGATTTCCGCGTGCTCGGATCGCTCTATGACGAAACCGTGCAGCTATTCACGATGGATCCGGATATCAAATCCGTCTACGATCTGCAGGGAAAGAGCGTTTCCATCGGTGCCGCGGGGTCAGGCGTTTATTTTAATGCTTTGGATGTACTGGATGCGGCAGGACTCAGCATCTCCGATATCAATCCGCAGTATCAGTCCTTTGAGGATTCTAAGGAATCCATGAAGGATGGAAAAATAGACGCGGCCTTTGTCGTAGCCGGTGCGCCTACGACAGCAATCACCGAGCTTGCGACGACGAATGGCGTCAACCTCATCAATATAGACGGCGATCTCCGCGACAAGATTCTCGAGGACTGCCCGTATTACAAGGCCAAGACGATTCCGGCTGGCACCTACAAGGGGCAGGATCAGGATGTGGAGACAATCACGGTCGAGGCGACCGTTATCGTGGACAAGGACGAGAGCGAGGACACCGTCTATAAGCTGACCGCGGCTATTTTTGACCACGCGGACGAGATCGCGAAGGAAAATGCGAAGGGTGAGGAGCTCTCCATCGACAAGGCTTCGGATATCCAGGGCGTTCCCTATCACGCGGGCGCGGCGAAGTATTATGCAGAGCACGGGGTTACCGTAAATACGGATGAATCATGACACACAGGGGGAAGCTGACATGAGCAGCGATACAGAGAAAAAGAGACAGAAATTCGAGGCCCATCTGGAAGAAGAGGAAAATCAGTTCAACGAGGAACAGGAAAAGAAGCTGGATAGCTACGAAGACATCGTCGATGACAGGAACGAGGTCAACGCCGATGTGGAAACGGTCATGCGCAAGTACGACCGCGAGTCGAACACGAGGATCTGGGTCGGCAAGCCCAAGGTGATCATCGGTTTCGTCCTCGTGCTTTTCTCCGTGTGGTGCATCTACGTCACCCTGTTTGCAACCTTCCTTGAGGAGATCCGGTTGACATCCTTCATGGCACTGATCGTCCTGATGGGATTCCTGATCTACCCGGCGAAAAAAGGAACGCAGAAAATCAACAGCATGCCGGCGGGCGACATTATTTACATGACGGCGGGGACGCTGGCATTTCTGTACTTTACCGTCAATGCCAACCAGATCATCAATCAGGGTACGCGTTTCACATGGCCGCAGATCATCATCGGCATCATCGGCATCGCGGCACTCGTGGAGGTGACGCGGCGCTGCGTCGGTCTGCCGATCCTGTGCGTGGCCGGATTCTTCATCGTCTATGCGCTGTTTTACGGTCTGACCAATCCTGACTTCTTCGGCCGCGTGCGCTATCTCGTGCGGAACCTGTTCTATACGAAGGAGGGCATTCTGTCGACGCCGGTCAACGTATGCTCCAAGTACATCGTTGTCTTCATTATTTTTGGCGCGTTTCTGGAGAGAACCGGTATCTCGAACTTCTTCATCAACCTCGCCAACTGTGTGGCCGGCCGCTTCGCCGGCGGACCCGCCAAGGTCGCCGTCATCTCGTCGGCTCTCTGCGGCATGGTGTCAGGTTCTTCTGTCGGCAACACCGTAACGACCGGTTCCGTGACAATCCCCATGATGAAAAAGACCGGCTACCGGCCGGAATTTGCCGGCGCTGTCGAGGCAGCAGCTTCGACTGGCGGCCAGATCATGCCGCCGATCATGGGCGCAGCCGCCTTTCTCATGGCTGACTTTGTCGGCGTGCCGTATTCGGACATCATCGGCCGGGCAGTGCTGCCGGCGATCCTGTACTTTACGGGTATTTTTATCTCGGTCCATCTGGAAGCGAAGAAAAACAACCTGCAGGGCATCCCGGAAGATCAGCTTCCGCGGTTCCGCGATCTCATCAAAAAAATCTACCTGCTGCTTCCGCTCGTCATGCTCGTCATCTGGGTGTCCGGCAACTTCATGACCATGCAGCGGGCAGCGTCGCTCGCAATCGTTCTGTCCATTGTCGTCAGCCTGTTTGACAGGGATAACCGCATCACGCCGCACAAGATTATCGATGCACTCGAGGCAGGCGGCAAGAGTACGATCACCGTGGGCGCCGCCTGCGGCGTGGCCGGTATCATTTCCGGTACGATCACGATGACAGGTCTTGCGAACGACCTGATTGACGGCATCGTCGGTCTTGCAGGAAACAGGCTGATCATCGCCCTGATGCTGACCATGATCTGCTGCATTATCCTCGGCATGGGTGTTCCTACGACGGCCAATTACTGCATCATGGCAGCGACGACAGCACCGATCCTCATCCGCATGGGTGTACCCATCCTAGCGGCGCACTTCTTCGTCTTTTACTTCGGCATCGTTGCGGATATCACGCCGCCGGTGGCGCTCGCCGCTTATGCGGGATCAGCCATCGCCAGATCCAACCCGATGAAGACCGCACTCAACGCGTCGAAGCTGGCAATCGCCGTCTTCATCGTTCCGTACGTGTTCTGCTATAATCCGTCGATGCTCCTGATCGACACGACGCCGTTGGCCGTCATCCAGATCGCGGCTACATCGCTGATCGGCATCTTCGGTGTCGCTGCGGCGTTGGAGGGATACTGCTTTACGCATATGAATCCGGTGGCCCGCATTGCCATTGCTGTGGGCGGACTGCTGCTCATCATCCCGGGGGCGGTGACCGATCTGATCGGACTGGTGGTCGTCATCGGATGCATGGGGCTTCAGAAAGCCAAATCAAAGAAGGTGGCAGCGGCCGGCTGAAGCACTTCTTTGCCAGTTGACATCTGTCACAGCGACCGGCTGAGCGACAGATACTGTGCAAAATCAGCAGTTTTCGTTATAATGGACATATCCGTAAACCGAAATAATACAACAGAGAGAAAAGGAAGGCATATGGCACAGGAACAGCATGAAAAGGTGATCGTCATCGACTATGGCGGTCAGTATAACCAGCTTGTGGCGCGCCGCGTCCGCGAGTGCAGTGTCTACTGTGAGATCTATTCCTACCGGACCCCGCTGGACGAAATCCGCCGGCTGAACCCGAAGGGCATCATCCTCACGGGAGGTCCCAACAGTGTTTACGAGGAAGGCGCGGCGTCCGCACCGAAGGAACTGTTTGAGACGGGCATCCCGGTGCTCGGACTCTGCTACGGGGCACAGCTCATGCAGTACGTGCTCGGAGGAAACGTGCAGAGAGCGGAGGAGCGGGAATACGGCAAGACGGAGATGACCGTGGACGCTACGGATTCTCCGCTTTTCAGCGATATCCCAAAACAGAGTATTGTCTGGATGAGCCACAATGATTACATATCCCGGATGGCGCCCGGGTTTACCGTGGCGGCTCACACGGCGAATTGCCCGTACGCGGCTGTCGAAAACCGTGCAGCCGGCCTGTATGGTTTTCAGTTCCATCCCGAGGTGCTTCATACGCAGTACGGCACACAGATGATCCGTAATTTTGTCCTCAGCATCTGCGGCTGTGCCGGTGACTGGCGTATGGATGACTTTGCGGAGAGAACGATTCGCGAGATCCGCGAAAAGGTCGGCGACGGCAAGGCACTCTGCGCACTTTCCGGCGGTGTGGATTCTTCGGTGGCAGCGGTGCTGATGTCCAAAGCCATCGGAAAAAATCTGACCTGCGTCTTCGTTGATCACGGACTGCTTCGGAAGGACGAGGGCGATATGGTTTCGGAGGTCTTCGGACCGAACGGCCCCTACGACCTGAACTTTGTCAGAATCGACGCCAGCGACAGATTTTTTCAGGATCTGAAAGGTGTCTCCGAGCCGGAGAAGAAGAGAAAAATCATAGGCGAGGATTTTATCCGCGTCTTTGAACAGGAATCCAAAAAGATCGGCCATGTCGATTACCTGGTGCAGGGCACGATCTATCCGGATGTGGTGGAATCCGGACTCGGCGGCGAGTCGGCGACGATCAAGTCACATCACAATGTCGGCGGTCTGCCCGATTACGTGGATTTCCGTGAGATCATCGAGCCGCTGCGCTACCTCTTCAAGGATGAGGTCCGTGCGGTCGGAAGACACCTGGGCATTCCTGAGAAGCTCGTCAACCGCCAGCCGTTCCCCGGTCCCGGCCTCGGTATTCGTATCATCGGCGAGGTGACGCCGGAGAAGGTGAAGATCGTGCAGGATGCGGATGCCATTTTCCGCGAGGAGATGGATGCCGCAGGCATCAACAAGATCGCCAACCAGTACTACGCGGCGCTGACCAATCTCCGCACCGTTGGTGTCATGGGCGATGAGCGTACCTATGATTACGCCATTGCGCTCCGTGCTGTCAGTACGGTCGATTTCATGACGGCCGATGCCGTGGAAGTGCCTTATCCGGTACTGAAGAAGGTCACCAGCAGGATCGTGAACGAGGTGAATCACGTCAATCGTGTCTTCTATGACATCACTTCGAAGCCTCCGGGAACGATAGAGCTCGAATAACAGCATTAATCCCCGCAAGTCCAGTAAAATCAAGGCTCAATAGTGAGAAGTAACTATTTTGTCGCAGAAAACGGTGTGACCTGAAAGGTCACGCCGTTTTTCTGCGTTCATAGGTTGTTTGCGTGATGATAGGTTCGGAAATAACGGGAATATCCACATCATCCACGAAGTTGAAGAAAATCTTCACTTTCTGCTTGCGCTTGCCGCTGGACTTGTCCGGGGCACAGACGATGATCTTCTTGATTTACTCGTTCACGATGGTCTGAGTCAGTTCCTCCACATCTACATATTTTTGTGTCAGAGCGATAAAGGCATCCCGACCGTCGTTCATTTCTTCCCGCTGTTCTACCCATTCCCTGCCGTTCCAAAATTCCCACAATGGACTGATTTCCCCCAGTGGTACGGTCTTTCCGGTAGCGGTTGGCAATCTGCATGACCTGTGGGCGTGTTGGCTCTTTGAAGACCTGGCGGTTATGTTTGAGGGAAGCACAGCCAGCGGTGCAGAGCGGGCTTACCGGAAAGCGATGGATAAGCTGACAGAGCTTCTGGTTGTCGAGGGTGCTATCCATGCAGTCCGGCATATTTTATCATTGTCGCCTGATGCTCTTACAAAATATATGCTCGTCCCCCTTGAGCAGCCACTTATCTCTTGAATCCTTACAACAACTGTAAGTGGTTTTTGCTATATTCCCATGTTATCATTTTATTACAAATGATAGGGGGTATTCACATGAAACCAATTTTGAATATTGAAAATCTTACCAAAGCCTATGGGACTTTGCCCAACCAGACGAGAGCCCTAAACGGAATCACTTTTCAGGTCATGCCTGGAGAGTTTCTCGGCATTATGGGAAGTAGCGGCTCCGGCAAATCCACACTGCTCAACTGTATTGCAACTGTAATTCAGCCCACAGGTGGAAGCATTCAGGTGGAGGGCGATACTCTGCAATCGCTCAAGGGAAAGGCTCTTGCAGAGTACCGTGGCAAAAAAGTTGGTTATCTATTCCAGAACTTTGAATTGCTGGACAACCTGACTGGCAGGGAAAACATCCTGCTTCCGACTTCCTTGCATGGGGTATCCGAAACAGAAAGCAACCAGCGGCTAAAGCAGTTGGCTGACTATCTGGAAATCACTGATGTTCTGGATAAGTTTCCGTCCAAGATGTCCGGCGGCCAGCGTCAGCGTGTTGCGGCAGCAAGGGCTCTGATCTTACATCCTCAAATGATCCTTGCCGATGAACCGACGGGTGCGCTGGATTCTAAGAACGCAAGAAGTCTTATGGAGAAGCTGTCCGG